>NZ_RQFW01000018.1:342500-508421 GCF_004770145.1 Leptospira bourretii | reverse complement strand
ACCACCCCCACCGCCGCCAGAGGAACCGCCGGAGGAACTCTTTTGTTTTTTGGGAATGGTTTCGTATTCGGTGGCACTGTGTTTGCAATGGGCACAGGTTCGTTTCACTTCCACTTTACCAGAACTGCTATAAGTTGCTTCCGAAAGGATACGGCTGGATCTACAAACAAAAGTTTCAAACTTACATTCAGGACAAGATTTAATTTTTGGAAAAGAAGTTCCTTTGTGAATGTATTCTGGATTGATGTTCGGAAATTTTAAAATGGCATTGGAATGGCAACTTGGGCATACCCAAACATCATAATCAATCGAATTGACAATTTCTTCAGATACCTGTCCTTCCGACAAATGTTTGTTATCTGCTTCTTCAGAAAGTTTTGTCATTGTCGTTCCACATTTTTTGCATTTTCTGGGAATATTTCGAATGGATTGCAAACGTTCCATTAACTTACGCATTCGTAAGTCGCCCCAAAAAATAAAAAATATTATAATGCTGCCTATGATGAGAAAGATTGATACTGGAAACAAGGCATCATCCAATACCAAAGAAAGAAGAGTGATGGCAATGATGACAGGACTAATCACAATTCCATAAAACAAAATGAAATCGGTTTTGTGGACGATATGATACTTTGCAGTAGGGGAAGGTGTAAACCAAACCACAACCCTTTGAAATAAATTTAAAAATACAAAAAGGGCAAGATATCCAAATATAAAATATTTTTTATTACGAAGTGATTCTTCTTTTTCGATTTTTTCCAGTTCGGTAAATTTTTCGTTTAAAAGCCTTGATTCTTCATCGTTTAAAAAATAATTACTAGTGGTATTGTATCTTTCAACGGTTTCTTCTAAAATTCGTTTCTCATCATCTGTTAGTTGCGAATAGGATTTTCCTTGGTAATCGTATTCGTCCGTTCTTTTTGATTCATTTGGTGTATCGTTATTTGAAGGATAGGCACTGGCATCAGCAGCATAGTCGGTTCCGGTTGTATTCGAAACTAAATCTTCTACTGCTAACTCCGGATGGTTTAATTTAGTGATAATGGCGGACACAGTGTCCGCGTGTCCCTTTTGAAAGTTATCTTCTTTAAAGGAAGGAATGGTGTATGTATCGATGATTCGTTTGACAGTGACATCAGGAAGGTCACCTTCCATCCCATACCCAGTTTCAATTTCTATACGACGTTGGTCGATCACATGTAAAATCAGAATTCCATTGTCTTTTCCTTTTTTCCCAATTTTCCAGTGATTGAAAAGTGCAACAGCAAAGTCTTTTGGTACATAACTTCCGATGGTTGGCAAAGTCACTACCGCAATTTCTACTCCAGAGTTTGCTTCTTCTGCATTGATCATTTGGTCAATGGACGCGGTGTCTGTTAAAACACCGGCACTGTCTTCTACCCAACTGTTTCGAACTGTTTTTGGGTTTGGGACTTTGGCGACAAGTGTGTCGATGGGCTCCTCATTGGACGGGGAACATTGAAAGCAAAGAGAGACCAAAAGAAATGGAATGAGCAAAGGAAAAATGAATTTAGGAAAGAAATTGGTTTTTGATCGAAGTGGAAATTTCACGATCTAGAGAAATTAAACGAAACTCAGAGAGTTGTCAAGTATGTGTTTAGAAGTCAGAAAAGAATTGTATGCGAAGCAATTGACTTTTCGCTCATGAGCCATTACAAGGAAAGTTACAAATATAAGTAATCGTTTTTGGAGATAAACTTTTTCCTGTCACAGATTTGATACCAGGTCCAAAAGTGAATGTATTGGTTCCTATCGAAAAATTGGAAGAGTTATAGATTTGGAGAACATTATTTGATACAGATGAAAAAGAACCATCAAATGAAATTGGAGGGTTTGTGATGACATTTGAATCCAAAAAGATTTGCATATCCGATGGATTTTCCAAATCTTCAGAGAAAGTGACTATCACCAATGTTGGCCAGTTGGTAAGGATTGCTTTATCATATGGGGTTGAATAGATCAGATCCAAATATGCCGGTGTGATTCCTTTTTCATAAAATTCTACATTCAATACGTCTGGGCCACTTAGTGACTTATTTGTGATCATTGATGATCCAGGAAATGGAATTGAAATAGTAAACGTAAACAATTCACTACCTGATTGGTCTACACGAATCGTTGTTTCTCCTGTGCTTAAAATCAAATAAAACCTTCCTCCTTCATTTAATAACATTGTATTCGTGAGGCCCTCTAGTTGATTAGTTCGGCTAACTATTGTTAGAGTTGCGTCGACTGCGGCTACACCATTTGCATCAACGATCTGGCCAGTGATTTGGACGGTTTTCGGAGCAGCAAGTACGGACGCTACCCCGAGCAGAGTTGCAGGGTTGGTCTCTTCTGTGATTTCTGGATTCACAACCAGTTGCACCGCTGGATTGAAATAACAATTTCCGAGCACCATCCATAAACCTAAAATCATCGAAAATGTTGATAAACTAGGTCGTGGTTTCATATGATTTCTCCAGAAAAAGAAAGGATAGTTGCGGAAACGGGAATTTCTTTTAGGTTTCAGAACCCAAGAGTCAAATTATATAAAAATCCGGAATGTTTGGCAAGAAATTTATTGATAAAGTTTGGTGTCGATATGGTTGAAATTCATAAGTTTCAGTATATGGGTAATGGAAAGCGTCCCTTATTATAAGGATAATGGTCCAACAAAAAACAAAATAGTTGTCTGCTTGATCGTCTTGCCCGTAGCAGTTTTGATACCAGAGTTCAAATTAATTGTGTAAGGGGTGAATTGAGTTAATGAACTAGCAAGGGGGAGCGTCACATCAGTTTTGGAAATAATCGCTGTTTCAAAGGTAATGGATGGATTTGTTATAAAATTTTCAGCTAGCCAAAGGGGCGGATTAGATGGATATTCTACATCTTCAGAAAATTTAAATTTAAATCCTGTTGAGGTAATCGTACTATAGTTACTATCATCGATTAGTAAACCATCATATGGCATGGATGAGATTAATTCTAAATAAACGGTAGGTTCCTCTCCAGGGAAATAAACATCCAAGTTTTGTATCGAATAGTTAATATTGTCAATAGAGATAACTGATGCAGAGAATGGGGTAATGCTTATTTGTATATTTACAATTGTACCAGAATCAGAAAATTGCAAAGTCACCAGCCCTGTTGAAACATTTAGATAGAATCTACCTGCTTCATTTGTTGTTGAAGAATTCGCCATATCTTTAGAAGAAAAAGATGGACCAATTACTTTGACTTCTGTGCCAGCAAATGCAATGCCTAATCTTTTGATTTGGCCCGATATGCTAACGGTAATTGATTGACTATCAAGTCCAACCAATCCAAGTGCGGCCAAGGAACTATCTGCTTCCTTTTCTACTGGATTCAAAATCCCATTTACAACCGGATTGAAATAACAGTTTTGAAAAAAAGAAAACAATAGAAATAACAATCCAATCGACATTTTGAATCGCATTGCTGGTATTACTTGAAGGTAAGTAGATTTCATTTCAGTCGACCTGTTCGATTATCTTCTCTTCTTTAGAGTTTCTAAATCTTTTTCAAGTTGTTCTAACTCGTATTTTTCTTCCGCTTCTTTCAGTTCTTGTTCTGTTTTGATTTGTTCAACAGCTTCATCTTTGATGCGTTTGATTTCTGAGTCAGACACCATACGATAACCGCTTCCTTCACAAACATCAACGACAATGGTTTTACGTGTGATTGTGATCAGGAATCCGCCAAGGAGTGTAATTGCCATGTCTCCCCAAGTGGATGTTTGTTTGATGCGAACGGGACGATTGTCTTTAGGAAGTAATACATCCCAATTTGGTTCTTTGAAACGGAGAGCACCAAACAACCAAAAGTACTCTGGATAGGATTGGTAAGACTGGCATTTTGCTGAATCAGGTGCAAGTGTGATCATATTGCCATCGGCAACAGATCCAAGTACAAAGGAATCACGTAGGCTATGGGTAACCACTTCACCACCTTCTTGGTTCATTTTTCTTTCTGATTCTTGTCGCATTAATTCTTCTCTGCGTTTACGAATCTCCTCTTGTTTGGCGGCGATGGCTTTTTCTTTTTCGGATTTTCTTTTTTCTTCTTCTTCTCTACGGATGATTTCTTCTTCAGATTCCGCAACGTCTTTGTAGATAATCTTTAAAACGGTTTTTTTGGAAATCACCATATGTTTTCCGTTTTGTGTGTCTACTTCCACACTATCCACATTTTGATTGGTGATCACACCTTTGATGGACTTTCCTTGTTTCAAGAGAATTGTTTGGACAGCAGCCAATGGGGAGATGATACAAAAAATAAATACAATGAAAGCTAAGTGTTTGTTTCGCATAATGAAGGTCCGTTCTAGCATTTTCCCTATATTATTAGGATTTAGAATCATTTGCAATACCGAATTTTCCCGTTTAGCAGAAATACTTCGAGAAATTGGGAGCGATTTGGAAAAGAAGTGGAAGCCACCAAACATTCTCCATTCGGAGTTTGAAAGAACTTGCCTCAGGTTAAGCCCATAAATTAGTATATTGCATTGTTTAATTGTGATTTAGTCTCCATCACGTTTCCTTTTACGAAAGAAGGACTTGGGAGCAAGCAGGTAGGATGAAAGAAGATCAAAAAATGCATAAAGTTCTACATTCTGTTCATTTATGGGGCATTGCTGTGGGACTTGTCATTTCGGGTGATTATTTTGGTTGGAACTTTGGATGGTCCAAGGCGAGTTTTTGGGAATTTGGTTTTGCGGTTGTTCTTGTGGCCACTTTTTACGTACTCTTTGCTCTATGTTTTATAGAACTTGCAGCAAGCATTCCACAATCTGGTGGCCCATCTGCTTATGCTAAACGGGCATTAGGAGACTTGTTTGGACTGGTCACAGGTTATTTAGTTCTTGTTGAATTTTTGTTAGCCCCACCTGCCATTGCTTCGGCCCTTGGGGGATACATTCATTTTCTATTTCCCATTATACCTGCGTTTGGTGCTGGTATCGTTATGTTCTGTTTGTTATTATTAATCAACTTAACAGGAATCAAACAAACAGCTCGATTTGAACTTCTGGTGACACTCGTCGCAGTATTTGGACTTCTGTTGTATTTGGCATTTTTAACACCGCATGTATCATTTGAAAAACTACCTAATTTACCAAACGTTCATTCGATTGTTTGGAGTTCTGTTTTTCTTTCCATTCCTTTTGCCATTTGGTTTTTTTTAGCTGTGGAAGGAGTGGCCTTGGCCGCAGAAGAAGTGAGAAACCCCGCACGTGATATACCCATTGGATATACTGCGGGAATCTTCACTCTACTTTGTTTGGCGGGATTTATTTTCGTATTTACGGCAGCAGTTGTTGATACAAAAGAAATCTCTGAATTAGATTATCCCTTGTCTTATGTATTACAAAAGTTATACGGTAAAGATCAGATTTGGCCTTTTGTGTTTACCTTTATCGGTTTGTTTGGTTTAGTTGCTTCTTTATTTGGAATCATACTTGGAAACTCTCGATTGATTTATGCGATGGCCAAAGAAGGTTATTTACCCAATTATCTTTCTAAGCTAAGCAAAGGTTCCCTTGTTCCGCAAAATGCTGCTTTAAGTGGAGGGGTTCTTGGGATTTTTTGTATGAGTTTTTTAGACACAGCAGAACTTATCACCATCTCTGCATTAGGTGCTTGTGGGATGTATCTATTCAGTTTAATCTCTTATTTTGTTTTGCGAAAAAAAGAACCTTTGATGCCAAGGCCGTACAAGGCTCCTTTTTATCCTGTTTTACCTGGCATTGCCCTTGGATTGGGAATTGTGGCTTGCGGATCGGTTTCATTCGCAGAACCTTATTTGGCAATTGGAGTTGTTGTTTTTGGTTTTTTATTGGGGTTTGGGTATTTCTGGAAACAAAAAAAGAACTAAGATCCAAATTCCATCTTTGTTCTTTCTTTGGCTTCATGACAACGTTCTAAAAATAACCTCGAGACCGAATCATCGGGGTTTTTATCTAATAATTTAGAAAACCCATCAATGGCTTCTTTAAAATCATCCCTGCGGAATGCATCCAGGGCCAAAGTGTATTCGTCTTTGATCGAGATAAGCCTTGATGCTTTGTCTGGTTCATATCCATCTAAAACTTCTACAACGAAAACGGATTCTGTTTTTCCTTTGATTGCCACTCGGTCAAGCAATCGGTAGTGGTAACCAAGTCCTTCCGATGCTTCGATAAAGGTATCTGCACTGATGACAATACGAGAAGAAAAGAGTTTGGTAATTCCTTCAATGCGGGATGCGAGGTTGACTGCATCAGAGATAACGGTTCCTTCCATTCTTTTATGTTCACCTAAGATTCCTAAGGTGAGGTTTCCTGTATGGATTCCAATTCCTACTTCGATGGGGATGTATCCACAATTGGCTCTGTGACCGTTATAAATACGAATGGCATCTTGCATTTCGACTGCCGCTTTTACCGCATCATTGATGTCATATGGAAAGAGTGCCATCACCGCATCGCCAATAAATTTATCGATAAACCCATTGTTGTGTCGAATGATGGGGCCAACTCTTTGGAGGTAACTATTTAAAAAATCAAAGTTTTCTTTTGGTGTAAGTGTTTCTGAAAATTCGGTAAATGATCTAATGTCGGCAAACAGAATGGTCATTCTTTTTTGTACTTGGTCACCTAAGTCTACATACCGGATATCGGATTTGCCTAAGTGATACAAAAATTCTGTTGGAACAAAGCGACTGAAGGAATTACTAAGTTGTTTCTGTTCTTGCGCAAACTCTAGAGTTTTTGTCATTGTTTGGCGAACGATTCGCCCAAAGGTCATAACTTGCAAAAAAACGAATATTACGACACTTGCGGGGGCAACATACATCGTATGGATATAAGATTCAGCATGCAGGACATCATTGGTAGCAGCAGCAAGAACCAAAAGCATTCCGAATAACAATGGTTTGGATTCCATCCGTTTTTTTGTATAAGCTCGGTATAAATAAATAAATATAATGATTCCATTTGCCACAAATGCGATGGGGTAGATGGATGCAGTTTCCGTAAAATACACTGGCGGTAACAAAAGGCCAACGGTTAAAATAGAGGAAAGAGTATAAAAGAATGCCCCCATTCGTTTCGAAAAATCTTCGGGGAAAATTGTATAAAAATAATGATATAAAAGAGGAGCTGACCAATACCAAGAAAGGTATTCTAGGCGTAACAATATCCAATAGGGAACATCTATAAATTCTATTAGAATTCGTTCTCCAGTTGAAATGGTTCTAAGTAATACGGCCAGTGAAAACAAAAAGATACCGATTGTATGTTTTCCATCGCGATTGTAGAAATACATGACTAAAAAGAAAAAACCAACAAAGGCAAGAATGGATGACAACATGGTTTCGTTGATCTTTCGTTTGGTGAGTCGACTTTCTGCTTTAGTGTAATTGGAAATGACTATATCGTTCCAAATCCCTCCTTTTCTATGTACATAATTTGCAACATAGAGATCGATCGTGATTTCTGGACTTTGTGGTAATACGACCACTGTCGATTTAACTTGTGGAATGTATTCGTTTGGATTGGGTCCAGGTTTTCCCGATCCACCTAAATACTTTCCATTGGCATAAATAGCGTACGAAGTGTCCTGTTCGGGGACAGTCAGGGCCATGGTCTCTTGTTTGTTGTCTGCTAGTTTTAATTTGATCCTAAAACTAGCATGTCCAAATCCACCAAGGGAACCATAATTCATTTTGTATCCGTTCCAATGTTTCGGAAGGTTAAGGAATAAATCGGAATCAGTTTCTTTTATTTGTAATGGAGACGTATTCCAAAAGAATTTCCATTCCCCATTCAAAACAACAAAGGGTTCGTTCACAAAGGAATGATGGCTTAGGTCTAAAAATCCTTTCTCTGCTTCTGCTTTTACATTCCTTTCCTCTGAAAGACAACTGAGGTGGAATAAGATAAGAAAAAGAAAGAGTTTCTTCATTTAGGCTTGTCGTTTCGGAAATACAGTGTAGTCCTGAAGTTTTGTAAATTTTACTTCATCACGTTTGTAACCGAGTAATCCTTCTAAGGTTTGGTATCGATTCATTCCCATACTGATTTCTATGTCTTGGCCGGTGAATTGACCAGGGTGTTCGTAACCACAAGAATGAGCCAAACTTAAGAGTTCTTTGCGAAATCCTTGGATGTACTTTGCTGCGCGTTTCCCTTTGATCTCCGGATCCACCCCTCGTTGTAACCACCAGTTTTGGGTCGCAACGCCTGCGGGGCAATGGTCAGTATGGCATTTTTGTGCTTGGATGCAACCAATGGACAACATAGCTTCTCTTGCCACATTGATGAGGTCGCAACCCATGGCAATCGCAACCACAGCTCGGTCTGGAAAACCGAGTTTTCCTGATCCAATCCAAACAATTTGTTCGGACAATCCCTCTTTTTGGAAGAGAGTGTACACTCTTTGAAACCCAATTTTAAAAGGTAAGGACACATGGTCGGCATAGGTTAAGGGAGCGGCTCCTGTTCCACCTTCTCCACCATCAATGGTGATGAAGTCAGGCCCTAACGAACTTTGTTTCATTTCATGTGCAAGTTCTTCCCAGAATTCAATTTCTCCGACAGCACTTTTGATTCCAACAGGAAGTCCTGTACCGGATGCAATTTTTTCTATAAACTGGACTAGTTCTTTAACATTTGTAAATTCATTATGTGAGTTAGGTGAGATACAATCTTTTCCTTCTTCCACATGGCGAATGGCCGCAATTTCAGCATTTACTTTTTTTGCAGGAAGAATTCCACCTTTCCCTGGTTTGGCGCCTTGAGATAATTTGATTTCGATCATCTTAATACAAGGATTTTTGCCGACTTTTTCCTTTAAGACATCCAAACTAAATTTTCCAGAATGGTCCCTTGCGCCAAAGTATCCAGTTCCAATTTGCCAAACCATATCAGCTCCTTCCATATGGTAGTGGCTGAGTCCACCTTCACCTGTGTTCTGATAGGCGCCAGAATCTCTTGCTCCTCTGTTGAGTGCCATAACAGCATTTTTACCAAGAGAACCAAAAGACATAGCAGAGATATTAACAATCGAATATGGTCTGTATGGAAATTTGCGTTTGGGTCCAATGATCTTTAAACAAGGAATACAACTTGGATCTTGGTTGTGGATATAAGCCTTTGCTTCTGGATAAGGGAAGGCTTTGTGTTTGATGATGGGATATCCAGGTTCGTATTGGATTTCGGTAGTTCCAAATCCAAAGTTATTGTTTTGTCCTTTGGCTGTGGCATAAATCCAACTTCTTTCTGTTCGATCAAAAGGACGTTCCTCTTTGTCATGAGCCACCCAATACTGTCTGAGTTCCGGCCCGATCATTTCTAAAAAATAACGGAGACGACCAACAATGGGAAAGTTCCTCTGAATCGTGTGCGTTTTTTGAGTGATGTCTCGGAGGAAGACAAGTACAAGAAATACGAACATTCCAATCAGAGTGGAGGAGAGGGGATGGGCTTCTATCCAAGTAAGTATCTGATCCATAAGGGGTGCGTCCATTTCTATATCAAAAATAAAAAGATGACAAGCTAAGATTGGAGGTGGGCCAAAGAATCCAAAAGTTTTTCTTTCGTAAATGGTTTGAAGATATATCCAGAGATCATGGGAATTTTGGCAGCACGGTCCGTATCGGCTTCATCAACGGAGGAACTGACAAGAAAGATGACAATGGGTTTGGGAAATGTTGGTGAAATCTTTCCATAGGCATCTAAAAATTGCCAACCATCCATAAATGGCATATTGATATCTAGAAAGATAATGTCAGGGAGTTTGTCTTTGTTTTGAGATTCCTTATGGAAAAACTCGAGTGCATTTTCAGCATCCGAAAACAATAAAACATCTTCTTTGATTCCAGCGTTGGAAATGATCTTTTTGGTTGTGAATTGATAAATTGTATCATCATCGATCACACAAATTTTAGGAGTCATTCTGCATCACTCCTTTCTGGAAAGTACATAAGAAAGGTAGCACCTTCTCCAGGTTTGGAGCGCACTTCAATCCTTCCTCCGACCGATTCCATTTTGTATTTGATCAAAAATAACCCCAGACCTTTCCCACTGATATGACGATGAAAAGTCTTCCTAAGCTGAAAAATTTGGTCTCCGTACCGCTCTAAATCGATCCCAATCCCATTGTCGGAAAAGGAAATTGCGGTTTGGGTTCCGATGGGAAAGGATTCGACGGAAATTCGTAACTTTCGGTTCGGGTCTGCGTAACGAAGGGAGTTACCGAGGAGGTGGAGGAAAATGGTTTCTAAAAAATCCTTGGAAAAGTATACAGTGTTCGCGCCCGAAAAATTGGATTGAACTTCCGCCTGTTTGCTTTTGATTTCCCCGTTCAACAATCGGAGTACGTTGTCAAATGATAACTGAATGTTGACAGGTTCTGGTTGGAACTGGTCTGAATTTTGGATTTTTAAGGTGGTGATAAGTTCGGAAAGAACGGTTTCTAAATTCTCTGTAACATTTTCTAAATGGGATTCGATTTCTTTCACTTCTTTTAATTGGTCCGATTCTTTCATCAAATCAAGAAGACTTCTTAAATTACTCACGGGTGCACGCAAATGATGAGAAATGATTTGGTTGTATGCTTGTAGTTGTTTATTTTGTGTTAAATAGGAATTGGTTGCAGCCCTTAAGCGATCATTTTTTTCTCGGAGCAGAGTTTCATTTTTTTTTCTTTCGTTGATATCAATGATTTGTGCCAGGTAATGGATGGGGTGTCCCAAATCATCTCGTAACACTGTTACAGTGAGATAGGCCCAAACTTTTTTTCCCGATTTATGAATGTATTGTTTTTCAATGGAATAGTTATCGATGATTCCTTTTTGGACTTCATCTCTGTACTTTAAATTTTCTTCGAGCCCGTCATCCGAACTAATTTCCGTAAAATGTTTCCCAACCACTTCATAATTTTGGTAACCTAAAAACCGGGCAAAGGCTTCGTTGGTTTCATCGATATAACCATGTCCACCCGTAAGAACCAAACCTATGGGTGAATCATGAAACAGAGTTTTGAATCTCCTTTCCGCAAGAGCTAAGTTTGCTTCGGTATTTATTTTTTCCGAAATATCTCTGGAAGATGTATGAAGGTATTTTTTTCCAGTAGTCGGATGGATCGTTAAACTATTGTCAGATTGTAGCCAAATGTAACGCCCATCTTTGTGCAAAAAACGAAATGTAGAGTGGATATTTTCTTCACCTCGGAGTAGGGGTTGGTGAGACCTTTCTTGGATGAGTCTTTTTTCATCGGGATGAAAATAATCATAAGGATTTTTTCCTATCAGCTCTTCCGATTTGTATCCAATGATTTTTTCCGAATTGGGGCTTACATAAATATATGTTCCGTCAGGCTCATGCAAACATACCAATTCACGGCTAATTGTCGTTAAAAGGTGGAGTATTTCGGAATCGGGCAGTCCCACAGACAAATTTTTTTCCGATTCCTTTTGATTGTCCATCCGAAATGTAGGCGTACAATCGGATTTTATTAATTTCGTTTGATCCGTTTTTTTTAAACCAATCTCACCAAAAAAGAACCCATCCTACCGATGGCCATCAAAATTGAATTAAGGATAATCAAATGAAAAATCTATCGTACATCATTCTGGACGGAAATCTCACCGCTGATCCAGAGGAGAAAACTATAACAGGAGGAAAGTCTTTGGCTAATTTCACAGTTGCTGTCAACCACACCTCCAATCACCAAGAAGGAAAAGACAAAGAAGAAGTTTCTTTCTTTGAGGTAGAAGCCTGGGAAAAACTTGGGGAAAACTGTGTAGAATACCTAAGGAAAGGCAGTAAGGTCACTGTGATGGGAAATTTGAAACAAAATCGCTGGAAAACTTCGGATGGAGAAAACAAATCTAAGTTTCGAGTCATTGCCTCAACTGTCCGCTTTGATAGTATAAGAAAAAAAGAAGAGAAGGTCGCTTAAGGAAGAAATGGCGGGTGATAGGATTGCCTTCACCCGTTATTTTTTGTTAGGGGGTTGGAATGGTTCTTTTTTTGTGTTTTGAGTGAGTTGGCGAATCAAAAATAGAATGAGAATCGTTTTCTGATTTAGAATTTTCATTGGAATCTTCAGATTGTTTTTTATCCTCATGACGTTCTTCTTGCGATAATTGTTTTCCATTTTTATTTACGGATACAATTCGAAAATATCTAGGGGAAGAAACCAAGTTCCATTCTCTAAAATAGAATTTTGTAAATCCATGTTTCGGACCATACACTCCGTTTGTGGAATCAATTTTGGATTTGATGTTTGTCTTAAACTCGGCTTGTTCGACAGGGGTTAGATTCGGAAATTGAGCCACTTCTCCTTCTACATAACGATTTCGGAGAATGTCTAATTCCCTGCGGTTTCGCAAAGTAACATCTTCAAAAAATTTTTGTTTGGCAGCGTAACAATTTCCAAAATAGGATTCGCAGTTTGGTTCTAAGTGAGGATTAACAAAGGTTAATTCTAAATAGATACTAATGTATTCGCCGGGATTTGGCACTTTGCCATCTAAAATTTCCAATACTTGTGGAACAGTATCCCGATCAGTGTACTGTCTTTCGATGGCCTCACGCGAGATTTTTGTTTCAGGAGTTGTGCTATTTACTTTCACCGGTTTTTTTGATTCTCCAACGATGACCTTGTTTCGCATCACTTCGGTTTTGGTTTCAAGGATTTCGTAGGCTTGAAAGTTGACTGGTTGTTTGGCGATAATCTCACCTTTTTGGTTCAATACGATGATATGATGATCTAAGATGGTACCGGCGATGATTTCTTCGATGATGCTAATCCCAGCATCTTCAAAAAATAAATCCAATTGGATGAAGGGGATTTTGTTTTCCGAGTAGTCCACGCTGACCCCGGGCTCCTTCGCCAAAGGTTTTTTTTCTTCTTTGGATTCTGAATGTACTGCTTCGGATTTTGTGATCATCTTAATTCGGTTTAAATTGATTTGTTCCGAATGTGTGGGGAATGTTGGGGTAATGACCTGTTGCGGAGTTTCGCATCCCAATGATAGGAGTAGAAGGAAGGATAAGAAAAACAAGCGGTTCATATACTTTTAGTATCGGACAAAGATTGCCCCTAAAATTAGGGGCAATGCGGAAGTTAGATGAGTTTTACGCCAGCAGGAGGAAGGATTGGTCCGCTAGTTTGTAGGATTTCTACATACTTTCCATTGATCAAACGGAATGCTTTTTCTGGTTTTTCTTTTAGGAAATACACAGCCTCAGTTCCTTTTTGAGTAGGAGCTTCCATTTTCAAAACTTTACCCCATTCAGTATAAGTAAGAGTGATGGTTTGTCCATCTTGTGAGTATTCTTTTACAAGTTTTCCGTCAAAGTCGTACTCTGCCATAGCAATTGGGTTTTTATCAGTCCAGAACTCAATTAAATTGAAGACAACGATGTCTAAAAAACTTCCAATTCCGTATGCGAAATAAAGTGGGAAAATCATTAAAAGGGAACGAAAGAAACCAGCAACTTTTCCTGTTCCAATTTGAATGTTTCCATTAAAAGAATAAACGGCCTTTACTGCTCCAAATTTTCCAAAACAATTCGAGAACAAACCGAAGGACAAAAGTCCAACGAGAGCTGTTTTTAATATTTTTTTCATTTTTTACCTCTTCGTTTTTGTGAAAAAACTAGAGATATATCATAGGCGATTCTCTTATCCTCTGCAAGCCGAAATGATTGACAGGCATATTTTTTCAAAGAGCCTGGTCTGAATAGAAGGCAAACCCCATTGATCTTTTCTGATTTTGAATACTTTGTCTTCTTTCTCTTCGTTTTTTTTACGGTTTGGTACGTATTCCCCGCAATTTTTTCGAATCAATCTAGAGAAACAAGAATCTTACATGTATTCCTACTCATTAGTAGTTATTTCTTTTACATGTCTTGGGATTATCGTTTTGGTGCTCTCATTTTACTATCCACAGCCATTGATTATTATGTAGGTCTGAGGCTTTCATCCGAATCGAGAGAAAAAGTAAGATACTATCTTTTACTTTTCAGTTTGATCACAAACTTAGTTTTTATTTTAGGATTTTTTAAATATTACAATTTTGTTGTGACTTCGATCAACTCAGTCACCAATCCGGTGTTTGGTGTTGGGATTTTGCCTGTATTAAAAATAATTTTACCAGCGGGGATTTCGTTTTTTACATTCCAATCTTTGTCTTACACCATTGATGTTTATAGAAAAGAGATTCCAGCCGAAAAGGATTTTATTCGTTTTGCCTTGTTTGTGAGTTTTTTCCCTCAGTTGGTCGCAGGTCCAATTGTAACAGCGCGAACCTTTATGCCCCAGTTGTATAGTCCCAAAAAACTGGAAGATATTGAGTTTCGGGTGGCCATCCGATTTTTTATGTTGGGGTATTTTAAAAAAGCCGTCCTTTCCGATATGGTAGCCCCTACTATTGATGCCATTTATGCAGACCCTGCCGGTCATCACGCCTATGCATTGTTAATTGCTGCAGCTCTCGGTGGGATCCAAGTGTATTTGGATTTTAGCGGGTATTCTGATATGGCCATTGGAAGTGCCATGTTGCTTGGTTACAAACTTCCTACAAATTTCAATTTACCTTTTCTTGCTACATCTGTCTCGGGATTTTGGCGTCGTTGGCATATGACCTTAAATTCCTGGTTACGTGATTATATTTATATTCCTATGGGTGGAAGTCGGGTAACATCGGTAAGACGAAAGTTTAACCTTTGGTTTACCATGTTTGTGAGTGGTGTTTGGCACGGAGCCCAATGGACTTTTGTATTTTGGGGTTTACTCAACGGTGTTTTTTATGTTTTGGAAGAGGTTTGGAAGGAATGGTTCCCGGACAAAAAGAACGATGCAGAGACCAAACATTGGTACAATGTTCCTGTTTGGCTCTTTCAGAATATTCTCAATAGCTCCATTTTCTTTTTGGGGGCAGTTTTTTTTCGTTCTCTTACTTGGGAAAATGCTTGGATTCACATCCAAGGTATTTTCACTTTTCAGTCAGGACAGATTCGTCCTTATATGTGGAAGGATTTCCTTTGGATCATTGGCTTTTTGTATTTGGGCCATATCATAGGGTATTTTATCTTTGAAAAGGGAAAAGGCAAACAAATCCCCGCCAGTTTGGAGTTTGCCCTGTATCCGATTCTTTTCCTTGTCTTAAATTTAGCTACACCAGAAAACTCCGTTCCGTTCATTTACTTTCAGTTCTAAATTGCTTTTTTCGTTTCCAATAATAGGAATTCTTGTACCTTGTTGCTATGGAAAGTGAACGAAGGCTTCCAAGAATATCTCCAGGAGACTTTTCCGAGTTTCAGGTCCAATTGGATTTGGAAGGGATCACACTTTTCGGAAAGTTAGGAAATATTTCGGAAGAAGGTCTTTGTTTTTTGGGTGAGGATGACTTACTCAGCGACGAAATTGAGTCCCAGGTTTTGGGAAGTATTGTTTGGGCAAAAGGCACCAAACGGATGTTTTTTGAAGGAACAGTGATGTGGGCCCAAACTTCAAAAATTAAAAATGTAGTTTATTATATTGCGGGAATCCAGTTTCAGGAAAGACTCAATCTTACTGATTCCATGCTTGCACGTAGTTTGGAGATCAAATGAAAATTTTACTTCTTGGTGGAACCGGTCTAATCGGCAAACAAGTGTTAATATCTCTTGTTTTTTATCCACAAATCAAAAAGGTGATTGTTTGGGCGAGAAATTCTCAGTCGACATCCAACCCTAACGTTCCTATCGAAGTAGTCAAAGTTAGTTGGGAGGACTTTCGTTCGGGAAAAGTTTCCCTTCCTGATGGTTTGGATGCTGTTTTTTGTTGTTTAGGTACAACGATTAATAAAGCAGGAAGCCAGGAAAAATTCAAAGAAATTGATTACGAATATCCACTCCTTGCTGCCAAACAAGCCAAAGAAAAAAATGTACCCGGGTTTTATATCATTACTGCCATGGGATCGGATGCGAACTCGACTATTTTTTATAACCGTGTGAAAGGGGAGATAGAAACAGAACTTCGTAAGTTACAATTTCCCTTCCTAGGAATTTTTAGGCCTTCGCTTCTCATTGGAGAAAGAGAAGAAATCCGGGTGGGAGAAAAAGTTGGGGAGTTTCTTGGGAACCTCATTCCTTTTGGTCTCCTGGGTTTAAAAAAATTCCAACCAATTCCTGGTGAATATGTTGCTAAATCTATGATCTATTCCTTGTTACACGATAAACCAAAACAAGGATCAAACCCGCAAGTGAAAGTATATGAAAACGATGTCCTTTGGGAAATCGGTAAGGACCATTCTTTTTGATTCCAGACAACAAACAAAAACCCTATTCCAAAACCAAATACATCATCCTCAGTTGGGTGGTTCACTTCATCGTGAGAGTTTGGTATCTATTTGTTCGAAACCAAAAGTTTATCATTCCGGATGAGAGTGCAAAGGTAATCGAAAAAGGCTCAGGTTATATCATTGCCGTTTTTCATGAAACTACACTTTCTTTGTACCGGCATGCGACCCAGTATTTGAAACGAAAGAAAAAAGCAGATATGGTGGCTCTTGTGTCTCAATCGAAAGATGGGGAGATCATCCACCAAACCTTTGCTCGGTCAGGACTTCGTTCGGTTCGGGGATCTTCGACAAGAGGGGGTACGGGTGCTTTTCGGAATATCTTAAAAGAGATGAAACAAGGTGCCGTGCCAATTTTCACTGTCGATGGTCCGAAAGGCCCAAGGCGGGAAGTAAAACCTGGAGTCATCGTGACGGCATCTCTCACTGGATTTCCCATCCTATATTTGCATTCTTGTTATGACAGGGCCTATACTTTTAAAAGTTGGGATAGGCATTTTTTTCCTAAATTTGGAGCGCGTCTTTTCATTCAATATGGGGAACCGTTCTTTGTTCCCAAAGGTCTCTCGGAGAGCCAAATGGATGAATATGCCAAAAAATTGGAAATTGCCATGGGAAAAAATGCGGAAATCTTGGAATCTTATGTGCGAGGGCTCTTCCCGTACAATTCTATTGACGTACCGCCTAAACTCTAAATTTTAACCAAGTAAGGTAAAAAAATGTCATCTCTCAAAAACTATATCTTCACTTCCGAGTCCGTATCTGAAGGACACCCAGACAAAGTCTGCGACCAAATTTCCGATGCCATTCTCGATGCGTATTTAGCCCAAGATCCAAAATCCCGTGTTGCTTGTGAAACTCTTGTGACAACAAATCTCGTTGTCATCGCCGGCGAAATCACCAGTAAAGGAAAAGTGGACACTCAAGAAGTGGCCCGTGACGTGATCCGTAAAATCGGTTATAACGATATCAATATGTACTTTGATGCAGACTTTGCTGTTGTTGCTTCTCACGTACATGCTCAGTCTCCAGACATTGCCCAAGGGGTAAACGAAGGAGAGGGACTTCATACAGAACAAGGTGCTGGGGACCAAGGTCTCATGTTTGGTTTTGCGATTGCAGAAACTCCAGAGCTTATGCCTGCTCCTCTTTACTACTCACACAAACTTTTAGAGCATTTATCAGAACTTCGCCACACTGGAAAAATCGACTGGTTACGTCCTGATGCAAAATCACAAGTCACCATCCAATACGAAGATGGAAAACCAAAGAAAGTTGATACTGTTGTGATCTCCACTCAACACAAACCAGGTGTGACTCATAAACAAATCGAAGAAGCTGTGATTGAAGAATGTATCAAAAAAATGATTCCAAAAGAACTTCTTGCAAACACTCGTTATTTTATTAACCCTACTGGAAAATTTGAAATTGGTGGGCCACATGGTGATACAGGTCTTACTGGACGTAAGATCATTGTAGACACTTACGGTGGAATGGGTCGTCACGGTGGTGGAGCATTCTCTGGAAAAGATCCATCAAAAGTAGACCGTTCTGCAGCATATATTGGCCGTTATATTGCGAAAAACGTTGTGGCAGCAGGACTTGCTCATAAATGTGAAGTACAACTTGCTTACGCGATTGGTGTTGCTGAACCAGTATCTGTCCTTGTGGATACATT
Organism: Leptospira bourretii; assembly: GCF_004770145.1. Taxonomy (NCBI): domain Bacteria; kingdom Pseudomonadati; phylum Spirochaetota; class Leptospiria; order Leptospirales; family Leptospiraceae; genus Leptospira; species Leptospira bourretii. The sequence continues at coordinate 490,390 of NZ_RQFW01000018.1, read as the reverse complement.
TGGAACAGGAACCATTTCTGATGAAGAAATTGCAAAACGAGTTTTGGCAAATTTCAAACTCACTCCAAAAGGAATCGTGGATGGTTTGGATCTTCTTGGAAAAGGAAGAAAATACCAAGAAACTGCGGCTTATGGTCACTTTGGTAGAACAGGTAATACATTTACTTGGGAAAAAACTGATAAAGCAGAAGCTTTAAAAAAAGGATAAGTATGGGAGCACCTAGCCAATCCACAGCAGATAAAAAAGCAACAAGAGATGCCTACGGCGAAGCCTTAGTTGAGTTAGGTGCATCTAGACAAGATATCGTAGTTTTAGATGCGGATCTTTCTGGTTCCACTAAAACTGCAGATTTCAAAAAAAAGTATCCTGAACGTTTTTTTAACGTGGGTGTCGCTGAACAAAACTTAGTTGGTCATGCGGCAGGTCTTGCCCTTTCTGGGTTTGTACCTTTTGCCTCCAGTTTTGCCATGTTTTTATCTGGTAGAGCTTGGGAAGTGGTTCGAAATAGTGTCGTTTATCCAAAGTTAAACGTAAAACTTGTGGCTTCTCATGGTGGAATCACTGTGGGAGAAGACGGTGCCTCTCACCAATGTATCGAAGATTTTGCGATTATGCGTGTCATTCCTGAAATGACCGTGATTTGCCCTTCTGATTTTAACGAAACAAAACAAGTCATCCACGCCATTGCCGATTACAAAGGTCCTGTTTATGTAAGGGTTGGCCGACCAGCCATTCCCGTCATCGAAAGAGAAAACTACAAATTCCAAATTGGAAAAGCCGAAGTGATCTCCGAAGGAAAAGATGTTTGTATCATTGCCAACGGTGTGATGGTGAACGAAGCCATGACAGCTGTGGGACTACTCAAAGAAAAAGGAATTCATGCAAGCCTTCTCAATATGGCAACCATCAAACCTTTGGACAAAGATGCCATCATCGCCAAAGCAAAAGAATGTGGTGCCATCGTCACTTGTGAAGAACACAATGTGGTGGGTGGACTTGGTTCTGCTGTTTCGGAACTTCTTTCTGAAGAATATCCTGTTCCTGTGATCAAAGTGGGAATGAAAGATAGTTTTGGAAAGTCAGGAACATGGAGTGGTTTACTCGATTACTTCGGTCTCCGTGCAAAAGATGTAGTTTCCCACGCAGAAATCGCTATTTCCAAAAAGAAAAAATAAGGTTATGGTTGGGTTATGACCAACATGGGAGCATCCCAACCTTCCATATTAGAAGAAACTGAACGAAAGCCCCGTCTGAGTGATGGGCCTTGGAAGGTTGTCCTTTGGGATGATGACTTTCACACATACGAGTATGTGATCGAAATGTTAATGGATGTTTGTCAAATGCCTTGGGAAAAGGCCTTCCAACATGCAGTCGAAGTGGATACGAGAAAAAAAACCATCGTCTTTTTTGGCGAGTTGGAACATGCAGAATTTGTCCACGAACGAATCTTAAACTATGGTCCCGACCCTAGGATGGGAACATCGAAAGGTTCCATGACAGCTACGTTAGAACAGTAAGTTAAAAATCAAAACTCGTATTTTCTGAATCGAAAGAATAAATATCTATCCATTAAACAATCCGTCAAGTTTCGATTTGGTTCCATCAACAATTTACATCTTACGTTCTAAGGCATAGTTTCGTTCTGGAACAAGAAGCGAAGAAACGGATTCATTTGTATCCACTTTGATATTCGTAGCCGGATTGTAAGTATCCAACATATACTCCCCATCCACAATGAATTGGTAGTGGTATTCACCCGGTAATAATTTTTTTTCGAGAGTAAAGACACCTTTCCTGTCTTTCTTTAAAAAATCATTTTCTGGGTTCCAATCATTAAAATTACCGACCACTCGCACGACTTCCGCATCGGGTAAGTAAATTTGAAATTTGACGGTTCGTAAGTCACGTTCTTCGTTTGCTGAATCTTCTAAAACCATCGTTTTGGTTTGGCGGTCTGTATCTTTTCCTTCCAAAACAAATCGCGAGTAATAAGAACCAGATCCATCTTCCAATTTATCAAAATTTTCAGGATCGTAAGTGAGAAGACCATTCACCCGAAATTTATATTCATAAACTGGGTCTTCTTCATAGGTATCTGTGATTTGGGTAGGTTCGATCACCGTATAATAAATTCCGTATTGGTTTCGTTTCATATCGGAACATTCCCAATTGTTAAAACTTCCGCAGATTTCTACTGATTCATCTCGTAAACCGTTGTAGGTAAAAAGAATCCCACGGTGAATGAGTTTTCCTGAGGATACATAAGATTCCACATCGAGATAACGAATGTAACGTGGAGCGATATTTTTTTTGAGACTCTCCAGTTGCCAGAGGTAATACACTGTATTTTGGTCCTCTGTTTCATCTGACATCTCAAGTTCCCCTGCGGAAAAACTTCCAATCCAATCCATTCCATCCTCAGCAAAGATTCCGATTCCGGTAAAAAAGAGTAAAATGATGGCGATACGGATGGATTTGAATTTCATCATGGTCGTGTTCGTAAGGGGTCCTTTTAGATAATTTTCGGCAGAAATGAAAAAAGAGAGTGAAAGGTTTTTTTCCAAGGGAACCATCTGACATAATAAAAAAAATATTCTGTCATTTTCAGAAGGGGCCGATAATTCATTAGGAATAGACCTTCAAATGGCTGAGCCGATAGACAAATTGAGTCCGGAAGAAATCAAACAAATCGAGACGATGTTTTCGGCTCTCAATAAAAATCCGCTTTCATCGGAAGAATTGAATCCGATGGCGAAGGTTTTGCGTGAGAAACTAGGATACACAAATCCTATTGCACCTTCCGAGCCAGAACCGGAATCTGAGGAAGATTCTGGATCCGCCTTTGATGATTTTGATAACGAAGGGGCAGGGGATTCCGAATCAGGAGACCCATTTTCTGGCCTCGATGAGGACGATGACTTTGGTCCTCCGAAACTCCCCAATCGTGAAGCGGAAGAAGACGATGGAATTGATTTAGATGAACTATTAGGTGAAGACGGTCCTAAACCCACACCTGCCGAACCACCAACAGCAACAGACGATTTTGATTTTGATACACCGCCATCCACGCCAGACGATACAGATCCATTTGCTTCCGATGCGGGCCAAACCGAAGAAGCAGATCCCTTTGCAGATATGGGCTCAACCCCAGGCCAAACGGAAAGTTTTGGTGATGATGATCCTTTTGCTAATTTAGATTCGATTGATGAAGCTCCCATTGAGGACAAACCGGCCCCTGTCATTGGTGATGACCCCTTTGCCAATTTAGGCGGAGAAGAAAGTCCACAGACGACCGACGAAGATCTGTTTGCTGGTTTTGATTCTGGATCGGAAGAAACCACTCCTGCGGGTGATGATTTTGATTTTGGGGCAGATGCTGAGACTCCATCCGCTGGTGGAGATGATCCCTTTGCGGATATGGGTTCCACACCCCAAACCACTGAAAGTTTTGGTGATGACCCGTTTGCTAGTTTAGGTGGAGAGGACAGTCCTAGTCCTGATGCCGGTTCCGCCGATGATCCGTTTGGTGATCTTTCCACTCCTAGTGGTGGCGGTGATACTTCTTTCGGCGATGATCCCTTTGCGGATATGGGTTCGACACCCCAAGCCACTGAAAGTTTTGGCGATGATCCTTTTACTAATTTGGGTGGAGATGACAGTCCATCTACTCCGTCCAGGGACAATGAACCTGCTGACATGGGTGGTGGGTTTGATGATCCATTTGGAGACTTGGGTGTGGGAATGGAACCACCAAGTCTGGATGATGATTTAGGAGCTCCTTCTTTTGATGATTTGGCACCATCCATTGATGATATGCCTGTCTCCACGATGGACGACTTTGGTTCTGATGGGCCAGGGGGATTTGAGGAAGACCTCATGTCTCTTGGCAAAGAAGAAGAACCAGAAGAATCTCTCGAAGCCAATCTTACCGATGAAGAACTAGCAGTCATCCAAGCGGAATTACTTCGTTACCCGCCGAAACTCAGACGAACCATCATTGATACGATTGTGAACCAAAGGATTCCGGTTCGTAATCAAAAAGAAATCATTGAACTCATTAAGGCACAACAAAAACCAGAAGACATTGCTAGTTACCTAAGTGGACTTCTGGGTGAACGAGTCGAACTTAGCGATTCTACTGGAAAGTTTGCAGCCGATGGTGTTCCGATCATTGCCAGTCGTGATGCTTACACCAAAGAAGGGGCTGCCCGCAAACGAGAGTTAGTTCGTAGGACCATTCTTTCTTCTGCCGCTGCCGTATTTCTTGTCTTTGGAATTGTCACTCTTTGGAAGTATGTGATTGTTCCGTATCGTGCCAAAGCTCAGTATGCACTTGGTCTTGAAAAAATTGAAGAATTCAGTTATGAAACTGATGCTTTAGAAAAGAAAAAACTTCTCGCTGATGCTGAAAATTATTTTATCAAAGGGGAAGAGATTTTCCCACATAACTTAGAGTTTTTGAATAAATACTGTATTGCTTATACCAAAGCTGGTCAGTATGAAAGAGCATTTGAAAAATGTTTTGGGAAAGTGGAACCTGATTTTGGTTATGAACCGGAAGATAAGGAACACAAAAGAGCATGGGAAAATAGAAAAGAAGTACCAAATATTAGTTTTGCGAAAAAAACAGAATGGAACGATGCTGGTGTAGAAACGGCAGGACGTAGACCCTTACCAGAACTAACTTTTTACTTAACTTCACAAGACAAAGTTCCAAGAAAAGTTTTAAAAGCAGGTGCTTATATTGCCTCTCGTCTCAAATACAATGTCCATGATATTGATACATACATTGCGTTAGGAACGTTTCACTCTTTCCATAGAAAAGATTTTATCGAAGTTCCTCCAGGCAGTAATCGCAAAAAATACAAAAACGACCACCTTGCCATTGAATATTTCAAACGAGTGTTTACCGATGGTGGAGATCCTGATAATGTAGATGCCATTGCAGGGATAGCAAAGATTTTTTATAACAAACAAGAGTTTGGAACGGCAGTTAAATACTATAACGATATCATTGAAAAGTATCCGAAAAATGCCATTGGGCATGGTGGAATTTTATCAACATACATTGAAATGTGGAAACGTGATAAAAATCCGCAGTATGTTTTAAACCATCATAGACAAGTTCGGAACGCACTCAACATTGAAGATGAACTCTCTCTCTTTGTTTTGGCAAAACTTGCTTCCTTTTACATTGATTTGGATTCGGAAGAAGTTCGAATCAAATACAATATCAACCCAGAAGACCAAGTCACTGGGATGGAAATTGATGATAACGTGGAATACCTCTTAAACATTGCTTATGGCAAAGAGGGTGGATCCAAATTTGCAGAAGGATATTACCAACGTGCCAGATTCTATTTCAAAAAAGAAGAGGCAGCACGTGCCCTCAAACAATTGGAACTTGCATCTACTTATGACATTCGCCATTACTTAGCAGTTCTGTTGATGGCAGAATACTATATCCAAACAGAAAATTATGATGAAGCGGTAAAACTTCTCAGGGAAGCCGATGATCGTTACCAAAATTATAAAGACCGACTTGGGGAAAGAGATGAGGATGAAACCTTACTCGAAGGAAGCCCTGGAAGGATTTCCTTTAACTTAGGGAAAATACAATTTTTGGAAGCTGCTGGCATTAATGTAACAGACAATATACGAGAGTTTCCTGGAAAAAAAATCTATCCAGAACGTAGTATTGGCACTTTATCTTATGAAGAAAAAGAAAGAAGAAACGGACTTTTTATGGCTCGTGAATCTTTCCTTGCAGCCCTAGATCGAGATATTTCTAAAGATCCAAAAATTGTCAGAGAATGTTATTATTATTTGGGTTGGATTGATTACAATCATGGGGACTTTGCGCAAAGTTTGGATTTTTGGGCCGAACTACCAGAAGAAGATATTTATAATAATGCAACCTTACTCTTTGGAAAAGGAAATGCATTTTACTATACAAGACAGTACAATGCGGCTCTTGGCAACTATCTGAAGTTAAAGGATGATTTTGAACTCAAAGAACAAAGTTTGGGTCGAATTGATACAGAAAACTCAGACCACAGAGAAGTATATGAAACTCTGACGGCCCTTTACAATAATATTGGGGCAGTGTATGAGAAAAAACAAGATACCATCAATGCCCTCAAATACTATTGGAAAGCAATGGAAACAGCAAGAAAGATTGGTTCTGTGAGTGAAATTGCAAATTCGAATAAAGATTTGGTGTTCGCCCGTGCTAAACTGGACCGCGAACCACTGCTCGAGGATTGGTTGGCACCAACTCTCGACAGATTAGATCAAATTAAAAAGTAGATTGTGATAAATTAGAAAGAGGTGAGACAATCGGAGGACAGATACATTCTATCCTCCAAGATTGATTACAAGTTAATTTGTGTTTTGATTTAATGTTTACGGAACCGTTCGCGGATCCCGAGTAAAAAGAAATAGAAAGTTTCCCACATCCTTTGGATTCGGTACGGTCTCGCGATGATCCTCCAAAGCCAAATGAGTCCTCTTTCCTTAAACCACTCTGGTGCTTTTTTGTCAGCACCAGATAACATATCTAAGGCGCCACCTACACCAATCACAACTGCTTTACCAAAATACCCAGTGTTGTTTTCGATCCAAATTTCTTGGTCTGGGAAATCCATCGCAAGAAAAATGATATCCGGGCCCGTTTTACGAATGGCTTCTTTGACTCGCATTTCTCTTTGGCGATCAAGGTGGCCTGCGTGCCTTCCCACGATCCGAACTTTTGGAAAATGCCTTGTGAGGTTAAAATAAATTCGTTCTACAATTTCGTCTTTGGCCCCAAAGATGAATGCTGTGAATTCTTTGAGTTCGGCCAAACGAATGAGATCCATCATGACAGCAATCGGTGTGACTCGTTCTTTTAACCTTCCCGAAGTCATCCAACCAATTCCTGCACCTTCTACCAAAATGGTTCCGGCTTTTTCCGCGATGCGGTGGAGGGACTTTTTCGGGCGCATCCTCATGAGTTTGATGGGATCTAAAAATAATACATGGTGCATGCCTTCTTTTTTCTCAAGCACGCGAAAGAGTTTGGCTATGGCTTCGTCTGTAGTGACATTATCGATGGGAATTCCCAAAACATTCAGAGTTTCCAGCTTAGAAACATCGATATTTTGGTATTCCAGTAGTATATCCCTCTCATCTTTTGAGGAATTGTGAACGATTTCGCTCAATTGCTTCATGTAGCCGGGCTTTCCTTTCCTATCTAAAACATTATGTCCAGTACCCTCTATTGTCGCCTCTAAATTTTTAAAAACTTCCGTTTTTTCACTTGGATTGGAATCGAAAGAAAGAGAAAAAGTATCAAAATGTTTCGAAGCCATCTTTTTCTAGTATTGATTCTCTTTTTTCTCTCAAGCGCAAGTTATGCGGAAAAACTTTCCATTTTTGGAACGTTACAAAATGGAACCACGGGTGGACCAGGCAAAGCTGATTCCATTCGAATGCTTGCTTTACAAGGAGCTATGGTTCCTTTAGCAGACATTGGTCCCCAGTCGGGTAAATTTCGTTTTCCTGAAACGGAATTGCCGGAAGGAGCACCCATTCTTTTACAAATCCAATACCAAGGCGTAAATTATAATAAAATGATTCCGCCAACAACCAAGTTTCGTACATCTCCGCAAGAGGTCTTGGTTTATGACACGGGGGCCAGTCGGAATCAGGTTGCTATAAAAAGTTTAATGCAGGTTATGCGAGAGAAAAAAGGTCTCCGTGTTTTTAAGTTATTTTTGATCGATAATTCGAGTAAACCTCCCAAATCATATGATTCAAAGTCGTCCCCTTTGGAATATTCTGTAGCAGCGGAAGCAACAGAAATTTTGGCTCAAATCCAACAACCAGGAAGTAAGATGGCCATTCCATTAGGAATCCCAGAAGGTCCGAATGGAGGAAGGTTACTGGACCGTGCCATTCTTCCCGGTGTATCGGAAATGCAAATTTCCTATTTTATTCCTAACAATCAAGATACTTTCAGCGAACGAATGTTAATTGAATCGGAAAATGGAAAGTTTCCTATCTTTGTCAAACCACAAGACATGGAAATCAAAACCGGAGAAAAAACTCCCGTCACCAAACTAGACAAAGACGTCCCTCCAGGCCTTAGTGCTTATGTTTTGAGTTCTTTGGATTTTGGAACCACAGTTGAGTTTACTTTCTCTGGTGGAAAACCACTTCCGACAATTTCTAATAATCCAAATCCCGAAATCTGGAATGGATCTATTCTTACCAGTTGGGATCTTTCCCTTTTTGCAGTGGTAGGGTTTCTTGGATTTTTATTTACGCTCTCATTTATTTTTGTCTATCGAAAACAAAGAGAAAGGAAAAACAATCCATGAACCAAAAACAAACAAAACGAGAAACAACCTATCTGCGATTTTTTGGCCTCGCCGAACTTGCAGATCATGGGGCAAGGGGAATTTTAGCATTTTGGGTCATCCTAGGAATGGCCTTCTTTTTGTTTGGTGACCAAAACCTAATTGCGCCCAATATGAAAAATATAGGCGCTTCCTTGGGAATCACTGATCCAAATGAAGTGGATTGGAAGTTAGGTGGTATTATCCCCGTTTTGTTTTTTATTTTGGGTGGAGTTGTATCCTTGTCTATGGGTTACCTTTCGCAAAAATTTTCACGAAAGAACCTACTCCTTGCCACTGTCTTACTTGGTGAAATTCCATGTTTTTTAACAGCATATGTAGAAACTTATGATCAGTTCTTAGTATTGCGAACGTTATGTGGATTTGGTCTAGGTGGAATTTTCCCGCTCCTCTTTAGTTTGATTGGAGATTATTTTTCTAGCCAGTCTAGAGCCATTGCAACGGGTTACGTGTCTTTGGCGATGGGACTTGGTGTCGGAGTAGGGCAGTTGCTAGGTGGAATTTTAGGTGGTGCTGATCCTATCAACGGCTGGCGTGCTTCCTTTATTTATATGTCTGCTCCTTCTTTTATTTTTGCTGCCATTTATTTGTTCTTTTGTAAAGAACCAAAACGTGGTGGAGCGGAAGGTATTTCCGGTGACGAATTATCTCATAAAATTAGTCTCAAAGATTTTAAATTACTTTTTGAAAGTAAAACCAACTTAGGTGCCTTTTTGCAAGGCCTCCCTGGTTGTATTCCTTGGGGAGTGTTCTTTGTTTATTTAGCAGATTATTACGAACACACATACCATCTTTCCAAAGAAATTTCCGCAGGTATGATTACCTTTGCGGCTGTAGGAATTTTTATTGGAACTTTCTTTGGTGGAGTGCTTGGACAAATTTTATATAATATCAAAAAAATATACCAACCGTGGCTTTGTATCGGGACTACTTTTTTTGGTGTATTCCCTGCGATCTTACTTCTTTATTCATTTGATATCGTTCCCTATATGGGCCTTTTCATTGCACTTAATATTTTTACAGGGATTATGATTTCGATTACAGGACCTAACGTACGTGCGGTCTTACTCAATGTAAACGAACCAAAATCAAGAAGTGCTATTTTTTCTATCTATAACTTAACTGATGATTTAGGAAAAGGGCTAGGGCCTGTGATGTCTGCTGTGATTTTAGGATTAACTCCTGATCGTGGACTTGCTCTATCGATATCGATTCTTTTTTGGATTCCTTGTGCCTTGGCATGGTTCCTTATTTTGTTTAATTATGAAAAAGATGAAAATAGAATGCTTCAGTTGATGAAACAAAATGTTTCCAATGTTTGACTTTTATATTATTTAGGCTAGATGGATATCAAACACAACTTACTCGATATTGAAGGGACAACAGCACCAATTGCTTTTGTCCATCAGATCCTTTTTCCTTATGCTAAAAAACACATCACTCGTTTCCTAAAGGACTTCCAATTTTCGGAAGCCCGGTTGCAGGAAATCCAATCAGAATTTGAAAAGGATATGAATCTTCGTGAGGAAAGTTTTTTATATCGATTTTCCAAATCGGATTCTTTTACAAAACTGGAACCGATTGTTTTTTCTACGGATCTTATTCCCTCTTACTTTGAATATTTAATTGAGAAAGATCGGAAATTTGGTCCATTGAAAGAAATCCAAGGTAAAATCTGGAAAGAGGGATATGAATCAGGTGAAATCAAAAGTACGGTTTATCCTGATGTACCTGGATTTTTAAAAAAAGCAAAAGAATCTGGAATCCAAAATCATGTGTATTCTTCAGGATCTGTGGAAGCACAAATTTTGATTTATCAATATTCAGAGTTAGGTGATCTTCGAAATTATTTTGAATCTTATTTTGACACAGCAGTTGGTGGGAAAAGAGAAAAGGCGAGTTATGAAAACATCGCTCGGGAACTAAAGTCTTCCCCAGACCAAATTCGATTTTTTACCGATATCGTAGAAGAAGCGGAAGCTGCTCATACGATAGGAATGGATGTTGTGATTTTAAATCGGCCAGGAAATATTCCGCAAAAACCACATTCCTTTCCTATCTGGGATCATTTTTAAGTCAGTAACAACATACTAGCAGAATAAATTCCAATAAGAACCGGAAAGGCCACCTTCCAAAATGGGTGTGCCACTTTCAAATTCATAAATACAAAACAAATCAAGAGAAACTTGATCGCACTTAAATGAATCAGATTCCAAGTTCCTGGTAACACGGATCCCATCCCAAAAAAAGAATAATATACAATACCCAAAAGAACTAAATATGTAAGTAGAATTAATTTCATCATAAACCTCTTATTGGATTAAATACAACGCCGGATATAATAATAACCAAATCAAATCGCACATATGCCAAAACACAGCACCGGCTTCTAAGTTATCAAAGGAGATTGTTTTTCGACTCAAGTATATGATCCATAGAATGATGACTCCCACAACGACATGGAGGTAATGAAACCCTGTGAGTAACCAATAATAACTAAAAAACTGGCTTGTTTCAAGACCATATCCTAATAACCATTTTTCTCGGAACTCATAGAATTTAAGAAAAAGAAACGCAAATCCAAAAACGATAGATGTTAATAACAAGATTGTAAAAAACTTTGGATTGTTTTTGGTTTTGTAATGTACTGCCGTTGCGATACAAAACCCGCTGGTGAGTAAAAATACAGTATTCCAAAATGCAAAAGATTTGTTTAAATGTGACTGCATATCAGTAAATGCAGTAAGATCTTTTGACTTATCATATACTAGGGAACCAATTCCTAAACAAAACGTAAGTACTTCGACAAGGATAATCATCCAAATCAGGATTCCACCAGGTGGGTACCATAAGGATTGGTTTGTTTCTATTTTGTTTTCGTGCATCGAATCCTCCATTGTTCTTTTATAACATCTGCATCATTGAATATTCAATAGTTTTGATTTTACTTATATTTAAGTCCTTTGACCTTCTAGTAAAAGATTTTGGGGATTTCTTTAATCTTCGGACAAATTGTATCTTCCTATTGAACTTGAACGCAGTTCATCGTCACTTTAATTGATTCTGATTATCAATTAACCACTGTTCCTGGATTCAATCATTATGTTATTAGAAAAATTCAAATTCGTACTTGATATAAATCAATGCGAAAACTAAAATCTGCACCTACAATTCAAAAAATTGAAATTAGGAGGCAAGGATGCTATCAAAATCGCAAGCCAGGGCGTTCTTTTTGGGAGGCACCTTTTTGTTCAGTGCTATCTTTGTGTTTCTCACTGTGGATACCTTGCGACAAAACGATTTCCGAACCAATGCGCAAAACATGACAGCGGATGTTTTGAAAGGAAAGGAAATTTGGGAAAAAAACAATTGTATGGGATGCCATACATTGTTAGGTGAAGGAGCTTATTACGCTCCCGATTTAACAAAGGTCGTCGAAAGAAGGGGAGCTACTTGGATCGATGTATTTTTAGACGATCCACAGGCGATGTTTCCTGGAGAACGTAAGATGATCAAATACGGCTTCAATAAGGAAGAAAAGGGGCAAATCATTGCCTTTCTTGATTGGGTTGGTAAAATTGATGCCAATGGATGGCCTCCAAAACCAAATATCCCAATCGATTCCATTGCCACTCCACAAGTTCCACAGGCAAAATCAAATGCAGTTGTCATGGCTCAACCTGAAAAGTTTTCTCAACTCTGTGTCGCTTGTCACGCAGTAGGTGGTAAGGGTGGAAATGTTGGACCCGCACTTGATCATGTAGGTTCCAAGTTTGATTCTGATTATCTCAATCGTTGGTTATCAGATCCACAAGCCATCAAACCGGGAACAAATATGCCAAAGTTGCCGTTAACTGATCCTGAAAGAAAAGACATCGTTACTTATCTTTCGGCGTTGAAATAAGGAGAAACAATGAGATTCCAATCACAAAAGGTCGCATATTGGTTCTTTGCAACTTGTATGTTACTCTTATCTTTACAAATCGTTTATGGCTTTATTATGGGTTTTGCTCGTATCGGGTTTGATGGATTACATGACTTTATTCCATTTAATACCGCTCGTGCAACACATACAAATTTACTCGTTGTATGGTTGTTAACTGGCTTTATGGGAGCTGCTTATTATATCATTCCTGAAGAATCTGATAGAGAGTTGTATAGTGTAAAACTTGCTTACATCCAACTTCTTTCTTGGGTTGTTGTGGGTGTGATTGCCATCATTGGATTTCACTTCAATTGGTGGGAAGGTCGTAAGTTCTTAGAAATTCCAAGGCCTCTCGACTATTTGGTAGTTGTGAATGTTTTAACATTTTTGTTTAACATCGCTATGACCATCTGGGAAGCTAAAAAAAGAAGTACAACTCAACTGGTTCTCTTCTTTGGTTTGTTATGTGCGGCTCTACTTTATTTACCAGGTATGATCTACTTTGACAACCAAACACTCGATTCCTACTTTCGTTGGTGGGTAGTGCATCTTTGGGTGGAAGGAGTTTGGGAACTCATCATGGGTGGTATCCTTGCCTTTTTACTCATCAAACTGACTGGAGTGGACAGAGAAGTCATTGAAAAATGGCTCTATGTTGTTGTGGGTTTAACTTTTCTTTCGGGAATTCTTGGGACCGGTCACCACTACTATTGGATCGGAACTCCTAAGTATTGGCTTATGGTCGGTGGAATATTTTCCGCTTTAGAACCATTGGCTTTTCTCGGGATGGCGATTTGGGCACTCAATATGTATCGCAAAAAAGGAAAAAATCATCCTAACAAAATTGCTCTCTATTGGACTTTGGGGAGTGCGATGATGTCTTTCATTGGAGCAGGATTTCTTGGGTTTGCTCACACTTGGCCTGCGGTTAACCAATGGACTCACGGAACACTCATCACTGCCATGCATGGACACCTTGCCTTCTGGGGGGCCTACGCCATGTTAGTGTTAGCTGTGATTTCCTACGCAATGCCAAATCTAACTGGAAGAAAGTTGTTTACTGGAATGTCAGGATATCTTGCATTTTGGGCTTCGAATATCGGAATGTTAGGAATGACGGGAGCACTCGCTGTTGCCGGAATCACACAAGTGTATCTGGAACGTAAATTGGGTATGGACTTCCTTGTGGTTCAAAAAGAAATTATATTCCATTTTATTGGGATGTTACTTGCGGCCACCCTGTTTACAGTTGGGATCACTTACTTTATTGTGGATTTCATTCGACATGGTCTTCCATCCGATGAAGCTGTAGGAAAAAATGCAGGTGATCTCGAATAATCTATGTTAACGAAGAAAGCACCCTATTACGAACCAATCGGTAAGGAAATAGAAATCTTTCAAATGGCGGCAGAGAATTCTCTGCCGCTTTTGTTGAAAGGTCCTACAGGCTCTGGTAAGTCTCGATTTTTGGAGTACATGGCTCATACATTAGGCCGTAGACTCATAACGATACTTTGTAACGATGAAACATCTTCTGTTGATTTAGTCGGAAGATTTTTAGTGAAAGGGGCGGATACCATTTGGATGGATGGGCCTTTGACAACAGGAGTCAAGGAAGGAGCCATTGTCTATTTAGATGAGGTCGCAGAAGCAAGACCAGACACTCTTGTAACCATTCACTCTTTAACTGACCATCGTCGTACTTTATTTTTAGAAAGAAAAAATGAAGAGATCCAAGCTCATCCTGACTTTTTACTCGTTGCATCCTACAATCCAGGATACCAAAGAGGATTTAAAGAATTAAAACCTTCCACCAAACAACGATTTCTTGGTCTGGACTTTCCTTATCCGAAAGCTTCTGTCGAAGAAAAAATTATCGTGGGAGAAACGGGGATTAGCGATTCCATATCGAAAAAGCTAGTCCAATTTGCAGGTTTGGTGAGAAACAAATCAGAGTTAGGTTTGGCGGAAACGGTTTCGACAAGATTACTTGTTTCTTGTGCCAAATTAATGGCAAAGGGCCTACCGGCGCGCTTAGCAGGAAGGACTGCAATCATTTTACCACTCTCTGACGATTTGGATACGGTTGCTGCATTGCAAGATAGTTTTGATCTGATTTTTTAGGATATACATTTGGAATGGGATCAATTTGTCTTCTACCAAGGTCATAAACTTTGGAAAAAAATTCGTAAAAAACTAACTCCACCAAATCCATATTATGCGTATCAAATGGCTTTAGAGGAAGTTCGAATCCTCCGTTATTTACAAACCTTAAAAAAAGAACCTACCACTTTGATACTTGGCGGTGAGTTGATTTCGCTTGGCCAAAATTATTTAAAATTTCCCGAAGAAGTACATTGGTTTTTATCTGAATCCAGTTCTAAAAAATTTGTTCGTATCTACCTTGCCTATCTTTCCTTTCTTTCGAATGACAAAGAGCTGAAAAAAAGAAAGAGTGAGAATGATCTAAAGATAAAGGAAGAAACATCCCTAAAAAAAGAAAATTTTTTTTATCAGTTCCGAAAGTTTCTAAAAGTATTCCCAGGTATTCGTGGTGACTGGAAAGATATTAAAAAAGAAAGGTTTGAGATTCGAAAAAAAGATCCAACACAATACAAAAAAATCTCTTCAATTTTGATCCAAACATCTTCCTCTGTTTCCGATTTGAAACATGAGTTTCCCACAGGAAAAGATTTTATATCAAAGACTGATAAACAAAAAATTAAGTCAAAAGAATCAAAACAAAAATTAGATCCAATTGATGCCGAAGTTTTGGAAGTGGATGAGAAAAAAATAGAGGAATATACATTAGGTCACAATTTTGAAAAAATCGAAACGGTAGAAGAGTTTGATGGGCAATGGCGTGATATTGATGGAGAAGAAGATATGGAGGAAGAGGAAGCACTACAAGAGCTAAACTTAAAACATATCATTCGCACAGAAGATCCAGTGCATACCACTCGAAGTAGTGAGTCAGGAGTTGGAACAACACTTGAAATTTTAGATGAAATTTATTTGGGAAATCGTTTTACCTATCCTGAGTGGGATTATAAATTAAAAAACTATAAACCAAACTATTGTAACGTTATTGAAGAATTTCCAAATCAAAAGGACGTTACTTACACCAAACACGTATTAGAAAAGCAATATTCTACTTTGACTCAATTAAAAAAGAAAATGATGGCCCTTTTGAACCAAACAAGAATCAAAAAACGATTGGTATCGGGAGATGATATTGATTTGGATGCGCTTGTGGATCGTTATGCAGATATCAAAGCGAAAATCAGTCCGTCGGAATCAATTTATATGAATCCGATTCGGGATGTATCCGATATGGCTTTGTATTTTTTAGTTGATTTGAGTTTATCTACTGACTCTTGGATCCAAGAAAAAAGAGTATTAGATGTAGAAAGAGAAAGTTTACTTTTATTTTCTGAATGTTTGGAGGATTTAAAAATCCCGTTTGGAATCGCTGGTTTTTATTCTAGGACTCGTAATTTTAATCAGCTGATCCATTTAAAACAGCTTTCAGAACCGTGGATGAGCGCACGTGATCGTTTGGGTTCGCTTTCTCCCATTGGATACACTCGGGTGGGGCCATCGTTACGACATGTGAATTCTATTTTAAAAGATACATCTTATAAACAAAAATGGATCATCCTCATCACAGATGCACGTCCTAATGATTATGACAAATATGAAGGAAAATATGGAATTGAGGATGTCAATAAAGCAGTCGGTGAATGTTTGTTAAATGGAGTTCAAGTGTATACGTTAGCAATCGGAACCGAAGAAAAGCCAACGATTCCCGCGATGATGAGAAATGCTAGTTACCAAATGTTGTTCCACCCAGAAAGGCTCCTCGATTCTCTCCAAGAGTTTTTTCGAAGAGCCATAAGGGTGTAATCCAAACGTTTAAGATGGCTTTCCGTCTGGTCTTGGGCTAAACAATATCTTTGTATATTGGAAAATAAACAAAACAAAAACAAGGATCCAAGAAATTCCTGAAAGATGATAGGCCAGATTGTATTTCCCGATTAAAGGGAAAAATACTCTAACAACTACCGCAAAATTTAATAGAATATAAGCACCTACTGTAAGTGGTGATGCAACAATGCTTCTTCCTGTATGGCCTAAACTCACACGTGTGATCATTCCATAGATAAAAACACCAATCCCGCCGACAGTCAAACTATGCACTGCGGAAGAAACAGGAAAGTAACCCAAAGATACAAGGCTATACAATAAAAATCCTAAACAAACCCAGAAGTAACCAGTATACAAAATCCAAAGGATGGGTTTTTTATAGGATCTCCAGGGTTTCCAGGAAACATAACGGATGAGATTGGTAACAAACAAAGTAAAACTAACTAAAAAAGTGAATAAGAGAATCACACTCCCAAAATTGATATTTGTAATATCAATGTGAATGGATTCATGATTGGTTAAATAACCTTGGATTATTAGAGAAACATAAAATACAAACGGCAAATATAAGATAACCGTTTCTAATTTAGGCATTCGTTTGAATGAATATCCAGGAATGACAACTCCGGAAAAGAAAGGAACAACTCGCCCTCCAATAATCAAAATGAGAAATAAAATTACAAAAATACTTAAATGAATATATAATAAGGTCTTTTCTGAATCCATTACCGATCTTGCAGAAAAACCTGCTAACAAATGAAATACGGTGAATAGTCCGTAGTGATATAAAATGGGACGGTTGTGTTTTTGAGTTGGAACTATTAATTTTGGATAGAGAAGGAGAATGACCATCAAATCGGAGCTGATGTCCAAACCGAAGGATAAATAAGAAACTATCCCAAGTGGATACATCGAAAATCTTCCTAAAGTCCAAAAGAGAAGGAGGAAAAAAAGATTTTTCCCTTTTAAGATACTAGAGTTTGTCCAGTTTTGGACCGCCGTAAAAAGAAATCCAAGGACTATTGCTTTGGAAAATCCAAATACCATTTCATAAGAATGCCAATGAATGGAATTAATTTGAATAGGATTTGTTATCGCATTTGATAATATTAATAACCAAATCCCGATCACTAAAATGCCATAAACCGAACCAAACCAAAAAAAAGGTCGGAAGGCAGTATTCCATAAACTCCATTGAAAAAAAGAAATCTTCATGATTCGATCCTAATGGAAATTAGAATCATTTCATTGATTCAAATCAAGAACTATGCTAAAATTTTCAATAGTCCTTCTTTGTCGATAATGGAAATTTCTCCTTTTTGGGTATCGATAAGACCTTGTTCTTTTAATTGTTTTAGTATTCTTGAGAATGTTTCCGGCCTTAAATAAAGAAGAGAAGCCATTTGTGTTTGTTTTAATGCCAGAGAATCTGGAGTCCCGTAGAATAAAAAATGAGCCACCCTTTGCATGGCATCCATCGTAAGTCCGCGATTGATTGCTAAATTTAAGGTATCAATTTTATTCATCAATGAGTGCATTAGAATATGGTTTAATTCGATATTTTTGTGAATGCGTGTTTGTACTTCTGAAAGAGGCATTCTTAAGATCGTACTACTTTTTGTGAATCTACCGGAGGCAGGATAAGGAATGCCTTGGATGACTGCCCACTCGGCAATGATACTTACGGGACGAAAGAATGTTAAGGTCACCTCATTCATGTTCCCATCGTATTTGAATACCTGAAGATCACCGGAAACGAGTAGGTCCATGTAAGCAACCGGATCGCCACCATGAAATAAAAATTCATCTTTTGAGAATGTAAGTTCCTGACAACCTTCAAAGGCCTTCCTCAATGATTCTGGATTTGGTTGTGTTAGATACTTTATGATCATGAATTTTAGATTTTATTTTTTCTTTTTAAAGTTTGGAATCTTTATTTCAGTTTCTTTTAAAAATTTCCAAATCCGCTTTAAGGTAACTCTCCAATCTTCTTTTCCTGTTTTATTTGAAGTTGAAGGAGTAGATGTTTTTGATTCTTTGATTGGTTGTAATTCGGAGATAGGAACGATTGCAGCAATACCTAAATCGATTTTTAAATATTTCTTTTTGATGATTTTGAAATCAATTTTAGCACCTAACAAACGAACAATCTCAAGAATAATGGCCCATTTGACTTTTACGGGGGTCAGAGTATTATAGTTTTCTACCAAATCACTAAATAATCTCTGTGAAACTTTTGGATTGCTATGAAACAATAAAAAGCGGAAGTGAACATTCCCTTTTAAATCCTGTGTGATGATTAAATCATTATGATTGAATTCTTTGAAAGGAGGAAAGTCTACTAACCTAACAACAACTGAGTTGATTAAATCTAAACTGTTATGAATTTCTGTTTCTGGATTTACTTTAATCGAATATGTGATGTCATCTTCTGGGATCACTTCGTTGATAAACGAAATGAAATTGACTTGTTCTTTGAATGGAACTTCCTTTAAAACTTCCAAACGTGAAAGTTCAATGATATCATCCATTACGTTGTCAATGGATGATTGGACCTCTATTACTTCTTTTACTAAGTTTTTATCCTTGGTTTTTTGCGTAGATTCACGGAAAGAAATTAGTTTTTCTTTCATCGATTTCAGAGGACCTGAAATCATCGCATCCATATAATAGAATATCTTTTCTCGTAAAGAGTCTGCTTCTTTTAGTCTTTCATATCTGTTTTGAAGTTTGCGTTTCATCATTAAAAATTGAAATCGCAGGGCCAATGTCATGAGAACTAGATAAACTAAAAAACTAGTTTCAAGAGAGGATGGTGAATTTAAATAACCTCGCTCAATTAAAATTTCTTTTAGAATTGAATATAATAAATATATGAGTGCAAGTAAGTGGATTGTCGATCCCCGAGCTTGGTCACGGAACTTTAAAAAAGTAACATAAATTGCATATCCAATCACCGCGAGTAAATGAATGTCCCAATATCCGATGAAGTTATACCAAAATACTGGATTATGGATGATTGCAAATACTGCTATAAAGAAAAACTGAGTTAACAGATATAATCTTTGGTATTTGAAAGGTTTAAGCTCAAAGAAATCTTGAATGAATTTAATAAATCCATAAGGAAGGATAAGAAGAAATGAATATTCAATAAATTTTAATATTGCAAATTGATTGATCAAAAAGAATCGAACTTCGTTTTTTGATAACTCATAACCGGAGAAAATTAGCGCTAGAATACTGAAACTAAGGTATTCTTTTTTGTCTCGAAGATTGAAGAAGTTTATAAAGAAAAATAATGCTATAAACAGATAAAATCCAACAAAAATCAATTCTACAAGCGAATCATATAAGTTGCCATTTAGCGCTTCTTCATAGGTAACGATACGAATTGGACCAGTAATGATTCCGGCTGAAGTAGAAAGAGAAGAGTTAATTTTTACAATGAGAACATTCTCACCTTCTAACAATAAGTCATGGGGAATCGGATAAATTCTTGGTCTGCCAAAAGCAAATTCATCCGGATCTTTTCCGAATGCGGAATTATTTTTACCAATTAGAACACCATTAATAAAGACTTCATCCGATTGGTAGATTTTCCCAAGTTGTAGGGCTAAAGATTTTTGGTGCTGTTCTGTTGTGATTTCAAAGTTTTTTCTAACCCAAATGGAACCGCGATAACTTTTGTTTATATTGCGGAAATTGCTAGGAACAGTTGTGATATCTAAATTGTTGGCGTTAAATTCATTGTTAAGGATATCGGGGTTGTCGTTAAAATAAATTCCCCAATCATCACCATCTAATCTTAGTACAACGGTGTTTTCGTCTGTGAAACGTGCGCAGTTTGAAACAAATAAAAAGAAACTTAGAATAAAAATTCTATATAAAATTGAAGATTTCATTTTTTAGGTTTCTCCGGAATCCGAATTGTGAATTTGGCTCCCATTCCTTCGCTTGACTTTAAACTTACGGTTCCACTTAGAAATTTTGTTGTGGCTTCTACGAGAGTTAAACCAATCCCTGCGCCGGGAATTTCATTTTTTTTATCGCGATAACCGCGAACAAATTTTTGAAATATGGTTTCCATTTCCAATTGGCTAAGGCCCATACCTTCATCCATAACGATCAATTGGTGGTAACCATCGCGATTGAAAAATTCAATACTAATGTCTGTTTTTTGATCGGTGTATTGGTATGCATTTTCTACGAGGTTTCTCAATATGCAAAATAACAATTCCTTTGGAAAATATATCTCTAAATCATTTGGTTTTACTTCGATAGATGTAGTTTTTCTATATTGTTCTAGATGGTTTTCAACGCTAGATACGCAGTTCCTAATTAATTCTGTGACTGAAAATGTTTCATAAAAAGGAATGTATGTTTTTTCCTCTAATTTTCTGAGAAGCATTGCTTCTTCTACCATATAACTCATGTAAGCAATATGGTCTTCAGCCTGTTTGATTGGATCAATTTCTTGTTTTGATCCTGTTTTGCTTTTAGTTTTCTTTTTTGCAGCTTGTTTTGGGGAAACTTTTGTTTGTTCTTTTAAAGCAGTTTTGCCGTGACTTGTGGAGATATTGTCGATGGCTTTTTTGATTTTTTCCATTCCCGATTTGAATTCAGAGGATAAATTAATTAAAAAACCAGTTTTGACTCTTTCCATTTGGATGAGTTCTTTTTCTTGTTCGATAAAGTTCTCTAATCCTAAAACAATGTCGTTGGAAAGTTGGATGGATATCATTACCAAAAAGATCAAAAATCCTAAATACAAAGTTCCAGGCATAGAAATGATTTCTAAAGCCGAGAGACTATCGATTAAAATTGTAGGTAATATACATGCAATTCCGATGAGGATGTATTTTACCTTTGCTATGTTTGCTTTTCCATTCTTTACAAACAAATAAATCACAAGACCCATTGCCACTGGCAAAACATAATTGAAAAGTGCAATGACCAAAATCCAAGTTTTAGGAGTTCTAAAAAAAAGTGTAATTACGAATAATGCAAATAAAAATACTTCATACACCAATAAAACTATGTTACGTTTCATTTTTAAATATTGGTGCATAAAGTTGATAAAAAATACAGGAAGGCAAATGAGAACTAATAGTTCCGCAACATAAGACCAAGTAAAACTATCAAATAAAATATCTCTGTGTTGGGTCCGGATTAAAACATATATCCCCATGAAAATGGAAAATAAGGCAAAGAAAAAGTTTTCACCAGCTCTCCCGCGGACAATGGAACCTACTAAAAAGTAGATTCCCATAAAGATAAATACATAACCACATACCATGGCAAACGCTTCTTTCGAAAAGACAGTTTCACGTAACAGACGTTCTTTTGCGATTGTCGGAGCTTCTTTCAGTCCATTCAGGTTTGTTGCCGCATAGATACGGATCGCCATAATGTTGAGGCCCGGTTTGAGAAGATGGGTTGGCAGAGAGTATATTCTAATTTTTTGAAAGTCAACTTCTAGTTTGGGAAGAACGGTTCCTGTTTTATCAATTAGAGTTCCATTTAAATAAAACTCATCGATGTCTCGGATGCGACCCAATTGGATGGCAATTGGTTCCACTGGGGTTGTGTAATTGTCTGGTAAAAAAAAGGAACAACGATACCAGTGATAGCCTGTTAGATTTTCTGTTTTTGAAATTCCATAATCAGGAACAGAACGTTTGACCCAGAAAGATTCTTCTACAGTTTCATCTCTCCAATCTAAGTTATCTCCTTTGCGAAATAACCAGTCAGTTTTTAAAACAACCGGTTTTTCGAAGGAAGTGATCATGGTTCCGCATGGTTCCGCCGCCAAACTAAAAACAGTTGGAAAAAGAACGAATGAGAACCCGAATACGAGTTGGTAGATACGGGTTTTCGAAATCATATCGGTTCTACGTTTCGAATTGCCTCTTCGATTTCTTTGAGCTGAGTAGAAATCCTTGCGTCGATTGCTCCCACATCTGTTTCGATGATCACTCCACCACGATCTACACGTGAATCTTCGTAAATGTTTACTTTTCTGAGTGATTCCATCAGTTTGATGAGTTCGTCTTTGTGAGCAGTAGTCAGTTCCAAGTCAGCAAAGTTCACACGGATGTCGATACGGTCACGATCTTTAATTCGTTTCATTGCTTCACGGATATTATTGAGTACAATTTCTTTACGCTCAATGATTTCGTCTTTGATTACTTTTCTTGCAATGACAAGAATCATTTCGACCATTTGTTTTTCTGATGCCGCAATCATTTCTTCGCGGATGTCGATCGCCTTACCAATGATAGTTCCTAATCGGTCAATGAGTCGTCTCACTTCCCCTTGGCCTTTTTTGAATCCAACTTCACGGCCAGCGTCATAACCTTTTTGGTATGCTTCGTGTTCGATCTCAGCCTGTTTCATTTCGGCTTCTTTGATCATACGTTCGACTTCCATCTTAGCACGATCTAAGATTTGTTCCGCTTTGGCACGGCCAGAGTCTTCTTCTAGTTTGATTTTTTCTTTGGAGTCTTGAACCATTTGGAAGGCTTTGGTTCTACCTTCTTCTTCAATGGACTTGGCTTGTTTTTTTGCGTCTTCTAATAATTGACGGACTTGTTCTTCAGTTTCTTGGCGATACCTTTGGAGTTCCGCTTCGATTTCTTCAATCGATGGACCTTGGTACTGTTCAATGATATTCCCTTCTTGGTCTATCTCGAAGTCTTCTTGTTCGTCGGTTTTATGAAATTTTTTGTACTTATCAGGAAGTTGAATCTCAACTTCTTCTTGTAAGTCGGCAATTTGGATTGGTTTAAAGACGAGTTTTGCCATATACTTACTTCAATCTCCAGAGTTTCACTTTGCCCTCATCCATTGCCTCTCGCAAGCGATCTAAGATACCCTTTTGGGCTTCTTCGATTTCTGCTAAAGAAACAGGACCTAACGAATCCCATTCGATCTTTATTTCTTTCACAAGCCAAGATTCCAAATTGGAATAAACTTGGTCGCGAAAATCCGTCTCCACTCCTTTCAAAGCACAAGCTATGACAAGAGGATGGATTTCAGAAAAGAACCGAGTGAGGCTCGTCCTTCCTAAATGAAGGAGGTCTTCCAAACGAAAGTAGTGTTCTACTATAGTTTCGGCATATTCTGGGCTTTTTTTCTGAATTCGTTCAATTAAATTTTGAGAAGGCAAAAAAGGAAGTCGAGTCAGAATTTCGCCGGCAGTTTTTGCCTTCCGGCTGCGGATCTTCGAAACCGGCATTTTTTTCTCGATCAGTTCCATTTTGAACCGAAGGAACCGCTCTAATTGGTCCCTTTCTCTGTCCGAATGGTAGTCAATTTCGGAAAGAGCTAAAATGACATCCTCCCGATGGTTTTCTGGGTATTCGGATAGGACTTCAGAGGCCGTCTCTGGATCTGAAAAACTAAGAACCCTTGCCACAACTTCTGACGATTCGTCCATGGTCAGGTGGCGGAGCATTTCCAGAGAATATTTGGGGAGTTCCGGCCAAAGAGGTGCGTTCGACTTAGATTCTTCTTCTTTTAGGATTTCTTGGAGGAGAGAATACAATTCATTTGAATCTGGATCTTCGTTATGCGAGTATTTCCCATCAGTTCCCCCAAAATTTCGGGGATTATATTCGCTATTCGTATAACCGCCATCAACTAAAGGGGAATTTTCGAACTTAGGGCCAATTTTTGCCTTCTTTTCTGGAGAATTATCGTCCTTCGCATATTTCCCCATGGTTTTGGTGGGGTGCCCTTGATTTGTATTTTTTCCCTTTGTTTGTTTCTGGTTTTTTTGAAGGAACTGGGTAAAGGAAAGGAGGATGTCTTTTTCTTGGCCTCGGGTTGGGGAAGGATTGGTCTCCACCTTGATGAGGAGTGATTCAATTTCATCATCACTCAAATGGGAGAAAACTTCATCCGGTAAATAGCGGCCGAGGATTTGGTAGGCAAGGGCGGCCTTGTTGGGTCCGGATGGAGTTTTCATTTAGGTGACATAATAACTGAATGGGATAGTCGTACAAACCAAAAAATATTATTTTTTTTAATTCGAAAACTTCCTTTCCAAATTCTTGTCCTCCAAGTCTCTGAAGGTTAGGGATGACCCGCCAAACAATAATCTATCTTTCCATTGCCCTTTTGTCAACGGCCTGTCGTATGGTGGCTCCTTCGCCGAAAATTCAATCGGGTGAATTGGATTTAAGAAACGTTTCGTTTGAATCAGGAGTCGCCATCGCGCTTCACGGAGACTGGAAATTTTATCCAGGACAATTCAACGTTCCTGAAGGTGCTCCTTCTTCAATTTACCTTCCCGTTCCAGCTCTTTGGAACCAAGTTCCTTTGCATTCGGAGATCAAGGATGGAAAGGGATATGGCACCTACGTGTTGGACATTCATCTTCCCAAAGAAAATCAAATTTATTCGGTTTATTTGCCTGAGGTTCGCACTTCATTTCGGTTGTTGGCGGGTAACAGAAGTTTGGTGTCGGGAGTTCCTGGCAAAACGAAAGAAACAACCATTCCAAGTGCCCAAGGGCAAAGTTTTACTATTGGTGCAGAGAATCATCTTCAGATTCGAATTGAAGTCAGTAATTTCCATCACAAAGAAGGTGGCCTCCCCAATGCACCAATCTTTGGCCTTGCTGAAAGTGTTCAAAATTATATTCTAGCACAAAGTACGATTGATTTAGCGTTAACGGGCGCTATATTTATGTTTGGTTTGTATCATTTTATTTTATTTTTCTATCGAAACAAACAAAGAGAAGCATTTTACTTTGGGTTTTTCTGTTTAGTTTTTGCTGCAAGAATTCCTTTTATTGGTAGTAAAACAATTTATGCTGTATTCCCAAATATTCCCTGGGAACTAGTGATTTATGTTGACTATGCATCTGTATTTGTTTTAGGAATTTTGTTTTTGTGGTTTGTTGATGGACTTTTTCCTAGATTTATCGATACAAAGTTGATTCTTTATTTCAGCGCTTACGTACAGTTTATGTTAGTTTATGGCTTAATCATTAAGCCGGAAGTTTATACTCAGTTTGAACTTGTATTTCAGGTATTAGGTCTTGTTTATGCTTTGTTTTTGGGAATTCGATTATACCAAATGATGGTTAGAGGGTTGCCTGAATCAGGAATTTTCTTTTTAGGATATTTGGTGCTGTTTGTTGGGTTCGTTTATGACGTTTTTCTTGCTTATCGTGGGGAAGGAGAATCAACATTATCTCAAATTGCTGTATTTTTATTTTTTGGGGTTCAGTCCACAATAGTAACACTTCGTACGGCAAGAAACTTCCATAAAAAAGTATTATTAAAAGAAGAATTCGAAACTATTAATGAACAGTTTATCTTAACAAATCGACTTTATGCAAAATTTATTCCTCGTGACTTTTTGACTCATTTGGGAAAGGAAAGTATCGAAGAAGTTCAGTTAGGTGATAGTAGCGAAAGAGAAATGACCATTTTGTTCGCAGACATTTGGGAGTTTTGGGATATCATATATTCCATTTCACTTGAAAACCGAATGTTATTTACTAATTCTTATTTAGGAAGGATTGGACCTTGTGTTCGCAAAAACAATGGTTTTATCGATAAATACATTGGAAGTGCGATTATGGCATTGTTTGATGGAGGGATTCAAGATTCCATCAAAGCAGCAGAAGAAATCCAATGGGAATTAGAAAAATACAATGAACGGAGGCGTTCATTGGGATATTTACCACTTCATGCAGGGATTGGAATTCATTCTGGTGACACCATGCTTGGAATTTTGGGGGAAGAGAAAAGATTTGAGTCGACCGTTATTTCTGACACAGTTAATCTTGCGAGTCGCATTCAAGGTTTAACAAAAAAATACGGTGCAAGAATTCTTGTAAGTTTAACTTCACTTATGATGCATGAAGATTTAGATACAATTCCTTATCGAATTTTAGATTTTGTTCGGGTCAAAGGAAAACAAGAATCTGTAATGATAGCAGAGGTATTAATTTCGGGTATTGATGATATTTCTAATAAAAAAATTGAAAATAAAGAAAGATTTGAAGCAGCAATTTTTGATTATGAACGTGCCGAATTTGTTTCAGCATTAGAAGGATTTCGCGAGGTGTTAACAAACAATCCAGAAGATTTGGCAGCACAGATTTATATTGAAAGATGTGAATACTACCAAGCAGCAGGTGTCGGTGAAGATTGGGAAGGGATTTCCGAATGGGAAAAATAAAAACACAAATCCAAATCCTTTTTGTATTTTTTATACCAATCATTTTATTGTCCTCTTGCCATTTTGGATCTTCGCAAGAAGCACAAAATGGATATTTGGAACTTCCCCTTGAAGCCATTAAAAACAATCAAAAACTTTCAACAGGTGGTGAGTGGGAATTTTATTGGGGAGAGGTTTTTGGGGAAAGTTTATTTGAAAAAATAAAAGAAACTAACAAAGCTTATGTGAAAGTTCCCTCGTCTTGGAATTCCTATAGACCAGAAGGAGAAGGCGGTGATGGTTATGCAGTATTTCGCCTAACACTAAAGGTTCCCGATCCCAACATTCGATATTACCTTCGGGTGCAACCTGCGACAAGTTCTTACGAGTTATATGTCAATCGGCAAAAAATTGCAAGTTCTGGAAAGGTGGGAACTGACGAATTAAGTGCGGTTCCAAAATACCAAATCCAATATGTATCTTTTCAACCAGAAGGTTTTGAACAAGAAATACTTTATGTGGTGAGTAATTTTCATCATGCGCGTGGTGGATATAGAAAACCAATTGAAATTGGGACAAAGGAAGTCATTCAAAATCAGTCACTTATTTATTCCGCAGGAGAGGTTTTTGTTTTTGGTGCGATGTTGACGATGGCATTATACCAACTAACAGTGTTTTTGTTTAGAAGAGAAGAAAAAAGCTCTTTATACTTTGCCTTGTTTTGTTCGTTTACTGGCCTTCGTTTAGTAGTTCTTGATAACTATTATATTGTTTATGCAATCCCAGATTTTTCTTGGCATTGGATGCAGGTTTTGGATTATACTTCTGCTCCTCTTCTTGTGTGTTTTTTCTTAGGTTATCTAAAGAGTTTGTTCCCCGGAAGATCCGAAGTACCTAAGTGGATGTTGTATTCTTGTTGGAGTATCACGGCTTGTTTTGTTTCTTTTGTTGTATTAACAGACGCTAAACTATTTACAAAAACAAATATTTTTTCTCAAGTATTAATCCTGTTTTTTAGTATTTGTTCTTTTTATGTAATTTTGAAAATTTATAAACAGAGAAAAAGAGATAGTAGTTTGGTGTTTTATGGATCATTACTACTTATGATTGGATCAACACATGATTTGATGGCAGGGAATTATTGGTTTCAGTCTCAACCATTGATGCCATTTTCATTGTTTGTTTTCTTTTTATTTCAGAGCATTCTCCTCGCGAGAAGAAACGCTAGGTTTTATTCTTCAATGGATACTTTGACAACAGAATTGATTGAAGTAAACAATCGCCTTGAAGCATCAAACAAGGTGTATGCAAAATTTGTTCCCTTGCGGCTCATTCAATTGTTTTCAAAGGTTTCCAATTCTAGAGTCAAACGCGGGGATTTTATCGTAAAACAAATGTCAGTATTGTCTTCTGACATTCGAAATTTTACCGCAATTTCAGAATCTTTAAGTCCAGAAGAAACATTTTTATTTCTCAACGATTATTTGAGACAAGTGGGGCCAACCATTCGCTCCCATAATGGGTTTATTGAAAAGTATGTTGGGGATGCTATTTTTGCTTTGTTTGAAAGAAAACCAGAAGATGCCTTATCTGCTGCAATCGAAATGCACAAAACAGTTGCAAAGTGGAATAATGAATCAATGTCTCATCGTGTTTCTGGCATTCAAATTGGAGTAGGGATACATTTTGGTGAATTGATGCTCGGAATCATTGGTGAAGAACAAAGAATCGAATCTGCTGTATTATCAGATTCTATGGGTGTTGCCAATTCTTTGGAATCAATGACCAAAAAATATGGTGCAAAAATCATTATTAGTTTGGATGCACTTCTTGAGTTAGAACATCCTGATTCCTACCCACATCGATTATTGGATTTTTTGAAAATACCAGCCAAACAAAAGTTAATTGGGATCGCGCAAGTGTTGGTGGAAGGTGTAGAAGAATCTTTCGGACTGAAGTTAAAAACGAAAGATCAGTTTGAAGACAGTGTTAATTTATTTTGGGATGGGGAATTTGAAAAAGCTGGGAAAGGGTTTCGAGAAGTTTGTGATATCGATCCTTCGGACAAAGCCGCCAAATTATACTTAGAAAGAACAGAAATCTACGCACAAAACGGACCTCCTCCAGGGTTTGGAAAAGGGTTTTTGGCATAAAAAAGACATAGATTCGGCCCTATTTTCGAAAAAGTTCTTGAACTTCCCCTCTAAATGAACGAGAGTCAGTAATACGGAGATTCCCATGACCCAAGCCACTCTCACTCAAACCTCAAATTCTGGAAAGGCTGTGATCCAAACAAAAAGTTTTACTCCCTCTGACATTGATCGTATTTTCCAAGCACAAAAGAAAAAGTCTTTGGAACTTCGTTTGTCCAATTTCAAAACTCGGATTCTTAAATTAAAAAAACTAAAAGAAGCAGTCCTAAAATACCAAAAAGAAATCCAAATCGCTCTCCATTCCGATTTTAAAAAATCTGCTGGAGAAGTGGACATCACTGAAATTTTACCTACCATTGCAGAAATCAATGATGCCATCCGCCATGTAAAACATTGGATGCGCCCAAAAAACGTAATGACTCCACCAACTTTACTTGGTGCCACAAGTCGTATTGTTTATGAACCAAAGGGAGTTTGCCTTATCATTGCTCCTTGGAATTATCCATTCCATCTTGCGATTGCCCCTCTTGCAGCAGCGATTGCGGCTGGAAACACAATCATGTTGAAACCTTCTGAGTTTACGCCACATACTGCTGATGTCATCAAAGCAATGTTAAGTGAAATATTTGCAGAAGATGAAGTTGCCGTTTTTGAAGGTGATGTTGCGGTTGCAACTGCTTTACTCGAAGTGCCTTTTGACCATATCTTTTTTACTGGTTCCACACCAGTTGGTAAAATTGTAATGGCAGCAGCTGCAAAACACTTAACTAGCGTAACGCTTGAATTAGGTGGTAAATCTCCTTCGATAGTTGCAGAAGACGCTGATTTAAAAGTTGCTGCAGAAAGAATTATGTGGGGAAAATTTTTAAACGCAGGCCAAACTTGTGTCGCTCCGGATTACCTTTTGATCCCTGAATCAAAAGTAGAAGAGTTTGTTAAAAATGCAAAAGAAACCACAGAAAGTTTCTTTAAATCCAAACCAGAAAATTTTACTGCAAGCCCTGACTTTTGCCGTATCGTGAATGCAAAAAACTTTGGTAGAGTTTCCTCTTATGTAGATGATGCAGTCAAAAAAGGGGCAAAAATTGCTTATGGCGGAGAAGTAAGAAGTTCGGATAATTTTATTTCACCAACCATCCTCTCGAATGTCTCTTTAGACGCTCGTATTATGGAAGATGAAATTTTTGGACCACTTTTGCCTATCATCACTTATAAAACTTTGGACGAAGCCATCCAAATCATCAATGAAAGACCGAAGCCACTTGCTTTGTATATTTTTACTAAAAAAAGAAGTACATCCAAGTATGTTCTGAAAAGAACCAGTTCAGGTGGAGCCGTAATCAACGATGTGATCCTTCATCTTGTGAATTCAAATCTTCCATTTGGTGGTGTGAACCATTCTGGACATGGTAGTTACCATGGACTTTTTGGGTTTAAAACTTTTTCACACGAAAGATCAGTTTTACAAACTCCTAAGGCATCCATTGCGAAGTTGATGTATCCACCTTACTCTGGTTTTGTGAGACTAATGGTGAAGTTAACAACTAAGTTTTTCGTTTAGTCTAATTCCGCCGTAGGAAGATACACTCCTGGGATAAGTTCGGGAGTGTATCGATTGAATTTGCTACAAAATTGATCACTATTTACATTGTATGATCAATATACACTTTTTTTCGAAACTACTGATAAATATCAATTCCTCAAATGATTCTAAATCCGTGACACCAAGTGAGTGAATATTTTTGTGGAACTATGCAGAAGGATTTTTCCGCGCATTTAGATTCCTTAAGAATCACTTGGTTAAGTGAACCTTTCCATCTTGGAATTCCTATCATCGATCTACAACATGTATGGTTGGTTCATATCATTCTAGAGTTAGAAGAGACCATTGTTGAATCTGAAAAAGATGGATCTGATGTGGATGTTCATTCTTCCTTTCGAAAGGCTTTGGATTATGTTGCAGAACACTTTGCCTTAGAAGAAGATATTCTCGAACATTTTAACTATCCAGAATTTTCTGAGCATGTTAGTAGCCATCGAAAATTTGTAGAACGGTTAACTGAAAAATATTACGAAGCAAAAAATAATCAAATGGCCGCTTTAGGCATTTTGCAAATTTTAAAAAAATGGCTGTTTCAACATATCTTACATGATGATACCGATTATGCGGATTTTTTCAAAGCAAGTGCAGTTGATTTAAAATCTTACTGTAATGAAATTCTAAAATCAGGTAAATATCCAATTTCAAAAGAACAACTTTTAATTTATCAAAATATAGTTCAGGTGGATACAACCCATATCACACTTCATGAACAATCTATTGATATTATCCAGGAAATAAGAAATATCTGGAAAACATATAATTTAGCCACTGGTATTCCCATTATCGATTTACAACACATTTGGCTTTTAAAGATGATTGTTGAGTTAGACAACTCGTTAAAGTTAGGTGACGGTTCGAGTGATACATTTCAAAGGGTTATAACTTCCGCTATTGAATACACAAAGGACCATTTCGGTGTGGAAGATAAAATTATGAGATACTTCCGATATACGGATGTAGTCCAACATATGAATCAACATAAACGATTCATTGACTTTATCAAAACAAGAAACGATGAATTTAAGTTGGGGCATCCTCGAGCAGGACTTCATTTGGTCCAAGACCTTAGAAATTGGCTTTTGTCCCATATCGCCCTTGAAGATAAAAAAATTGGGATCGCCTTTGAATCTCGAGTGCGAGAGCTTTCCGAGTTTACAAAAAAATTGCACCAAACTGGGGAAATTAGCATCTCTCGGGAACAAAAAAACCTATATAAACTGGTGATGCAATCGGCCCCAGACCCTCTGGATTGATTTCGCCCGGAAATTGAATTGCCAGTCTGATTTTCCGGGAAAATCCTGTTTCCAAACCCATGGAATACGAAGTCATCATCGGTCTGGAAGTCCACGTCCAGCTCAATACTCTATCAAAAATATTTTCCACCGCCACAAACGAATTTGGCGGTAGCCCAAACACTCATATCTCCACACTTTGTGTGGCACTTCCTGGCACATTACCAGTGTTAAATGAAGTGGTTTTGGAAAAGGCGGTTCGTGCTGGTGTGGCACTTGGATGTGAAATCACAAGATTTACAAAATTTGATCGTAAAAATTATTTTTACCCTGATTTACCAAAGGGTTACCAAATTTCTCAGTTTGATAAACCCTATGCCACCCAAGGGGGAATCCATATCAAATTAAAAGGGGAAACGGAAGAAAAATTCATTCCCCTCACAAGAATTCATATGGAAGAGGATGCTGGAAAACTAATCCACTCCCACGATCCATCCATCAATCGTTCCTACGTTGACTATAACCGTGCTGGAACTCCTTTGATTGAAATTGTATCAGAACCTGATCTTCGTTCTTCTGATGAAGCTTATGTTTATTTGAATGAGCTCAAAACAATCTTACGATACATTCAAGTTTCAGATTGTAATATGGAAGAAGGCTCTCTTCGTTGTGATGCTAACGTTTCCATTCGACCCAAGGGAGAAAAAGGATTTCGTACTCGTGTAGAAATTAAAAACCTAAACTCTTTTAAGGCCGTAAAACAAGCGATAGACTATGAAGTGGAATGGCAAAAGGATATGTATTCTCGTGGAGAAACTTTCCGCCAAATGACAAAACTTTGGGATGCCACATTACTCAAAACCATTCCGATGCGTTCTAAAGAAATGAGTCATGATTATCGTTACTTCCCAGAACCAGATCTTCCAACCATCCAAATTTCTGATTCGTTTATTGAAGACATCCGTAAAACTTTACCAGAACTTCCTAAACAAAAAAAAGAAAGATACAAAACAGAACTTGGTCTTCCTGAATACGATGCAGAAGTACTCACCAGCGAACGTGAGATAGCTGAATACTTCGAAGAAGCTCTCCTCGTTTCTGGGGATGCAAAAAAAACATCTAACTGGGTAAAAGATGAGATTCTTGGTATCGTAAACAAAGAAAACATTTCCATCCAAGAATTTGCAATCGATCCATTGCGTATTGGTAAACTTGTAAAACTCATCAACTCTGGTGAAATTACAGGAAAAATTGCAAAAACCATCTTTGAAGATATGTTAACTTCCAAAGACCAACCGGAAACGATTGTCGAAGCAAAAGGTTTGAAAGTAGTTCGTGATGACAAAGCACTGGAAGAAATTGTCATTCGTGTGATTGAATCACAACCTGAATCAGTGGAAGGTTGGAAAAACGGAAAAGACCGTGTGCTCGGTGCCATCGTTGGTGGAGTGATGAAAGAAACCAAAGGGAAAGCCGATCCGAAACTTGTGAACGAATTGATCCTAGCAAAACTAGGACCACTTGGTGAAAAAAAGAAGGTTTAACTAATCTCTAATTTGTGGACAGATCCAAAGTCCACGGGTGATTTGAAAGCTTCTTCGTAAGGTGTTCCGTATTGTTTGCAGAGGGCTGCACGGATGGGACCTGAGTGGCAAACAACAATCAATGAGTTTAAGGATTTGTTATTTGTTTTTTCCCAATGGTTCCTTAAATTTCCACCTTCCTTCCAATCATTGATAAAAGAATCCATTCGTAAGATAAGATCAGTAAAAGCTTCTCCTCCAGGAGTTTTTGCATTTACGAAGTCTTTCATCCAAGGGATGGTTTCTTTTCTTGGGATTTCTTCCCAAAGTTTTCCATCCCAGTCTCCAAAGTTCATCTCCCACAAACGTTCGTCAGTTGGTATTTCGGAGTGTTCCACTGGTGATAAATTGTATTTGGTTAATAAAGCAGAAGAAAGTTTTAATGCTCTTGGTGCAGGACTCGAAAGGAACAAATCAAATAATGCTGGTAAATGTGGAAAAGTGGAGTCCGCCGTATCTTCCACAGGGTATTTGAGAGGGAAGTCGGTGCGGCCATAACAAGTACCTTTGGGTGCAATGGTTTCTGGATGGCGAATTAAATAGAGGTCCAAATCAATACTCCCGAAACCCAAAGACAAGTTTCTACTACTTGTTGGACTGCTCCCAAACAATCTCCGGTAAATCCACCGATCCAACGTTTCATCAGTGAAAACATATAATACAAACTAGGAAGGATCAAAACCAAACTCAGTGAAAATTTGGGATGAAGGTTAACGAGAAAAATATACGGGATAAGACCTGCCAGGCTTGCAAATAAAGTTTGGGGCCAGGTAATTTCCTTGGCCATTGGTTTTGCATACCCTTCTTCTTTGGCATAAGGTAACAATTTCATCATCAGAACTGAAAAAAAACGACTCAAACTATGTGCTGTCACAAAATACAACCAAACTGATATTAGTTGGTATGTTCTTTCAAAAGAAAAAAGATCCCAACTAAATCCTGTCGTTTTTAGTGATTCAGAAGCACCTAATACTTTGAGTAATAGTAAAAGAGAAATTCCTGCTGCACCAAAACTCCCGACGCGGCTATCCTTCATGATTCTCAGGATATCTTCTCGTTTCCAACCACCACCGATTCCATCACAAAAATCAGAAAATCCATCTTCATGAAATGCCCCAGTTAAGATTAACAAAAATCCAACAGAAATCACAAATGCGATCCCAGGTCCCAAAAACATTTGAAAAACGATGAAGATGATCCACTGTAAGGTTCCCAGTAGGATACCCACAAAAGGAGAATATTTAATTGATTTGTGTAACCATTCTTCTTTGAATCCAATCCAGCGGGGTGCGGGAATCCGAGAAAGAAAAGATAAACAAACAAAGAATAGGCGAATCTCTGAAACAATCCAATTCATATTAGGTTTATTTAGAATCCGTATTACTTACACCAGCATCAGCAAAGGATGCCATTTCATTCAAAAATTTGACACTCAGTTCAATTAGTGGATATGCTGCCAAAGCACCACTTCCCTCTCCTAAACGAAGGTTGAGTCGAAGGAGAGGTTTTATTTTCCAATGTTCTAAAACAACTGTATGACCTTCTTCTTCTGACAAATGTGAAAAAATCGCATAAGATTTTACAGTTGGATTGAGCGCATAGGCGATTGCAAAGGCCGCAGTGGAAATGAATCCATCCACTACAAAAGTTTTTCTTTGTGCTGCGGCTCCAATCATTGCTCCAGCCATCATTCCGATTTCGAATCCGCCAAATTCAGAAAGTATTTCGATAGGATCTTTTAGTTTTCCTGTTCTTTGGTATGCTTCTGTCAGGATTTTGAATTTATTTTCTTTTCCGCTATTATTGAGACCCGTTCCCCTTCCAACAAGTTTTCTGAGTGGAATCTCTGTTAGATGAGATAAGATTAGAGATGCTGCAGATGTATTTCCAATCCCCATTTCACCGAATAAAAATATATTGGTGGATTCATATTGTTTTTCAGAGAGAAGTTCGATACCGCTTAATATGGTTTCTTTTGCTTCTTCAATCGACATTGCTTCTTGTTTTAAAAAATTGGAAGTCCCTTTTCTAATCTTTCTTTGGATGAGTTTTGGAGTATTCTCTTCCCAATCGTGGTCCACTCCTGCATCAACTACTTCCACGTCGATATGACTGTGTTTGGCGAAGACGTTGGCGCAGGCTCCACCTGATAAAAAATTTAGAACCATCTGCCATGTGACATCTTTCGGATACAAAGAAACTGGTTCTTCCGTAATCCCGTGGTCACCTGCAAACAGAATGAGTTTGGGATTTTTTAACTCAGGGGATAATGTATTTTGGATTTCTGCCAGTAACATGGCCAGGGTTTCCAAATCACCAAGGGAACCCAAGGGTTTGGTTTTATTGTCTATTTTACTGCGGATGGAAGTTCGCAAAACATCAGTTACGGGAGAAATGGAAGGTAGGGAAAATGGTGACATAAACAAAACCAGTCTAAAAGGACCAGGATCGGCTTCCATCGTTTTTGGGCTTGGACGGGACAGGGAGGTTTAGGATTTGGCTATTTGGGCCGAAAAAAATCCGAAATTCTGCCCTTGGGGCGCTTTACGTAGGAAGCCGTCGGAGTTACTATGTCACCAAGCCATGGAAGATTTCGCCCACCTTCATTTGCATACTACCTATTCCATGCTCGATGGAGCCATACGAATCAACGATCTCATGAAACGTGTGAAGGAACTTGGGATGAGTTCTGTCGCCATCACAGACCACGGAAACATGTATGGGGCCATTGAATTCTACAAAGAGGCAGTCAAACACGATGTTAAACCCATCATTGGATGTGAGTTTTATGTAACTCCTTCCAGAAGTGCCGAAACAGAGTTAGATGAAATTGCAGATGGTGGTGCATATCATATCATTTTACTTTGTAAAAACGAAACGGGTTACAGAAATATCATCAAACTAGCAAGTCGATCCTTTACGGAAGGTTTTTATCGCAAACCAAGGATTGATTACGATTTATTAGAACGACATAGTGAAGGCCTTGTTTGTTTGACTGCTTGTCTTGCGGGAGAGGTCAACCGAAAGATCTTAGAAGGCAAAGAAGACAAAGCGTATGCGTTAGCTGGTCGGCTACATGAAATTTTTCGCAAAGAGGATTTTTATTTAGAAATCCAAGACCATGGAATTCCAGAACAACGAACTGTTGCAGAAGCGGTTATGGGATTTTCCAAACGAACTGGAATTCCACTCGTTCTTACCAATGATTCTCACTTTTTAACAAAAGATGATAGAGAAGCGCAAGACATCTTACTTCGCATCGGTATGCGTAAAAACATCGATGATGAGATGCGATTTGGGTTTAATGATAATTTTTATGTAAAATCTCCCGCTGAAATGATGGGTATTTTTCCCGATCATAAAGATGCATTTTATAATACCTTAGCCATTCGCGATAAATGTTCTCTTAACTTTCAATTTGGAAATCCATTATTACCTCCGTTTGAAGTGCCTGCTGGTTTTGATACCGATAGTTATTTAGAAAAATTAGTTTGGGAAGGAATCAAAGAAAAATACCAAGAGATCACTCCTATTGTGCGTGAAAGAACAGAGTATGAGATGCAGACAATTCGAAATATGCATTTTGCCGGATACTTTCTCATTGTTCAAGATTATATAAATTTTGCTAGAAGAGCAGGAATTCCAGTGGGCCCAGGGCGAGGTTCGGCAGCAGGATCAATCATTGCTTTTGCACTTGGAATTACGAACGTAGACCCAATTCGTTATAACTTACTTTTTGAAAGGTTTCTTAACCCCGACAGAAAGGATATGCCCGATATTGATACGGATTTTTGCGTAGAAAGACGAGAAGAAGTTATCAATTACATCAAACACCGGTATGGTGAGAACCGCGTGGGACAAATCATCACCTTTGGATCCCTTGCTGCCAAAGCGGCGATTAAAGACGTGGCTCGTGTTTTCAATGTTCCATTTTCAGAAGTAAACGAGATGAGTAAACTTTTCCCCAAAAAATTGGGAATTACCATTCAAGAAGCGGTTGATACATCAAAAGATCTACGTGACATCGCTGAAAAATCTGATCTAAACAAAAAAGTTTTTTATATTGCCCAAAAACTAGAAGGTAACTACCGTCAGGTGGGAAGACACGCCGCAGGTGTTGTGATTGCACCAACGGCTCTGGAAGAAATTGTTCCTTTGTCCACGGTCAGTGAACCTGGTAGAGATGGTCGTTCCATTGTCACCCAATACGACAAAAACATGTCGGAACAAGTGGGACTGATTAAGATGGATATTTTAGGTTTAAAAAACTTAACCACCATCCATCACGCGACAAAACTCATCGAAAAACGTCATGGGATTTTACTTGATTTAGATAAAATTCCACTCGATGATCCGGCTACTTTTAGTTTGTTGCGAAAAGCCAATGTCCTTGGGATATTCCAGTTGGATTCTTCTTCCGGGATTCGTGATCTTTTTGCCAAAGCACAAGTGCAAAAATTTGAAGAGATTGCCGCCTTACTTGCGTTATACCGTCCTGGTCCGATGGGTTCGGGGATGTTGGATGACTACTTAGATCGTAAAAACGGGAAAAAGAAAGTTGTTTTCCCACATGAAAGTTTGGCTGAAGTTTTGGGTGAAACCTACGGAGTTGTTGTCTACCAAGAACAGGTAATGGGTATTTCACGAATCATGGGTGGATACTCTGTCGGAGATTCGGATGTTCTTCGTAAGGCGATGGCCAAAAAAGACAAATCTAAACTTCCGGCATTAAAAGAGAAGTTTGTGAAAGGTGCGATCGAAAAAAAGATCAACGAAAAACTTGCCACGGAACTTTTTGAACAGTTAGAAAAATTCGGTGAGTATGGATTTAATAAATCACACTCAGTGGCTTATGCCTTCGTTACTTACCAAACTGCATTTTTAAAAGCCAACTATTCCATTGAATACCTAACAGCTTTATTATCAGGTGATCATTCTAAAATTACCGATGTTGTGAAATACATTAACAATGCGAAAGAGATGGGGATTCGTATTTTAGGCCCTGATGTCAAAGAATCAGGAATCTCTTTTGAAATTACTGATGATAAAACTGTAAGATTTGGTTTGTCTTCTATCAAAGGTGTGGGAGAACTTGCCGCTGAAAATATCATTTCCAATCGAAATGCTATCGGTGGGTACAAACAACTTGGTGACTTCACCAAAAAATTGGATACAAGGCTTGCTAACAAAAAGGTTTTAGAGTCTCTTGCGCAAGGTGGTGCCTTCGATTCTTTTGGATACACAAGAAAAATAATTTTTGAATCCACTGATATGATTCTAACTTACGCTAACAAAAAACAGGCGGAAGAGAAAGAAGGCCAATTTTCCTTGTTTGGCGGTGCTAATGGTGGCGGAGAAGAAAATCTCAATTTACCAAAAGATGGAATCGAATGGAATGGGGATGAATTACTAAGAAGGGAAAAAGAAACTACAGGGCTTTATCTTTCTGGACACCCCCTTGATAAATTTACAGAACAATTAAAAACATTAAAACCAACAACCATCGAAAACTTAGAAGAGGTTCGACCTAAATCTAAGGTAGAAATTGCAGGAGTTCTTTCCAAAAAAGTAGTCAAACTCACAAAGAAAAAAGAAGAGTTTGTGAACTTTATGTTGGAAGACCAAACAGGTGAAATTGAATGTGTTGCCTTTCCCAAAACCTATGCAGAATTCAAACATCTATTTACAGAAGATAATACTGTTTTTATCCGTGGAATTTTAGAACGACTCGATGCCGACGAATCAGAGTTAAAAGGTCAGATCATTGTCAATAAACTCGAAGAACTAAATTCCGTTACTATCGAAAAGAAAATGGAAAAAACTCTCCATTTAACTATCAATATGATGGAAGAAAAAAATAGAGACGTAATTTTGAAATTGCAAGATATTCTTTCTGTTCATCGTGGAGCTTCTTCCGTGTTCTTTCATTTGGTTGGAAATGGAGATGAAAAAAAAGTCATCCGTGCCCATGACCATTTCTCCATTGATATCACTCCCGACCTTATGAAGATGTTAACGGATATATTGGGGAAGGGAACGGTCCGTTATACAGTTGGCGAAGAAGTACGAGTATACGGATAAAATTTTGTGGAGACTGGATCTGTATCCTTAAATCTTTTATTTGAGTTTCTTTGGATGGGATCTGGGTCCGTATTTTGTTTGATCTGGTCTCTATCCAATTTAGTTCGAAACAGCAATCTTTCTGGATTTGTTTGGTCTTTTATTTTATTTTCCACAGGACTTTGGTTACTTACCGGTGCTTTTATGTTCACCGGGTTTTATAAATACCTCCCAATCATTGCACTTGTTCATATCCCGTTTGTATTTCTATCCTCAACATTACTTTATTTTTATTTAGAATATTTGTTTTTGGAAAAACCGATCCAAATCAAAATTTATCATTTTCTTCCTGCTTTTGTTTCTGTTTTACTTTTGTTTCCCTTTTATTTCGGATCAGATTCCTACCAGTTAGATGTTTTGGAACAAATGACCAAAACAGAATATGGATCGGTGGTGGTTGGCTTAAACTTTGGTATTAAACTTTCTATTTTACTTTCAGTTGGATTGTTTCTTCTGAAAGAATGGATTCCGAATGTACGTTTGTCTGTTTTTTTTACAAAAAAAGCAATTTATTCTCTAATATTCATTCTATTGATCTGGATCG
This sequence comes from Leptospira bourretii, assembly GCF_004770145.1. NCBI lineage: Bacteria > Pseudomonadati > Spirochaetota > Leptospiria > Leptospirales > Leptospiraceae > Leptospira > Leptospira bourretii. Next base: position 450,724 of record NZ_RQFW01000018.1, on the reverse strand, counting down.
ATTTGTTACTGGGAAGTATTGGATTTACATTTCAAATTCCTTTTTTTCGTAAACTCAGTGCTTATCTTTTACCGGTTCTTATGTACTTTTATTATTTTACTCGTGAACTTTGGGCTCCGTTTGTTTCGGATGTTCGCGATAGTATCCAAAGAAATAAATATGAAAAATCTAAGTTGGTATCTGTTCAGTTAGAAACCATCGACCAAAGATTGTATGAATTGATGAGAGAAAAAGTGTTCTGTGATGAAGACTTAAGTCTTTCCAAACTAGCTGAGATGGCAGAAGTCAAACCTGGCCAACTTTCTGAATACTTTCATAAACGGTATGGGTTTGGATTTTACCAATACATCAACCAATATAGGATCGAAGAAGCAAAACGTTTGTTATTGGAATCGGAGGAAAGGTCGATTCTTTCCATTGCCGATTCAGTTGGATTTAATTCTAAATCCACTTTTAATCGAGTTTTTTTGGAAACGGTTGGTTCTACTCCTTCCGAGTTTCGAAAACAATCAAAACTGACTTAAATCCATTTCATTTTTTTAGTCTCAAAGAATTCCCCAAGACGACAGTTAAAAAAATCTAAATTAGAATTGGTTCGTAACGAGGAAATTCAATGCGAACCATGATTGATTTTTATTTAAACCTTCCGGCAAAATTCGGTAACAAAAATGCTTTTGCAACACGGATGGGCACCGGTGTTTATCAGTATAAAACTTATGATGACTTGCTCATCGATGCAAAGGATTTGGCCTTTGGGCTAAAAGGGAGTTTGTCCGAAAGAGAAAAAGTGGCTATTTTTGCGGACAATGCGTACGAGTGGATACAAACAAGCATTGCAGTGACACTGCTTGGAGCTGTCGATGTTCCGAGAGCCTCTGATGTAACAGAACATGATATTTTGTACATTCTAAATCATTCTGAATCCAAAATACTTTTTGTAGAAAACGAAGTTGTATTTAAAAAAGTGATTCGATTAGAATCCGAATTGGAATTTTTAAAGGAAATTGTAATCATGTATCCTCCCAAAGAGGGAAATAAAGAAATTGGTTCTAGGAAAATTAAAATATCTACCTTGCAAGAGTTAGTTGCTAAAGGGAAAGAACTTCGTAAAGCCGATCCATCGGATACAATATTTTTAAACAACACCATAAAAGAATCCGATTTGTTTACCATGATTTATACTTCTGGAACGACAGGTACTCCCAAAGGTGTTATGTTAACCCAAGGAAATATCCTCTTCCAACTACAGAATCTCCCGATTCGTTTACAAAAAGGAGACCGAACTTTATCGATTTTACCGATTTGGCATATCTTCGAAAGAATTTTTGAAATCTTTAGTTTGTATTACGGTGCTTGTACTTATTATAGTAGCGTTCGTACATTAAAGGAAGACTTACGATTTGTAAAACCTCATTTTATGGCCTCGGCTCCAAGGTTATGGGAAAGTATATATTCAGGAATCCTTGGAACACTTGCCAAGTCTTCACCTGTAAAACAAAAGATGTTCCAACTTGCGATGTTTTTTGCCAAAAGATTTTTTCTTTCAAGACAAGTCATCACAGGAAACGTTTTAGACATTCATCCTGTTGTGTTTTGGAAACAATCCATTCGATTTCTTTATCATCTGTATCGATTTTTTTTAGTGAGTATACCTCATCTCTTTTTTGATTTTTTAGTTTTATCAAAAATTAGAAAAGCAACAGGAGGGGAACTTCGAGGATCTTGTTCCGGTGGGGGAGCATTGCCATACCATGTGGATGAATTTTTTAATACAATTGGTATCCCAGTTTTAGAAGGGTATGGAATGACGGAAACGGCACCTGTTCTTGCGATGAGAACCTTTGAAGAAATCATTCCTGGTTCTGTGGGTCGTATTTTTCCAAAAACTAATTTACGTCTTGTGGACCTTCATACAGGAGAAGTTTTTTTAGATACTGAAATTGGAAAATTTGTATTTGGAAGAAAGGGCGAAATCCATGTAAAAGGCAAACAAGTAATGGCCGGTTATTATAAAAATCCAGATGCCACAAATAAAGTTTTGGTCGATGGATGGTTGAATACAGGTGACCTAGGAATTTTTACAGCAAATCATAATTTACGAATTGTGGGACGTTCGAAAGAAACCATAGTTTTGTTAGGTGGCGAGAATGTGGAGCCAGTTCCTATTGAATCAAAAATTTTAGAATCGGAATGGATCGATCAGTGTATGGTTGTGGGACAAGACCAAAAGTATTTGAGTGTCCTAGTATACCCGAATATATCTAGATTTGAAGAACCATTTACGGGAGAATTTTGGAAACAAAAAGAAGTCATTCAGAAAATAGAAACAGAAATCAAAGCAAAAGTGAATGCACAAACTGGATTCAAATCCTTTGAAAGAGTTGTAGGTCTTGTAGTTTTGCCAAAACCTTTTGAAGTAGGTGATGAACTGACGGCAAAACTTTCTTTAAAAAGACATGTGATTACCGATAAATACAAATCGGAGATTTCAGCTTTGTATTCTAACAACTAAGATAAACAAATTTTAGTAGTTAAGTATTCTTTGGTGGAGGGGTTAATTCCCCCCACTAATTCTTGTTATGTTGATGCTGAAACTTCGTTCAGAATTTTGTCCGCTAAAATCTTTTGTTTGTACTTTGATGGTATTTTCACCTGCCTTTAGATTGAGAACACCTACCAAATAACGATCCTTAAAAAACAAATCATCAAAACTATGTCCCTCTTTGGTTTTCCATTTTCCTTCTTCAAAACGTAAGGATTCAAAGTTTGCTTGTTTATAAGCCTCTCCATTAAAAAGAAATTTTACTTCTTTGATTCCTCTTCTTTGGCTATTTTTGATTCCCCCATCTAGGATACTGACGGTAAGAGGAAAAGCTTTGGACACATTGATATTGTCACCATCGTTGAGATTGGTGTAATTTTCCCCTACATGGATGAAGAGATTGGCAATCTGTGGAGGCATTGTGTCTTCCACTGGAGGTAGGTAGGTTAGGGGATCGAGGAGAGTTTTTCCATAATCCTTTCCCAAAACAAAGTGTAGGTGGCCTCCGGTGGAATGTCCTGTATTTCCAGAAATTCCAATGGTATCACCGGCAGAGACCTGTTTGCCTGTCCGAACCGTTTCATTTCTTGTCCCACCTAAATGGTAGTACCCGCTCACATAACCGTTTTTATGTGCAATCCAGACAATATTTCCAGACCCACGTTCCTCTTCAAATGGGTCGTCCTCCGCATAACGGGAGTATAGGATGAATCCCTGGCTCATACTTTTGACAGGTTGTAAAACCGAAGAAATGTCCAATCCATTGTGAAAATGGTCTTTTCTGGACTCACCGAAGGTGCTCGTGATGAGACCAGGCAATTCCAAACCCTGGATGGGCCAAACAAACTCGGGTTTTATATCAGAGATGGGTTCCTCTGCGAAAATAAAACTTGCCAAGAGACTCAATACTACAACAATACTTCTCATGTTTAGAGAAGTCTCCAGGCAGGTTCCTTTTTAGGAAAGTAGATAATGAAACAGACTTCTTATACCAACGAAGAAATTTTAGAGATTGTCAAAGCCTGTGGTGGTGGAGACGAAAAATCTCTCCAAACATTTTTTGATATCTATTCGCAAGATATTTACAATTTTCCCATCCGTGTTTTCCACTTAAGTGAAGATGATGCATCTGATTATTATATCTATGCATTTGAAAGGTTAAAAACCGGGAAACGTTTCAAAAGTTTTGTGGGAAAATCTAGCTTTAAAACCTGGTTTTTCTCAGTCCTTCGCAATTTACTCATTGATTGGCAACGCACCAAACGAGAAGTCAAAACCCAAACGATTTCCAAAGTCAATAAGGAAGGAAAAGAATATAGTACGATCGAAGATGAACCTGACAAAAGATCAGAAGCTTTGGCCTTAGCAATCGATGTATCAGACCAATTTCATTCCATACTATCCACAATCAAAATTGAAAACCGAGTGGTTTTCAAATTGTCCTTTGTTTATTACCTCCATCTAGATCCAGAAGAGGTTCGTTTCGTAGCCGAAAAAACCAATCGTTCCGAAGAAGAGATCCGGGTTGAAGTTTTACGTCTTCGGGAAGAACTTTCCGGCCGTGAAGAAGAAAACTTAAAAATGGAAGATAAAATCACTTCCCTGTATTTGAATATTCTGGATTTGAAAGAACAGAAAAAATCCAAGGCACAAGGGGATTCTGTAGAAGCACAATATTATAAAGAACGTTTGGACCACGCCCTTGCGAAAAAGTACGAACAAAGAAAAAAACTAATCGAGAAAAAGCAAAAAGGGCACTTTCTCGTCCGGACACCGTACAGAGAGATTGCCAGAATCTTAGGGATTTCCGAAGGTGGAGTCAGTGTGACCTTGCTAAGAGTTCTCGAAAAAATGCAAAAAAAAATGCATTCGATGGCTGGAGAGGGCTGATTTCCTTCGTCATACTTTAAGAGAGTGGAGTTTGACATGGAAGATCAGGGTTTTAACGTAGAGACAATGGAGCTGGCGAGAGAAATCTTTATACGAGGAGAGTTTCCGAGTGAGGGTGAGTTGCAAAATCATCCTGATTTGTTGGAAGCATTCTGGTTATGTGAAGAGGCTTTCTTCGCCAATATGCGCCAAGAACTAGTGGAAAACCATCCGTTTGCTGAGTCTTGGGACCTTGCCAAAGCGGAATTGACAATGGGAAAATCTCCTCTCCCTCTCCCTGAATTTTTAAAAGAATACACTCGTAAGAATCTAGTCCTTCCAGAAAAAAAAGACAGCCTCATCGTTCGACTCACACAGACAGGAGTTCGTGTGATTGATAGTCTTGTGGAAAGTTTGCAAATCAAAGAGAGTTTTGAATTTGCTCCTTCGATGCGTTCGGCATCGGCAGAGGTTCGGTCCGGAGAAGCAAACTCTGTGATTTTTGAGGAAACCACCAGCCAAAACCAAAAGTTCTACTATCAAATCGTAAAAGAAAACCAAGGTGAAGTTTACCTTTCTGTGAAAGCCGAGGGAACTCCTGCTTTCCAACAAGTCAACTTACGTCGAGAGGGGCGGTTCATTCTTTCTAGTAAAATTAATTTAGAAGGCAGCGCCAGCTTTTCCGGGTTAGTCCCAGGTGGTTACACCATTGAGTTTGTAGGTCCAGGCCAATCAAAATCGTTTGACTTGTCTATCCTTGTTGGATAACTTCATGGGAGCATGCTCTCCCTAATCATCGACAGAGTTGGAAACGTTAATATCTTCAATGTTTTAGAAGATAATCTTCCCGTAGAAGAGTCACATATCCAATCCACGTTAGATGATGATCTAATTTTTGAATACTTGGGAGAAGTAGAGAGACTGGTCCATGTTTCTCAATCAGTACTTTCTAATTCAAACCAGATTCTCAATGCTGACATTCTCCAAGATTTAAAAGTACTTGGCGAAACTTTTTACCAACAGTTTTTTCCTGCATCCATCATTGAAAAATTAAAAAACACAACCAAACACAGCATTCATTTTAATATAGACCCAGCTCTTGCTCTCATTCCTTGGGAACTTCTGCACGATGGTGCCAGTTTTCTTTCCGACAAATTTAGAATTGGAAAAACAATTCGTGGTGGATTACATCGCCCCACTCACCATGAAAATCGAAAGATTAAGATGCTTATCATTGCCGATCCAACAGAGGATCTTCCCCACGCGCAAAAAGAAGGTGAGGTATTGTTTTCTGTTTTAAGTCAAAAGGTTCCTACACATTTGTTGGAACTTGAGTTCATTGGCGGAAAACAAGTCACCAAATTAAAGTTACTCTCTCTTATCAAAGACAAACATATCATTCATTATTCGGGGCACCTACATTTTTCAGATGACTCATTAGAAAATGGTTGGTTGTTGTCAGACGGAAAGGTTTTAAAAGCACGCGAAATCAAATCAACAGGAATTGATACTGATTTAGTATTTTCTAACTCTTGTATGTCAGCAAAGTCTGCTGGTAAAAAGTTAAATCCGAATATTTTGAATCAGTATGCGGGTGCTTTTTTAACTGCTGGAATTAAAACCTTTGTTGGAACCAATTGGGAAATTTTAGATAACGAACGAACCATTGATTTTACCGTCAGGTTTTATACCTTTCTATTTTCTGATAAATCTGTAGGTGAGTCCTTGTATTTATCCAAAGAGTTTGCAAGACGAAATTATCATGCAAACGACTTAACCTGGGCAAATTATGCTTTGTATGGGAATCCTGATTTTTCTTTATTTGTAAAAGATAGAAGAAATTTTCACTCAGCAAAAATCTTAAATCCAACTTCTGTAATCGAGTTTTATCCCACACCCATTGCCGTTGCTTACTCAAAGTTAATCAATTCCAACAAAGCAAAATCCATCGATAAAAGTAATTTGGTCAATTTGATTAAGTTGTTTGAAGCAATCAGTCAGGTTGTGGGAATGATGGTATTTAGTGACCATGCCGCCCATGCGATGAACAAATCAATCCCGAATAACCCCGATGATGCGGTATCGCTTCGAAAGTGGTGGGAACTTGTGTATGGTTGTGTTTGGGATTTCCAAAAACTAAAGATTTCTAGTATTTTAGAAGCGGCCTTACCTGTTTTACATGAACAAAAAGAAACTATTTTTAAAATTGTTGGATGGATGGAATCTTGGGAACAAGAAGAGATCAAAGAAGAAGAAATAGAATCTTATCAGATCATTATGCAGTTCTTTTTGGAGAATATGTTACTAGAGTTTTCGGAACTAGAGAAAGTTAGTGTTCTTTTGGTATCCGAAAATCAAAATCCACATTTTTATTTTAAAGGGATCAAACCTGCCTATTTATATCCATCCTCTCCTGGTTCAAAAGATAAATTACAAGAACAACTATCAAAACACAAAGGAAATCTTGTACTGGTTCATGAAAACCGTAAGATTGTGATTCCTTTTCCTACTTACTTTAAAGAACGAAAAGAAACGGGAGACCTAGAACTTGTGTTTAATGGTCTTACTCCTTTTGCTCCAGGAGCAAAACAGAGTTGAGTTTATGCCATCCAGATCTTGGTAACGTATCATGCGGTGCCTGCTGTGGATTATTTAATTTAAAATTATCTCCTAAAGAATTTAAAACATTATTATCTGAACGGACTTCTGAGTTTCAATCAACCGTCAATTTTGAGGTTAGGCATAGTTTCCCTATCTTTCGTAAAGATAGAGAAACAAAGGAAGCAGGGATTTCCAAAAAAGATGAGATGACTTATAATTGTCCATTTTTGGGATATGTAGATAGCGCCAAACAACGAATAGGTTGTATGATCCACCCAATTTTTACTGGGGATCCAAAAAGCCAAAACTTTTCGTTTTATGGGACATCCATTTGTCAGGCTTATGATTGTAAAAATAAAGAAAGTATACTCTCGGATTTATGGGAGTCTCTCTTTGTGGAGATTGCAAAAGATTCGGTGGAGTTTTCGTTTTTAGCCGCAGATCATATCTTTGCAAATGCCTTAGAAAAACTTTTTTCCTTTTGGGAGATCAGTATGGATCGAATGTTTCATGAATTCCGATTGGAACTTATGGACCTATACCGAACGAGACTTTTGACTGCAGCGGAAAAAAATTTTACTTCGTTTGAAATCAATTATGAAAGTTTTTCTGAATTTAGTGCTCTGGAAGTTTATTTTGCAAAAGAATTGGGTGCGTATTGGAAAGAATGGAGAGAGGAACTCAATAAAAAAATCCCGGATAGAGGTAAAGTATCCGGGCTTTGATTAAAATAAATTTACTTAAGCTTTAGAAGTAACAGTTGCTACTTTTGCTTTTGTTTCAGCAACAACAGTGTTTGCTTTTCCGATGATTGTTTCTACTTGAGAAATTCCTTCTTGAAGGTATTTTCTAAGGTTTACAGAAACTTCACTTTGGTCTTGCGCACCTTTTGCAGCTAAAGACTGAAATCCAGTGTTGATGTTAGAGAAAGCTTTTTCAGCTTCTACTTTTGCTGTGTTCACTGCACCTAGGATGAAGTTTAATCCGTCTTTTACTTGTTGTTCCATTTTCATTTTCCTTTTTTCGGTATTGTTTTGTGCATTGCACCACTCCTTTTTGTGCGCTGCACAGGGATTTGTCAACCTGTTTTTGTATTTTTTTTCTGCATCGCACCAAAAAAGTGGATCGATGACTCACCCGGAATTTTTACCCATCCAATGGAAATCCTCCCATTTGGAACTTCTTGACCAAAGGATTTTGCCTGGAAAAAAAGAATTTTTAAAAATAACAACTGTTGAAGAAACCATATTAGCGATCCGAGAAATGGCTGTTAGGGGAGCACCTGCCATCGCCATCACCGGAGTTTTTGGTCTGACTTTAGGTGCAAAATCCCGGGTGGGAGTTGCCTCCGCAAAGGAGATTGACTTTCTACTTACCTCCGTTCTAGAATCTCGACCTACTGCTGTTAATTTGAGTTACGCCATCCGTGAAGCTAAAAATCGAATCCAAGGCATTACCGATTGGAGTTTGATCGCAAATTCTTGGGAATCCTATGGCAATGAGATGGTTCAATTAGATTTAGCCGCCAATAAAGCGTTAGGTGAAAATGGAGTTTCTTTATTTTCCAAGGACCAATCGGAATTTCATATCATTACGCATTGTAATACCGGTGCTTTGGCTACGGCCGGACATGGAACGGCCCTCGGGGTCATCAGAAGTTTGCGGGACTCAGGGAAAAAAGTCATTGTGTACGCTGACGAAACAAGGCCTTTTTTGCAAGGATCGAGACTCACTGCCTTTGAAATGATGGAAGAGGGAATCGAATGTTATATCATCACTGATGGGATGAGCGGATGGCTCATGAACCACAGAAAAATTGATGCGGTATTAGTTGGATGTGACCGTGTCGCTGCCAATGGAGACACTGCTAACAAAATTGGGACTTACAATTTAGGGATAGTCGCCAAAGAACACGGAGTTCCCTTTTATGTCTGCGCCACAAAAGACAGTTTTGATCTAAATTTGAAAACTGGGGATGAAATTCCTATCGAAATGCGAAAAGAATCAGAGGTGACACAATTTGATTTTTTAAAAACGGAAGATGGAAATTTTTTATTTCCAGAAGGAAAAACTTCGCCGATTGGTGCTCGTGCCCTCAATCCGTCTTTTGATGTAACCAAAGCTCACTTAATCAAAAACTTTATCACAGAATTTGGATGTTTTGGACCAGATGAGATTTCAGTTCGTCTAAAGACTGTATGACGGAAAAAGTAATTTTAGGTGGTGGGTGTTTTTGGTGTACAGAAGCCGTATACCTAAGGATTCCCGGAATTCTTTCTGTAAGATCTGGATATGCAGGAGGCTCTACTCCTAATCCAACCTATAAAGAAATTTGTACTGGCACTACGGGCCATGCAGAAGTCATTGAAATTGAATTTGATCCTGAGATAATTTCTTATTCAAAAATTTTAGAAGTGTTTTGGGTTTCTCACGATCCCACAACACTCAACCGACAAGGAAACGATGTGGGTACACAGTATCGTTCGGTTATATTTTATTTGAATGAAAATCAAAAAGAATTAGCAGTGGAGTCCAAACGAAAACATGCGTTTCTTTTCCCTGATCCCATTGTGACAGAAATTGCACCAGCACCAGAGTTTTATCCTGCAGAGGATTACCACCAAAACTATTTTACTCTAAATCCGCAGAACCCGTACTGCCATTATGTAATATTTCCCAAGTTAAAAAAATTGGGTTTAAAACTATAATCGTTGTAAGGTTATTTCCCTTTGAAAGCTGTTAACATGGCTTTTTCTTGGTTTGGAAAAAAGTTCATCACAAAAGCTGTTTGGGCCTTGGTAATTTTTTCTACCTGTCTTCTGTATTTGATTATCGCACCAGGGTGAGCTGTATTCCTAACGACAACTTTCACATTATCTTGGTTATAACGTGCACCTTTCAGTTCTTCAATCTTTGATTTTAATAATTCAACAGTTTTACTTTTTTTCTGATAAGCATCAAAGATTTCTTTGAATTTTTCTTTTCGTGCATCATCAAGTTTACCACGAGATCTTTGTACGACTTCTTTGATTTTTTGAATTTCTGGCACCAGTGCCTCTAATTCTCTTTCGAACTCTGCTAGCCTTGAACTACCTTCAATAAAGAGTCTATCATTTCTAAAATGAAATCCTACTTCGACGACTGTATCCATTTGGGCAGTAGATCCTAATGAAGAAACTGTGATTCCTTGGTAAGAAGTGATATCGGATCCAATGATAGAAGAGGATTCTCCGGTAAGGATTACGTTTCCTAAACAAAGAATTTTGCTTCCTAAAATAAAATTTTCAACGATACAATCGCCATCAATTTCAAGGTTTCCGTTTTCAATAAACTTCGTACGTAAGTCACCTTTGATGCGAATGACACCTTTTCCTTTGGCTTTCACTCCACCTTTGACTTCTAGGTCTTCACCTACAACAACATCCGATGATTCTACGTTTCCATCTAAGTACAAAGAACCTTGGCAATTGACAATTGCACCTTCTTCAATGGTTCCTTTCACTCGAATGGTTCCTTCAAAGTTGATGTTTCCTGTTCCGAGTCCAATATTACTTTCAATATTTAATTCTGGAGAAACAGTAAGGGAAGTGTCTGTAGAAAAAACAACTCCACTAAGGGATGCAAAGTATTCTTTGAGTTGTCTTCCCGGTTTTTCCGGATCCTCAACTGTTTTAGGGAGTACATTTTTTCCTAAGGTAAGTCTTGGTCTATCAATAGGATTTGGATAAATTGGATTTCCTAAAACATCAATCCCTTGTTCTCCGGCAATTCCTTCAAACAATGTGGCAAGTCTTTCGCCTTCTTTTACGTGAACATATTTATTGATATTTCTATAATCAGCAGATCCGTCGTCCTTTAGGACAACACGTTGTGCTCTTGGAAAATAAAACTTGATCCAGCCACTTTCTCCTTGTTTGGCGGGGTTTCCTTGGGCCACGATAAAATTAAAATCTTCTTTTACTTTTGTGGGATCTTTGAGAATTTTATCGATTTCGATTGCGGCTTTGTCTACCTCTTTCATCAAAATCCGATCCCTATGAATGGATGCATTGTCTAGAGCTTCATAAATCAAGATATTGCTCATAGAACCACCTAACAACCAAATTGGTTTTGCGACCAAAGTTGCAGTAAGTCGATCCTCGGAGATTTGGATTTTCAGTCCCCGTTCCGGATTGAAGTCCGGTGCATTTTTAACGTCCATTCTGTTAAAAGTATCGGCATATTTTTTAGGAGAAACGAGAATTTCTATCGGTCGAGCCAATATAGAAAACTTCCGAAGGTCTGGAGGAGAGCCGGAACCCCAAAAATTTGGGAATGGAGCGGGAGGCTATCCCCATGAGTGAGGGCAGTGGAGGTGCGGTAGACATAAGGAATTTGTTTTTTCTGGAAGAGGAGGGTGAGTTTTTCCGATTCGTCGGGTGAGATCACCGGATCCGTTTTTCCATGAAGGAGAGAGACCGGGCCTTCCAAAGTTTCCAATTGGTAAAAGGGCGAAAGATTTTCGGGAAGGTTTTTAGGAACAGTGTCCAGGACTCGTTTGGCAAGTTCTTTACGGAAATTTCCATCTCGTCCCACTTGGGAAAAAAAATCTTTGGCTCGGTTTGAAGTTTTTTCAAGTAAGTTAAGAGCGAAGGCTTCATTCCCTATTCGTTTCAATCCATTGTCGAGGGCCGCTTCGTAATATACGGGTTCTAATTCTTCCGAAAGTGATGGTTCAAAACGATGGATAAAGTTATAAAGAATTACGTACACAGCGTACGGATCAATTTCGTAATTTGAAAATACAAAGGGTACGGTATCTAAAAAATCACAGTAGGCTCCGATGGCCATGGAAGATTTTATTTTATCTCTTGTATTGGATCTGGAACCTGCAATGAGTCCCATTCCTGCAGAAAAACTTGCTGATAAGTATCCTAATTGATTTCCGTTAAATAAATGTTTGGTGGAATAGATTTCCAACATTAAGTTTTGGATATTGGAAATTGTTTTTTCTTCGATTTTTAATCCCTTTACTTCGGGAAGTTCTGGTAAAATGACACTATGATTAGAACTAGCAATGTTTTCTGCAAGTTCCAGAATCCTTGGGTCGTCAATTCCCATGGCACTCATGCCATGTTGGATATAAACTCCCGGTAGAGATTCAGGATTTTTTCCCGTTGGATAAAAATGAAATGCCCTTCTGCCTGTGTCTGGCAATTGGAGTTCTTTACGTTCTAAAGATTTTTTTTGTTTCAACCCAGCATAACTCAAAACGAGTGGGATTGCCAAAACATAAGGTTTCATTCGGCTTTACTTTTTCGGAGTAGGGAATTTTTCCAACAATAAAATCAAATATAACCTACCCATATATTCTTCTCCTCTTCTATCTTTGAGATTAAAGATAAGAATGTATTGGCGAAAATGTTCTAAGGAAATTGGAACTAGTTTATGGTTCAAGTTCTCCGGTGGTAATATATCAATTTCGTAACGCCCAAGTCTCATTTCTGTAATTAATTTTCCGGCAATCTGGTTTGCAAATTCCATCATGATGGATGAAGAATGAGAGCGGGAAGTAGGATCAATTTGAAAGGCTTTGGCAATTTTGGGAAGGAGTTTTAGTTTTGTATATCCATCTAAAGCAAGATATACTTTTCCATTGATATCACCAACAAATTCAACAAGTGTACAATTTTCAAAACAAAGACCTTCGTTTTTGGAAGGACCATAAGCTTCTCTGTCTGCATAGACGAGTAAAGTCTTTTGAAAATGTTCCGGTAATACTTGGGAAACAGTCAGGATAAACTTTTCATCAATTAATGGATCCATTTAGGCTGCGTGGTAGAGGATACTTTCTTCCAAAGATTGATAAGCTGCCTTGATCCAAGTATCAAATTTGATTTTGGGAGTGGATTGGTTCGAAAAACCGAGAGCAACTTCTGATGGATACCCTAGACTATCAAGTTCTTCAATGAACTGTTTAAAAAATTCAGAAAAACCATCGAGTTTGTCATTGGAAATGATACTTGCATATAAATGATCCTCCAATTGGTACAAACCCAAACCAAGGACTCCATTCTGTTTTCCAAGAATGTTTAATCCAATGGCAATCTCTGATTGGAAGTTGGTATCGATGAATTTGAAAAGAATTAATGTTATCTTTTCTTTTGATTCGAATGCTGATTTTGCCATTTGGTAAAAGTGAGATACATTATAAAGTTTTGAAACAGGGTGTTTGGTTACTTTTGTATATTCTCTTTTGGTCATAATTTTTTCCGAGATGATGTTTGATTTTTCCCAGAAGGATTGTATATCCGCTTCGTTCCAAGATTCTTTTGTAGAAAAACATAAAAAGCCAAATAAATGTGCGTTCATTGTCAGAGGAATATATAACTTTCGTTTGTCGAAAGAGATGGCAGGAAGTAGTTCTTTTATTTTTCCTTCTTCGTATTCTTCCCATTCTACAGGATTGTCATCTGTCTCCACCATCATCCCAGCTTTTTGCCAAAAACATTCTTTAAACTCTTTTTCATCATAATAAAAATATTGGATTGAGGTGAGTTTCTCTGTAAAAAATGGGAAAGGAAAATCTTTTACCGTTTCAGAAAACACGGCCCTTGTTTCTGAATGGATTGATTCTCTTGCTAGCAAAACGGGATCTTTTTTCCAGAGAATGTCTTTTGTTTTTGGTTCTGCGTTGGAGGCTTCGATGGGCATAGAAGATTCTGTATCAAAGACAATATCTGGTTTTGTATTTGTTTCCGATGGTTCACTTGCATCAACATTGGATCGTGATTGATCTGCAAGGGACTCTGGTTTTTGGAAATCCAAACTATACAAAAAGAGGGTGAGGAGTAAACAGGAAACGGTGAGGAGGGTGAAACTCACCCAGGAGAAATAAAAAGTATATTGAAGGATGACACCAATGATAAAAAAAATTGTGGGAATTGTATATCGTTTCATGGTTACTTAGCCGTTACTCAATATAACGGGTAAAATGGGGATTCGCTGAACTGATTTTCCCTTTCCGCTAGGGGCAAATGAAACTCTATTCCGAATTGGCCGAATACTATTTTACCATCGAAGAACCAGGTCGCAAGTTTTCGGAAGAAATTCTTTTCTTGCGAGATACATTTAAGCGACATAAAATACATACTGTTTTGGATATCGGCTGCGGGACTGGTGAACATGTCAAAGAACTCCAAGGAATGGGTTTTAAACCACTTGGTGTGGATGGTTCTCCCAGGATGTTAGAAATTGCCAAGGCTCGTTTTCCCCATTGCCAATTTGAACTGGGAAAAATGGAAGTATACGTCGCCAAACAACCTGCAGATGCAGTGATTTGTTTGTATGGAACTTTTAATTATCTCATCAACGATGATTTGGTTCAAAATTTCCTACGGAATTGTTATAAAAACTTAAAACAAGCCGGGCTTTTGGTTTTAGAAATTTGGAATGCGGATCCCATCCACCGCATCAAACGAAAACCCATCACCACTGTGAGTAATGTGCGTCAAGGTGCCACTTCCATTCGTAGGAATCGAGGATTTCGATTAACAAGAGCAGACGATGTTGCCATAGTTGAAGTGAACTATGTATATAATTTGAATCAAAAAGATTTGAAAGACAAACATACGATGCGTGTTTTTCATTTCCCGCAGGTTCGAAATTTCTTAGACGATAATAAGTTTGATGTTCTCCATGTTTATAGCAACTACGACGGTGAAAAATATATAAAAACCGGTGCAAGGATGCTCATCGTCGCCAAAAAGAGGTCTTGACTTTCCATTTTTCGTACGGTATCCCAATCTATTGGGAGAACCTATGTCTAGTCCAAACCATTTCCAAGTCATCGTTATTGGAGGAGGGCCCGGTGGTTATGTCGCAGCCATCCGTGCTGCACAATTAGGATTACAAACTTGTCTTGTGGAACGTGAAAAACTCGGTGGAGTTTGTTTGAACTGGGGTTGTATTCCCACCAAAGCCCTGTTAGAAAGTGCTCATGTTTTGGAACATTTAAAACATGCAGCAAGTTTTGGATTGTCCTGCGACAATATCAAAGCTGATTTTGATGTCGTGATCAAACGTTCACGGTCTGTGGCAGACCAAATGGCCAAAGGTGTTGAGTTTCTGATGAAGAAAAACAAAATCACCGTCGTAAATGGAGAGGCTAGTTTCCAAAATTCCAAAACCATCCAAGTGAAGCCAAGTTCCGGTGAACCTTTCACTTACACTGCCGACTTTTATATTTTAGCGGTGGGAGCTAAAAACAAAGCCCTTCCTTTTTTGCCCTTTGACGGCAAACGTGTGTTATCTGCAAGAGATGCCATGATCGAACCAAAAGTCATTCCTAATCTTGCCATCATTGGGGCGGGGGCCATTGGAGTGGAGTTTGCGGATTTTTATGCCAGTATGGGTTCTAAGGTAACGATCATTGAATTCCAAGACCATTTACTACCCAATGAAGATTTAGAAATCTCTGGAATCTTAGAACGAAGTTTTAAAAAACGAGGGATTGAACAGTATTTGAGCCATGGAGTGGAAACGGCTTCTGTTACGGATACGGGAGTAGAACTTACCATACAAGATCGTAAATCCGCAAAAAAGGAAAAGTTAAACTTTGATAAGGTGATTGTTGGGGTGGGAATAACACCTAACACTGGTAATATTGGTTTAGATGAAATTGGAATCAAATTAAAAAATGGATTTGTGGATTTTGTCGGTAACTACCGTTCGACTGTGGATCATATTTATGCCATTGGGGATTGTATTGCCACACCGGCTCTCGCCCATGTGGCCAGTGCCGAAGGAATTCGTGCGGCAGAAGATATCTCTGTGCGAGTCGGTAACCCTCACCATTTACAAATCGCAAGACTCAACTATTCTTATATTCCGGGATGTACGTATTGCCATCCAGAAGTGGCGAGCGTGGGCCTTACAGAAGAAAAAGCAAAAGCAATGGGATATGAAATCACTGTTGGTAAATTTCCTTTTACCGCGAGTGGTCGTGCCCAGGCCCAAGGGGACACCACCGGAATGGTAAAAATTGTTTCGGATAAAAAACACGGGGAAATTTTAGGAGCCCACATCATTGGGAGTGGGGCCACTGAGATGATCGCAGAATTGACATTAGGTGCCAATATGGAGATTACGGTAAGAGAACTTGCTAATACCATTCATGCACATCCGACCTTGTCGGAAGGAATTATGGAAAGTGCGGCTGCGGTGCTCGGGGAAGCGATTAATATTTAGGGGGAATGTTGAAACGAAGTTTAGGAGATGGTGTACCAGATTTTCCAACTTTTATCAAACAAATCACGGAACAAGGTTTCATGAAACCAGATAATATGGAACTTGCTGGACCTAATGGTGGGACAAAGGCTATAATTAATACCTATATGCAAGGTCAAGGTGAGTTTAAACGTTGGAATGACGATAAATCACATCCACCACTTCCTCAAGGAGATCCTTCAAATACAGCTTCGGTTCAAGCTGCTCGATCGGAAGGCTATCAAGTCATTGCTGATTTCTTGAAAAAAGAACAGCCTTTGGCAATAACATTGAGGGTGAAAGATAATGGTAGTGGTTCAGGGCATACCATCAGTCTCCAAAGAAATCCAATAAAAGATGGTCGTTATACGTATACAGTTGTAGACGGTTCTTCATCCACAAAAGTCAATGGTACAGAATTTGACCCTTACAATGTTGCGGGGTCAGTCTTAGGGGATCCTAGTAACTCTTTAAATGACTATAAAGCGTATCCCCCTTACAATTTTGATTACGTAAAAGGGAAATAAAAATGAAATATCCATTGCAAAAGGCACTATCCTTATTCTTCGTCTGTTTTCTCACAACTTGTTCTACAGCTTCAGAAAAGATTATGAAAATGTCGGATGAAGAGCTGATCCAAGAATTAACCTCCAGATCTTTCAAGTTTTATCAACAAAATATAGGACATTATACAAAAATATATGTTCCAGCAATGGTCATGAATGGTAAGGGACAATACCTACCTGGGGATCTAATAAAAATTTGTTCGATCAAAAATTTAAAATTCTTGGTGATCGAGTGGGGTGAGTTACCTGAATTTAGCCAGGAAGAAATCCAAGTATGTAAAAATTCGAACTTAGATACAATTCTCATTCGTGGTGTCAAACTAAACAATATTCAGATTTGTGAAATCGCGAAAGGATTGAAGGCACCGAAAATAAGGATTGATTTTGATTATATTCCTTTGGCAGACTCAGAACTCGCATGTGTTTCGCAAGTCCCCAATTTAGATCGATTTATCGTTGGATCAGGTGCCAAAATTACGGATGAAGGCATGTGTCAATTTTCTCAAAATGCAAAAAATCTTAGTTTCCTTCGAATGGATGATATAGATTTTCTAACGAAAAAAAGTACGGATTGTATGGTTAACCTTCCCTCGCTCAAAGACGTTATGTTAAAAAGGTGGAAACATGTTCCTGAGAGCCAAATGGAGAAGTTTGTCTCTGCCTATGAAGCAAAACACAAACGAAAGCTTGAAGCATCCATTTACGATCCAGTTGGTTATGAAAAACCATAATCGATTTAGAATAGCATCGTGAAAAAGATCTACTTACTGATTGTATTGTTTCCGCTAATCCTACTAGAGGCGGAGAAACCCAATTTAAACAAAAGTTACCGTGGGATTCGTTTTTATCCAATCAGGCAAGAACTAGTGGAATCTCTTGTCATCTATGTTCCGAAAATGACGGTGAGATCTGATTCAGTGCAGGAACAATTCAAATATCCTATCACCTTTTTCAAGGCTGATTGCAAAGAAGTTGCCGAATGTTTTTCTTTGTTAATCGATGTATCAATCATTGATGATTCAATGAAATCTTTCGATGAAATTGTTTCCGAGTCAAAACAAAAAGACTTTCGATTGACTCCTACCTCACTGCCTCATTGGAAACAGTATCTTCGCTACACAACAGATCCAATGGAGATCCTTTATGGCCCAGGTGAAATCATTGGAAGCAAGATAATCGCCTTTTATTACCATAAAAAATACCAAAAAACATATCGTGTCACGATCAATATGATCTACACTCCTAATTTTTCAGAGAGAGACTGGAGTGAAATTACCAATCATGCAGTTTCCATTCTGAATAGTGTTACAATTCGATAGAGAGTAGAAGTGTCAAAATCCAATTGAAGATTGGATGATGCAAGACCATACAAGTCAAAAGCCATGAAAAAATGGTGCCAAGCTGCTTCCCTATGGGCTACTTGCCGAAAAGAATTCGGATCAGCCGTTCCTGATAATTTTGTTGATTTTGTCAAAAAACATAAGGATAGTATTGAAATCAAACCAGGTGATGTGATGTATGTTAAAGGTAACGACACAATTATGAATTCTTATGCAAGTCAAAGTGGAAAAGAATGGCATAGGGATACGTTTAAAGATACAAATCCCAATATCACAAGAGACCAGGCATATGCGAAAATCGCAGAAGCAATGCAGACTACCACTTCCAATTCAGTCATGATTCGCATTAGTAGCGGGCATACCATTTCCATTCACCGAGATGGCCCTGGAAGTGATTGGATTGTGAAGGATACGGGTCATAGCAAAACGAATACTTCGATTGTCGATCCGTATAATATTACAGAATCTGAATTGTTTAAGTATGATAACTATAAAAAGGAAATACCGGAAAGCATTGCATTTCCTATCACATCGGTTAAAAAATAATTATGAAAATGTATATTTACCTTGTTAGTTTTTTATTACTTTTTTTGAATTTTAGTTGTAATGGCTCAGTGAAAGAGAATGAAAGTGGTAATCAGAATTACGAAAAAATAGTAAGAGAATTAAGCAAAAGGAATTATGATGTAGAAGTGAATTCCCATAAAGGGATCAAATCATATGTAACTGCACATCCTAAAACATTGCTAATGAGTAATGATTTAATTAATATATGTAAATTACCTAATCTGAGAAATCTACGAATTGATAATGCAAATCTATCTATCGATTTTTTTGATCATTTAGAAAACTGCGACCTAAGTTCTTTGAGTCTGTTTAGTTTAGAGAATATTCCTTGGAAGGATGGAATCATTTGCTCACTTAGTAAAAAACGGAAAACCCAGGAGTATTTGTATTTAGATAATACAAATTTTAGTGATCATGATATGGGATGTATTTCTAACTTCGAATCGATTATGAGTTTAGGTTTTCATGGTCCTGCTCATAAATTCTCAGAAGAAGCTTTTTGTAAATTGATGCAAAGCGGAGTAAAACTCGATAGCTTCCATCTTACCAATATTGATTTATCGAAAAAAGAATTCAACTGTCTCTTGGATCTTAAGAATATAGATGTTTTCGTATTTAAAAAAATCAAAGGCCGTTCGGCTAGTGATATGCAAAAACTAGAGCAATTGTATTTCAAAAAAAACGGTCGCAAAGTGCTTGTAGAAGTCTTCGGCTACGATTCTCCTTAAAGAAACGGATTTTAAAGACGTAAGTGGAGTGAAACAGTTTCGATGCATTCACCTTCATTCCATCGGTTTGATGGTTCCATCCTCAAAGGTATAGCTCACTGTCTTCAAGAGCAACTTTGTTTTTGAATATACTTCTAAAGTGAATCGAGAATTCTTTAGGTCAAAGATGGTTTTTGGTATTGAGTCGTTTGAAAAACCCAAGGCTCTCATCTCATTATAAGTTGAGAAAAAGGATAATTGCTCCATAGTTCGGTAAGAAGAATATTGACCAGACAAATATTTAGCGAGTATATCCCTTCCATTATCTGTTTTAAAATCATAAATGGTAATGGAGTTGTTTGGCCAAACTTCTATCAATCGATTTTCTTTTAAATACACTTGTGCGTAATTTCCCGTTGTATGAATGAGTTTGGTATCTCCCTCCACAATTTTCCAAACAAATAAAAATCCATCTCCTCCATCGGAAAAATAAAACGTCCCTCTAGCAAAGAGAAGCTGTTTTGTTTCATCGAAAGAAATTACAAATTCTGTTGGTCTTGGAGGATCCCGTCGGATATTGGAAACGGTGACTTCTGCTTTTTTTTTGTGGAATGATTCTGTTCCAAATGGTTCCTTGATGAAGAAAATTTTCGTTGAATCAAAATTAAAAGATTTCAGATTGGAACCTCAGTCTGTAAACGACTGGAAAAAATTCATTCGTTACCAAACAGAAAAAATGGAAATCTATTATGGTCCGAGCGAGATCATCGGAGAAAAAGTAGTCGCTTTTTACTACCATAAAAAATATAAAAAAACCTACCGCATAACAATCAATATGATTTTTACGCCAAATTTTTCAGATAGAGAATGGAATGAAATTATCAACTTTATCATCGGAATGTTGGATAATTTAGTTATAGTTTAGTGTTCAATAGTTTTATTGAAATATTTCAATCCCCAGTGCCAGCGATTGCAGCGGAAAGCGCGGACGGTGCAATTCGGATGCTAATCCACCTAACTAATTTGAGGCGCCACATCTCCTAACTTCTGCAAGCCTATCTCAATCTTCTTTAATCTCCAAACATTGCCGCATCCAATCCCAAGTTTCTTTTGGTCTTTCGAAGGGGAAAAAATGTGTGAAGCCAGGGAAGATGGTGACATCGGACTTAGGATGTTTTTTTGCGAGGAGGTTGGCATACTTTGGACTACAGACTTCGAATTTTTCGGGAATGGCGATATGGTTTTCCGTTTTGATTCCATAAAAGTTTTTGAAGACATGGAAGTGGGCATGTCCAAAGATTCTTGCTTCCACTTTTGGATCACAACATAGTTTGACTTCTGAGTCGTGGCCAGTGTTTATAAAACAAGAGTTTAGATAATCTTCGAAGATGGAAGGTTCGAAGTTGGCAAAGGCGGGGAATTTTCGAAAAGACCGCCTAACAAGCTCAATCGATTTGAAATGAGTTCTTCTTTTTTTGGCACCCTTTGCTAAAGGGTTTTCTAAAAATTTAGAAAGGAGGATGAGTTTCCAACCTAAGATGACAGGGTCCATGGCGAGTACTTTTTCAAAACGGGAAGGTTCTTTGGCAGCGGCTAAAAGTGATGAGGCACCACCTAGTGAATGACCGATGATAGTTGTTTTGTTGATGGATTCAAAATCAAGAAGTGCGAGGATTTGATCTCGAAACACATTCCAGTTATTAAATTTTAAACTAAACTCAGAACGTCCATGTCCCAAAAAATCAGGAGCAATGACTCGATAGTGTTTTGATAATAAATTAAAGTAATATCGGTAACAACCAGCACTATAACCATTGGCATGACAGAAAACGAGAACGGGACCCGGAGTTTCCGAATCTAAGTAGGCGCATTCCCAGTTTCTGAACCGAAAGGATTTTTGTTTCATTTTTCTATTTGACCCTTCCCGATTTAGATCGGATTTTGTCTCTATCCCATGCAATTCCAGGTCATCCTCTTCTTCTGTATAGCCGTATTCTTTAATGCATTGGCTAATATTTTAATCAAATCCTCATCCTTACAAGACCAAACAAAAACATTGTCAGGTGGTCTTTGGGAAACAATCTTTACAGTGTTTAATCCTTACTTTATAGGTGGGCTCGCTAGTTTTGGTTTAGCCTTACTGGGGTATCGATATGTGTTGGGGAAAGGTTTGAAACTTTCACTTGCATATCCAGTATTTACATCTAGTGGATTTATCATTGTTCTGATCGCATCGTCGCTTTTCTTTAAGGAAAGATTAAATTTAACGCAGTGGTTAGGGATTGCATTTATATTGATTGGTGTTTGGCTTACCGCCTTGCAAATGTTTGATGTTAAATCGTAAAACTTGAAACTAGAATCTGTTTCCCTAAAACTAAAAACATTACTTCTTCTATTTTGTTTTCTTCCTTTTTTCTTTTGTAAAAAAACAGGTTCAGCGGCTGAACCTGAATCCATTCTGCCTATCAAAACAAAACGTCCCAATGTTCTTTGGATTGTGATTGACTCGCTTCGCGGTGATATCATTGGTCGTTATGGGGTGACACCTAACTTAGATTTGTTTGCTGGTAATGCCGTTACTTTTAAATATCATTTGGTGAATGCCGCTTGGACTAGGCCTTCCACTCTGGTGTTTTTTACAGGTAAATATGCTTCTGCCAATCCTGTTAATTTTTGGGACTATCCTGCACCCAAATCAGAAGCTGAGGCTTTCTATCGGACCGAAAAACACCCAATGCCCAAACTACTCAAAGAAAATTCTTTTGGTACTTATATGGTGGGGAACAATCCATTTTTAACAGATAAATTTGGTCTTGGGGTAGATGTCGGCTTTGATTCGTTATATGACTTTTCCAATTATAACGAAGACACAAAAAAAATTACTAAAAAAACTTTCGAAGTATTGGAAGAAATTTCGAACGATAAAAAACCTTTTTTCCTTTTTTTAAATTATAACGATCCGCACAAACCATACACTCCACCGCCTGGATTTACAGATCGTATCCAAACAAAGGAAGTTTTGGATGAAAAGAAAAGGGATTATCTTGGAGAAGTTGCCTTTGTGGATGAAGAACTTGGGAAAGTTTTTCTGGAATTAAAAAATAAAAATCTTTGGGAAAATACTCTTGTCCTCATCACGGCTGACCACGGTGAGGTGATGAATGCTGCTCACGCTATTTCTCCTTTTACAGGAACCAATACATATTATGGGCATGGCCAGGATTTGTTTTTAGAAAATATCCATGTGCCACTCCTACTCAAACTTCCTGGTGAGACGAAGGGACAATCGATTTCTGCAATGACGAGGTCGATTGATTTATATCCAACGGTTTTGGATTATACAGGATTGGTTGTTCCAAAATCTGTACAAGGTAAATCACTTCGGTCTTTGATTGAAAATCAAGAGACCACCAAACGGACATATTATGGTGAAACCAGGTTTACACAAGGGTATGGGGAAGGGAATGAGTTTCTTTTGCAAAGGTCCTACCGCTTTCATGAACTTGGAAAATTTTGGTTAGGTTCTGTGGGGAGTGAATTTTATTTGTATTTGGATTCGAAAAAAGATCCCAACCAAGAAAATCCGTTAAGAATAACGAATATTGCTGCGATCAAAGGTATGAAATTGCAGCCAGATTTGGAAAAGAAAATCCTTCGGTTTTGGAAACAAATTCGAGCTATGGAACCCAAACTGCCGTTATATCATCTATCTATACAACCAGAATCAAAGGATACAGAAGTTCAAATTCGGATTCCTAGCGGAACCATACGTATGGCATCCTACCCCGATGATGTGGTTTTGGAAGAAAAAGGAAAGTTGGTTCAAATCCAAACCAAACGAACAGATCCTTTTGAAATTAGTTTTGAAGTCTATCCAGATGTAAGTTTTCCTGAATTTAGCGTTTGGTTTTCTAAAAAACAAATTCCAAAATCGGAAATTTTTACGGGATACTTTGGTGTGAGTTTGGCATCTTGCAAGTCCAACTGTGATTTGTTATATGAAACAGGACCTAAAAGACCAGTCATCATTCCCAAAGCAAAAGTTTATTTTTGGAAAGAAGGTGGACAAAAAAAATCATATTCTTCGAAACAAGAATTAGGAACTGATGCTTTGGAGATCCTAAAGAAACAAGGGTATGTGCAGTAATTAGTTTGCTTCGAATCAATCGTTATCTTGATTTGTAACAGATACATTCGGTAAAGTTTCTCCGTTGAATCCACTCCCTCCTCCGCTGAGGGATCCAAATAAAACAGAATAAACAATATTTCCATCGGTCAGTAAATCATCCACTCCCGTGAGGACTACATTTTGGTAGGTATTCCAATCACTCGACGTAAAAACCAAACTAGAAACAGAACTGGTTCCTTCGGCCACATTGGAACTGGAGACGGGAATGGTCACGTTTGAGATGGGTCTTGCCCGCAAACGAACTTGGAACCTGGATTGGCCTCCAATTTCTGTAGTGATTAAGTTAGGTGATGTGACTAGTCCTCCGGAACTATTGGCTGATGTTCCGCAAACATTCATAGGATTTGGATCAGTACAAGGAACAATGTCATAAATAAAATTGATATGTGTGGCAGAGATGGAAAGAGGGGTGAGGGCTGTATAAATCGTAGAAGGAGTAAAGCCGGTGCCTGTTTCTCCTGAGCTGACCACGGAAGCAATGGTATAACTCGCATCACCAATCGCAGCTGTATCAAGTCCTGTCACAGTGACCAGTTGGCCCGAACCAAAATTACTTGGTGTGAAGGTAAGAGGGGCTGTCGGAAAACTTACAAGTCCACCAGGTGTTGTGTTAAAGTTCACTGTGACGTTTGTTGTTGGTTGTGAGTCCAAATGAATATAAAATTCGGAGGAAGCACCAGATTGTGAAGTAATGACTGTGGCAGGCGTAAATCCAGAAGTTGTGATTCCTGCACTATCATTATCATTTAAAGTGAGCATAGGATAATTTGATGATGGATACGGATTCACTCCGTTATAAAAACCATCGGTAGAAGAAAGGACACCAACAACAATTGGACAGGATACATTCCCATCATCGACAGCATCATCGTTGGGAGTCACAGTGACAGTGTTATGTGGTCCAATGGTATTCCAATTGGCATTGGTGATGGTGAGAGAACTTGTGGAAATAGAAAATTGTGGGACACTCGGTGCCACAATCAATTGGCAAGGAAAAGTTGTTGTTACCGAAATGGGAACTGTTACATCATCAGTCGGTGCTTGGCTGAGAAGTACATAGATTGGAAAGGCCCCAGAGTTTTCCGCCCTTGTCATATTTGTGGGAGTGACAACTGTCACTGGGTTTTCCGATGTGCTATAGTTGACAAGTGTTGCTGTGTCTCCTGTGCTTCCCACAAAACTAACATACCAAGAAGGCATTGAACCAGTTTCTGTTCCATTAACTGTCACCGAATAACTTACGTTGCCATCACTTAAGGCATCGGACACACCTTGGATTTCCACGGGAACTGAAGTGCTCCAATTGGTTTCATCAAAGATATATTGTTTGGAGCTAACGGGTGTTCCTCCATCATTGATCATTCCTTCTGTTGCATCGGATGTGGCGAGAGTGACAGTGACTTGGTTTCCCGGAATGGGGCGACTCCCAAGTCGCAGGCTATACATCGCCGATTGGCCAGACTCTGTTGTGAAATATGGTTGTCCTGAATCCAAAGTGAATAAAATACTTGGGGAAGGATTGTCATCGTCTGTAATGTTAATGGTGATATCAGAAGGATTCATTCCTTCATAGTCAGTGCCCGATCCGGAGATGGCACCGAGAGTCAGTGTGTGAGTTCTTGTGTTTGTTTCATTGATGGAATCATTGACAACAACCACAGTCACTGTTTGGGTTGTTGAAAAGTTTGTATGAGTGAAAGTCAAACTGGTTGGAGAAAAAGTATACTGCACTGTATCGGGTAAATTAAAAGTTTCACCAGAGATTGGGATTGTAACGGAACCTGTGGCACAAGATGCTAAATTTCCTGGAGTGTCACAAGGTGCTGAATTCAAACGAACCGTAAAGATTCCATCACTTCCCCCTTCTGTAAGGCCCAGTGTAGTAGAAGAGATAGTAAAACCAGTTGTATCATTATCAGTGATGGTGATCACCAAATTACCGCTAGCTTCTGTATAACCAGGAAGAGCTCCTGTTGGATAAAGTCCGGTGAAGTAAGAACCACTTGCTTGTGGGATATGAATGGTGACAGGAATGTTTCCATCATCAAAAGAATCGGCCACGGAACGAATGGTGACCACTTGTACCACATCCCATCCACTATCACTCGTGTCCCCAGAATAATTGGCGACTTGTCCGTTTGTCGGAGTAA
The DNA here is from genome assembly GCF_004770145.1 of Leptospira bourretii. Lineage (NCBI taxonomy): Bacteria > Pseudomonadati > Spirochaetota > Leptospiria > Leptospirales > Leptospiraceae > Leptospira > Leptospira bourretii. The sequence goes on along the minus strand of NZ_RQFW01000018.1, from coordinate 424,947 downwards.
AGGTAAGGGTTCTTGATGCGGCAACCCCAGAAGAACTATTGAGAAGAACTGCTTCTGTTCCATCAGAAGCAGTGATGGGCCCAATCGTTACATTGGAGTTTGGTTTTAAGGAAAGCCTGATTTCAAATGTAATGGTGGAGGTTCCATTTTCAACCATGGAAGATGCTGATAAATTTTGGATGCGAACCAAAGGTTCATTGCTATCCGTATTGATGGCAGTGACAGCAGGGATAACGATCGAATTGTATTTTGGATCGGCAGAGGTAGAATTCCCAAAAGAGATATTCACATTTTGATCACCATCGTCCACTCCATCTAACACGGATGAGATGGTAACTGTTTGTGGTGTGTTCCAATTTCCAGCGGTAAAACTCAAAGAAACCGGAGATACTGTAATTTCCGATGTATTGCTGGATGTAATACTTGGAATGCTGACTGAGTTTGTTGGTTGTGAATTTAAAACGACTGTAAATGTTTCTGTCGAAGGAGTTCCATTTTCATGCACCACAAGTCCACCAACAGGTGTGACTGTAAATCCAGCTGTGTCATCATCTGTAACTAAGATTGTAACAGATGATGGTGGTGATACTGAATTATATACTGGATCGGCAGACCCACCTGTATCAACAGATCCAAACTGCAAGGTGACAGTCCTTGTGTCTTCATCAATCGAATTGTTATTTGTGGTGATGTTGACGTATTGGTCTACATTCCAATTGGCATTTGTGAAAACTAAGTTGGAAGTACTGCTATTGGTGATCACATTGTTTTCAGAGATTCCTGTCAGTGTTACGGTAAAACCAGGAGGAGGTTGGGACAAAAGATGAATGGCAAAGGAAAGGTTTCCTCCATTTTCAGAAATGGTCAAACTACCTGGGGACGTAAGAACAAATCCTGGAACATCATCATCGGTATTGGTAACAGAAGGAAAAACAGGCCCCGCCAAACCATTGTAATCTGTATCGGCGGAGGTGGCTGCACCAACCACGATTGAGACAGTTTTTGGACCATCCACGATAAATTCATTTACCCCAGTGACAGTCACAATTTTAGGAGTGAACCATTCACCAGGTGCAAAGGTAAGAGAAGAAGGGGAGGCTGTTCCTTCCGAACTGGGAGTGGCAACAATAGAAGGAATTGTCACTGAGTTTGTGGGTAATGTATTCATCACAACAGCAAAACTCACTGCGCCACCAGCTTCTGTTGTTGTGAGTCCTGACAAATTCACAACAGTAAATCCAGCCACATCATCATCGACATTGGTTCCTGTAATGATAGGAATTGGTTTTCCCATATAAGCTGGATCATTCGAAACAGTGGGATCGGCTGAGATTTGAAATGTACTATCGTCTACACTAAAATCATCCACACCGGTGACAGTCACAGTTTGTGGCACATTCCAATTGTTAGGTGTGAATACTAACTCTACTGCAGCGACAGTTGCTTCTGTTGTATCATTGGAAACAAAATTTCTGATAGTAACATCCTGCATTGGTCTTGTTTGTAATACATATGCAATGGTACCGGTTTCCCCTGTTTCCGAAGTGATGAGTCCTAAAGTGGGACTTGCAGCCACTCCAGAAGATTCATCATCCGTATTCACAACGAGTAAAACAGGAAGTCCTTGGGCAGAAAATCGGATATCGGATGTTAATGTGGTTCCCAGTTGAACCCTGTAGTTTTGATTTCCATCAGCAATCAAATCATCCACTCCCGCCAAACGAATGCTTTGTGGTATGTCCCAATTGTCTTCAGTAAAATCCAGAAAAGTTGCAGATAAAAGTACACCTTCAGTGGGATCTGAGACTGTAATCGGGCCAATTCTTACTGAACTGTTTGGTTCTATGTTCAAACGAATTGTGAATTCTGCTTGTCTTCCATTTTCACTCGTGAATAAAAAATTCGGAGCTTCGTAAATGACAGAACCTTGCCCGGTTGTAGAAGCAAAAAATGAACCGAATAACATCTGCAAATTTAGCGGTGTGATGGATTGGCAAGAAATGGTGAGGGTGGAGAAGGTGAGGATGATAATGGAAATACAGATTCTGAACATGATTCCCTTTTGTCCTCGTATCGCACCCATTTAGGGTTCTCCCTCTCTATATTACGAGAAAAATAGCTTAAATTAGAAAAAAATTTCCAGGAATTGCAATAAAACCAAATGAGCCAAAACCAAAATCAATCCTCTAAGGGACCACTTGCTGGTGTCAAAGTTGTGGACCTTTCTTTACTCCTTCCAGGCCCTTTATGTTCGCAACATTTAGCAGACATGGGTGCAGAAGTCATCAAAATTGAAAATCCAAGAGCCTATGATGGATCTCGTGCGATGTTCAAAGGAAAAACTGGTTATCCTGCTTTATATATGATGCTCAATCGAAATAAAAAAGCGATCACACTAAATCTCAAACGAGACCAAGCCAAAGAAATTCTTTTTAAACTTTTAGAAGATGCAGATATTTTACTCGAAGGATTTCGTCCCGATGGAATGGATAAGATGGGAATTGGTTATGATGTCTTAAAAGAAAAATTTCCACGATTGATTTACTGTGGAATTTCTGGCTACGGCATCTCGGGTAAATACGTAGACTTTGCAGGCCATGATTTGAATTACTTAGCGATCTCAGGAGTCCTTGACCAAACAGGAAATCCTCCAAGGCCTGCTGGTTTCCAATTGGCAGATGTGGGAGGTGGAACACTCACGGCACTTTCTGCGATCCTTGCTGCTCTTTACTTCAGAGAAAAAACAGGCAAAGGCCAACGAATTGATATTTCAATGACAGATGCTTCTCTCCAATTTCTTTCGTTATACGGTGGAATTTTATCTTCTTCGGAAAAATCTCCAGAAGCAGGAAATGATATTTTGTCTGGTAAATTACCAAACTATAATGTGTATGAAACCAAAGAAGGAAGATATGTAGCACTTGGTGCCTTAGAAGATATGTTTTTCCAAACTTTTTTACGAGCCGCAGGAATGGATAACTTAACTAAAGACCATCCTATGAATGAAGAAAATATTCCTCTCATTAAACAAAAGTTAACTGATTATTTTAAATCCAAAACCTATTCCGATTTACAACCAATCTTTGATAATACAGATGCTTGCCTATCCCCCATTCTCAATATGAAAGAAGTTTCGGAAGATCCACATATGAAAGAACGTGGTATGGTCATCGAAAGAAACCATCCGAAATACGGTCCAATTTTACAATTTGGGTCTCCGTTTCATTTTTCAGAGACACCTTTTGTTTATAGAAACGACCCACCAGAACATGGGGAACATACTGATGAGATTTTGGGTGGATTGGGGTTTTCCAAGGATAAAATTGCGGAGTTTAAAAAAGACCGAGTGATCTAACAGCTCCCTTGCTTTTTTTTCGTAATTTCTTTATTTTGTCCCAGGGGGGAGATACACTCTCCCCTAAACCCACTCTATGAAGTTATTACAAGTATCCGACCTCCATCTTTCCCAAAATTCCCCCGAGGAAAAGGCCTATTCCCTTACCGTATTACGCGAAATTTTACAAACGGCAGAGTCTACGAAGTGTGATCGTATTCTTTTTTGTGGGGATCTTTTTAATACCTTTCCCGATTTAGAAGGTTTACGTTCGGATTTTCTAAAAGAAGTATCCTCTTATTCAGGAATTATTTATTTTCTTCCAGGGAATCATGAAATTTTAGAAAAAAGAAATAACAATAATTATGCGAATTTTGATTGGTCTTCTAAAGTAAAAGTTTTAGATAAAACTCCTTATTATTTATTGGAAGATGGTGGGATCGAATTTTTATCCATCCCCCACCAAGAAAATTATTCTGAATTGTTACTTTCACCTCCTCCCCCAAAACAAACAAAACTTCGGATCGGACTTGCTCATGGAACTGTTTCCGGGATGAGTTTTACCGGTCTTAGTGAGGAAGAAGAAGAGGGAGGTTCTTATTTAGATCCCAATTTAATTCAAAGTTTAGATTTGGATTATCTTGCCATTGGGCATCTTCATAGGGCGAGAATGGGAACTGTTGGGAAGTGTAATGTTGGTTATGCTGGCTCTTCTCGTGTTTGGAGAAAAGGAGAATTCGGACAAAGAGGTGGGATTTTTATCCATGTAGAAGAAAGTACAATTCGTACGGAATCGGTTTATTGGAAATCTGCAGGCGAATATAGGGAAATTATTGTTTCTTTGGATACGGAAGGAAAACCAGAAGAGAGTATCGACACATATTTAGCGGGAACAAATCCGAACGATTGGATAGTGTTTCGATTTGTTGGATATGTTGATTCGATGTCGGAAAAACAAAAATTTCAAGAGACAGTTCTTCGCGAATGGAAGTCCAAATTTCGAATTTTGGAGTTTGATCCTGATGAATCACAAATCACAGTTTTCGAACACCTTTCGGAAAATGAATTTGTAAAACAGTTTTTGGATAAGATGAATGAAAGAAAAGGACAAATGGATCCTAGTCTTTGGAGACACACTCGTGTCACAGGCATTCGTTTGATTTTAGAAGGAAAGAAAAATCGATGAAATTAAAAATAGAAAACTTCGGTATCTTTTCCAAAAATGAATTTCCTATTGAAAAGGTGACTGTGTTTACAGGGCCAAACGAATCAGGAAAAACAACCATCCTGGATGCTTTTGTATCGGCACTCGTGAAAGTGGTAGGAAGTACAAAGTATGGTGCTCTTCTCAATGCGAGATACAAACCAGAAAGAAATTCTGATTTAGGAATTCCCAAACTTTCTCTTTCCCAAAATTTATATTTAAACTCGCTAGTCATTAGAGAAGGAAATATGGATGTGGGATCAGAAAAAGAACTGATCAGTACCATTGAACAAACTATATTCGATAGTGGATACAATCCTGCCAAACTCATAGAACAAGTGGAACAACTTTCAACAAAAACAGGAACAAGAAAATCCGCCAAAGAATGGAACCAAACTTTATTGGAACTTACAACAACCAAACAAAAGTTTGATGAGTCTGAGTTGAATTTAAATAGAATCTCCTCTCAATTTGTTGAATTGCCAACTTGGGAAATCGAACGTCAAAAACGAAAAGAAGAATTGTCTTCTGCTTTAGAAGAACAAACAAAACAACAAAAACGTTTAGAAGAGTATAAAGAAACTGAACAATTTGCGGAAGTGGACCGAGTGTATGGCCAACTGTTACAATGGGAAACACTGCAAACCCAATCGAAGTCAGAGGAAAGAATTCTAAAATCAAATGGTGATCAAAAATCAAAAGAAATTGATGGAGAAATCCAATCGATCGAACAAAAATTATCTCTTTCCAAAGAGCGATTTTTGCAATTGGAAAAAAAATTAGAATCTTTTCTGAGTCAAAAATCATTATCAGAACAAAAATCAAAAAAATTAGAATCCTATTTTGATTTTTTTGAAACTTGGAAACAAACCATTCGCAAATTTCAAGAAGAATCACCGGTGGTACAAAAAATCATTTGGAATCCATTGTACAGAAGTTTGGCGGGAGGATTTGGTGTTTTTGGGATATTTTCTTTGATCCTTTCCTTATTCACCGATTTTGGGGTCTGGATGTATTCTCTCCCAATTTTCTTTTTAGGTGCCGCTTTGTTTTTTGTTTTTCGTGCAAAAGAAATCAAACTTGAACGTGATGAACCCAAATGGAACCAAATGGTTCGCCGGATCTCGACGGAAATGGAAACAAAAACTGTAGGTGAATGGAAACCCGATTCACTGACTATGGAATCAATCACCTTAGTGTTCCAACGATTTGACCGCGAATACACAAAACACAAACTGGAAGTAGACAACTTTCAAACGGCAATCACTAGTTTAGAAGAAGAAATCAATTTGTTTCGCATTGAAGAAAAAAAAGGAAAGGACCTTCTTTTAGAAAAAGAAAAAGAGCTAACGGTTATTTTGCGAGAATCTGGAGTAAATTCTCTTTCTGAACTGACTGAGTTATTTGTTCAAATTCGATTGAAACAAGAAAAGTTAAGAACATTAGAAGAATCCTTAAAACTTGAGTCCAAAAAATGGGGAATTCACGATTTAGAAGATTTAAAACTCCACTTAAAAGAAAAACGAATGGATCTGGAAAAAAAAGGAATTTCAAAAAGTTTTTCCTCTGAAGATAGAGCCGCCAAACAAAAATTAGAAAACGAAATCCAAACAATTTCTATTAAAATTCGTGATATCGAAAGGAACCTTGTTGAGTTAGAAAAAAAATTGGATACGGGTAAGGCTGTTTTGGAATCCAGAATCTTACCTGCTCAAAAAGAATGGGAACAAAACAAACGTGATTTAGAAACAAAAGAAAAAAAGAAAAATGAATTAGAAAAAAACTTCCAAGCTTTGGAAGTATTAACAGAAATTTTTTCTGAGATGCAATTGGAAAGTACAGATAAAATGTCCTCACTTGTAAAATCATTACAAACAAGAATGGATGCACTAAAGGGATCTCTTCCTACAAAACAAATCCAGTGGAATGGATTCTCTGATGAAATTCAAATCACCACAGATTCTGCTAATTCTAGCCAAGGATTTACAAATTTATCTACAGGGACCAAAGAACAAATTTCTTATGTTCTTCGTTTGGAATATGCGTTTCGCATTGGGAAACAGTTCAATTTGCCTTATCTTCTGTTAGATGAACCTTTTCGACATATGGATATTAGCCGGAGAGACATGGCACTTGCCTACACGTTGCAATGTATAACCAATGCGGAAGAAGATTGGAAAGTTGTATTTTTTAGTTTTGATGAAGATTTGGTTTCAAAGATCAATGTTTTGGCAAAGGAAAATAACCTCCCTTGCCAAATCCATGAATTGACTAAACGAGTTTCTTAGCTTCGGCAAGAACAGTATCGTAATTTGGTTCACTACCAATTTCCGGCACAAGTTCCGTATAACGAATGATATCGTCTTTATCCACAACGAATACGGCTCGTGCGGATAGGCCAGCAAGTGGGCCACCAGCGATATGAGTTCCATAATTTTTGGAAAAAGAAAAATCTTTGAACTGCGAACCAGTAATTAAGTTTTTAGAATCAATTCCTTCGGTGGAACAAAATCGTTTCATTGCAAACGGTAAGTCACCGGAGATGATAAGAGTCGTGATTCCATCTTCTTTGGCTGCTCTTTCGTTAAACTTTTTGGTTTCGAGGGCACAGACGGCTGTATCTAAACTGGGAACCGCCACAAGGATTTTTACCTTTCCTGCTAGATCTTTTAAAGTCAAATCACCTAAATCTTGTTTGGCGACTCGGAAGTCGGGAGCTTTGTCCCCCGGTTTGGGAAGGTTTCCTTCTAGAGGAACGGGATTTCCTTTGAGTGTTACTTGTGCCATGCTGATCTCCTTTATATTTAGACTAATTCTAGTCTTTCATTGAGCGGATTCTTCGGGAAGGATTTTTTCCATCCAAAGCAAAGATTCTGAAAGTTCTCCTTTTCGGATGGTTTCACTTAGATGACGGACCCGATCCAAAAGCCACGAAGGAGAAAGATCAGTGATGTCTTGAAACGCATTCAATTCTTCTCGATTTAAGAATCCATCAAATGTGGAACAAAGGGCAAAGATTGTTATTGGCCAATTCCTTTCTTCCTTTGTCAGTTTTGGGAATAAATGTACAAACTCGGTCCAGTCATCTAAGTTGGTCAATTTGTCTTGGTTTGGTAAAAGTCGTATCAATCCAAAGAGTAAGTATTCAAAATTAGGGTGAAAGGTTTTTGTGAATACAATGGAAATTGCCACAGCACGTAGTGTGGTTTCAATGAATATTTCGGATCTTTGTTTCGATTTGATTTTGAGTAACATCGCATCCGAAAGTTTTCGCGTAATGATTCGTTTGCGTAATTCAGCTAAAATCAAATAAGTTGTGACACTGTCCCAGATACCAGTAATTGGACCGGAAACGTATTCAATTAAAAATCGAAGTCCTGTTCTTCCCAAAAATACCTTTAATAGAAGTTTGGCGAATATATTGGATAGAAAAACTTTGCTTTTGTATAAAACAGTCCGAAAGAATAACGCCCGTTCATTTAGATGTTTGTAAGGATCAATTCCATACAATCGAATTCTTGGATCAGGAATTTCTAAAACCAACCTAGCCATCATTCCAGGAATGGGTGTGATGAGTTCCGGCTCTTCGGCCAGTTCAATGTCTGCATATTGTGCCATTCGATAGGAAAGATAAAATCCCAATCGAAAGAGGAGAAAAAACTCAACGAGAGTGACTAGGGCCAAAAGAAAAACAAACTCTATTAGAGCGATGATCGAGTGAGTTTCCAATGGCCAAAACACAAGTGGAGAAAGGTAAGTGGAGAGGAAAACGAAGGCAATCGATGGCAAAAACCCAATCCAAAAGGATAGAAAAACTCCCCAAAGCAAAAGGTTTTTGGATTGGGAGGCAAAACTTTTGTCGGAATTTTCGGGTTTTCTCGCATGGGAATGGATCGAAATGAGAACCCGGCGTCCCCATTGTTCTAAAAATCCCGGTTTGTAACGTTCTGTACTCATTTTTTTTGCAACCAGAATCCTTGTTTGGGACTCCCACTCCATGAAACAGGAATATTCTATGATGACACAAGCTGAAATCAAAACCAAAGTCCCCATTGATTGGGTGACTACGATCTTTTTACTAACCTATCCACTAGTAGGGATTTTCGGAACTCTTTACTTGTATCTTTATGATTCCGTTCATATTGGAACTTGGGCTCTGTTTGTATTTTATTTTTTTGCAACAGGAATGGGAATCACAGTAGGTTACCATAGACTTTTTTCACACAAAGCTTATGATGCAAAAACACCCGTTAAACTTTGGTTACTTCTTTTTGGAGCGGCGGCATTTCAGTCCACAGCTTTGGAATGGAGCGAAGACCATCGTATCCACCATCGTTTTGTAGATACTGACAAAGATCCTTATTCAATCAAAAAAGGATTTTGGTTTGCACACATTGGTTGGTTATTTCGCAAACGTAAATATGTCCAACAAGGTGTTCAGGATTTGGTAAATGATCCGCTGGTTCTTTGGCAACATAAACATTTTTATTCCATTTCTATCTTTATGTGTTTTATCCTTCCTGGTCTTATCACAATGTTTTGGGGATCCTTTTTAGAAGGATTTTTTGTCGCTGGTTTCCTTCGTCTTTTTGTTGTTCATCAGTTTACTTTTTTTATCAACAGTGCATGTCATGTTTGGGGAGAACGAACTTTTTCTAAAGAACAAACAGCAAGAGACAATTGGATCATCGCCTTTTTTACGTTTGGTGAAGGTTTTCATAATTTCCACCATGAGTTTCAATCGGATTATCGAAATGGGATTCGTTGGTTTGATTATGATCCATCTAAATGGATGATCAAAGGTTTGTCTTTTTTGGGTCTTACTTATAACTTAAAAAAAGTTTCTGAAGAAAAAATCCTTCAAAAAACAATGTATTTAAAAGAAAAAGAAACTTTAAACCAATTTACGAATTTGGAAGAATCAAAACTTCGCCATTGGGAAGAACAGCTAACCAGCCTTAGGGAAACTGCTATCAAAGAATTCCAAACTTGGAAACAAGCCAAACAATCTTCCAACGAAAAGGAAGTGGGAATCCTACGCAAAAAATTTGAACAAACAAAAGAAAGTTGGGAAAAACTTCTTAACCAACCAGGAAAACCAATTTTTTCTTAACCACGAATTTCCCGAAAGATTTCTTTCGGGATACTCGGAACATCTCCAGGACCAACTAACGGTAAATAAACCATAAACCTTGTTTTTCCTGGAGAAGATTCCACTTCAATCCTTCCTTTGTGTTTTTCGATAATTCCTTTGACAATTCCAAGTCCAAGCCCTGTACCTTCTCCTTGGTCTTTGGTTGTAAAAAATGGATCCCAAATTTTGTCTTTGATTTCGGCTGGAATTCCCGAACCGTTGTCTTCGAAACTTATCAATACATAATCTTCCCCCACCATTTTAGAAGAAATGATGAGTTTGGGATGTTCTATTTTTTTCATCGCGTGGATGGCATTGGTGATTAGGTTTGTCCAAACTTGGTTGAGTTCATCGATATTACACCTAACAGGAGGGATACTTCCATAGGCCCTTTCAATTTCCACTCCGTGTTTGATTTGGTTTTGCATGATCACAAGAGTGTTTTCTAATCCTTCGTGAAGGTCAGACTCCGCATAAGATGCTTGTCCCAGGTGAGAGTAATATTTGAGTGCTTTGACAATCCGAACAATATTACGAATGGCATATTTGATGTTTTTGATATTTCTTTGCAGGCTCAAAGTATTCTTTAACATCTCAAAGGTTTCTTTTCCGCCGGCCTTCCAGATACGGATGAGTTCTTCTTGCATATGCAAAAGATGATGGTCAATGATAAAGGTTGCCAGATCCGTTGCATCATTTTCAGGGATTCCATCTTGGATAAATCGAAACTTGGTCTCTTTTTTGAGTTTGAATTTGTCTTTAGGATCGATCTTTGAAGCTGGATCCTCTTTCACAAAACTAAATAGAATATCCAAATAGATAGAACGAAAATCAGGATTCTGAATCAGTTGAGAGATGTCACCCAAATGCGATAATACATAAACTAAATTAGCATCCAAGTTGTCCGCTGAACCATTGATCACGGCAGCCGGTGTATTGATTTCGTGGGCGATACCTGCTACCATCACACCAAGAGAAGCCATCTTTTCTGATTGTACTAAGTGGGCTTGGGTTTCTTCTAATTCTTTCGTTCTTTCTCTTACCTTTGCTTCCAAAGTTTCAGTTAAATTCAATAACTGTTGGTAAATCATGGAATTGGACAAAGACATCAGGGAAACAGAAAGAATTTCTAAAATGATTTCGATTTCTTCTATATCATAAATTTTTCCTTCTTTGTGTTTTCCCAGTAAAATAAAACCAACAAGACTTGATTTGATGGAAAGAGTGGCAACTAACTCTGAATTGGTTTCTGTGAAAAAGTTTAATGCTTGTTTGGCTATTTTTTCATGATTGGGAGAGGCAAACTGGATAAAATTTTCTTTTATATGGATTCCTTCGCGTTCGGAAAGCCAAAGTAAAAAAGGATTGAATACAGGAAGAGAAGGTAAATTAGAATACTTTTGGACGAGTGATTCTAAAAAAGGTCGGGGACGGAATTGGCCTTCTCTTTCATCCCAAGTATAAACTTGGACAAACTCTGCAGGGATTTTTGAGGCAAGGAACTGGCTGATGGTTTCGCTGATTTGGTCTGGGTCGTTGAAGGAAATGAGTTCTTCTTTAAATTTTTCTAAGGCAAATAGGTTTTGGACAAGTTCATCTCGTTTTTTGGGTTTCTCCATACCTTTTGGCAATGGTTTTTTTCGTAAAAAGAACAAAACCATAAGGGTGATAAGTCCAAAAAGAGCCGCAAATAGAGAGTAAATTTTTGTGGAATCTATACTGCTTAAGGCATAAGCAAATCCAAACCAACCAAAAGCAGAAAGGATTATGATTCCGAAAGGAAAGAAAACTTGTGTTTGCATGTCATCTGTATAGAATGTAAGAACTAGATTATTTTGGTGCAGATTCCACTTGGGTAAAGAACAATTTACAATCGCTCGTATCTTCGGAGCTTATTATGAAATTTATTCAGAAGAAACAAGCTACGCCCTCGCCGTTCTCAAGGGTAAGTTGCGATTAAAGAACTCAAACGAAAGGCATCCTTTTGTTGTGGGGGACTTGGTTTTGGCAGAAAAATCTTCTGGGGAAGAGTGGGTCATTTCGGAACGAATGGAACGAAAGAACTACCTTTCTAGAAAAAGTGACCGTGGCGACAGTCATGTGTTATGTGCCAACTTGGACCAAGTGGCGATCCTTGCTTCTTGTAAAGACCCAGAAACCAAACCGGGGTTCATTGACCGATTGCTTGCTGCTTCTTACCAAACAGAAATTCCCCCACTGATCATTTTTACAAAAAAAGATTTAATTTCGGACGAAGAAATTGAAGAGAGGGAAGTTTACTATAAAGAGTTAGGTTATGAAGTAATCAGTGTCTCTCTTCTTTCGGAGGAATCCATCCAACCTTTGTGGGAACGGATCCGTGGAAAACGCACCTTCCTTTGTGGAAATTCTGGAGTGGGCAAATCGACTCTTATGAACCACCTACATAAAAAGACAGTGCAAAGAACCAACCTCGTCAGTGGTTCTACCAAAAAAGGAAAACATACCACTACCAATTCTTTCGCTCTATTTTTGGAGGAAAAGACGGTTCTCATCGACTCCCCTGGGGTCAAAGAATGGGGGATTTTACACCTGACACCTGTTGAGCTTTGGGAAAGTTTTCCCGAATTACGAAAGATTAAAGAAACTTGTCAGGAAATTTATTGCTGTGAACTGGGTTCTGAGTGTCCAATGCGAAAACACGTAAATGAAGCCATGGATGAAACGAGAAAAAAAAGCTTAGAATCCATGATCGAGAGCCTAGAAAACCCGCATCGCGTGACAAGGCGGGACCATTGGACAAAAGCTGTCACAAAAAGGTATTAGGGAAAAGAGTTGCCAAGCACTCAGTTGTTATCTATTCTTAGAAGAAGATTTCCGGAGGAAGGAATATGAAACGTGCAATGATCAATCGGTTGTCGGCATTAGGATTTGTGGCGGTTTTTGCCATAGTTTTTACTGCTTGCCAAAAAGATTCTAAGGAATCTGTAACAAATGTTACAGAGAACACAAAACAAGAAAGTAATGTTGTTGTTGCCTTTGTGAAAGGTGACGTGGTTGTGATCCGCGAGAGTGGGCAAGTAAAACCAAACTTAGGTGACGTTTTAACTTCCAAAGATACCATAGTCACTGGTCAAAACGGTTCTGTGGAAATTCTTGTGGGCGAAGACGGAGTACTTAAGTTAAACAAAAACACATCTCTTAGCGTAAGCCAAGCGTTTGCAGCAAACGACGGATCTCGTGAAACAGAAGTGAATATGCAATACGGAAAACTTGTAACAGTTTTACGCAAAGAAAGAAAAACAGAATCTTTCAGCATCGTAACTCCTACTTCGATTGCGGGTGTTCGTGGAACCATCTTTCTTACCAATGTTGAAAATCCATCTGCCAAAGGTGGGAACGTAGCTTGTGGATCTGGAAACTGTGTTGTTAAATATACGGTTCTTGATGGAGCAGTTGCCATTCGCAAATCCAATTCAGAAAATGAAATCGTAGTCGACAAACAGAAAGTAGCTGAAGTCGGAAATGAAACTAAACTTTCTGATAAAATGATCAAACCAATGGACAAACAATCTTTATCTGAGATGAAAGAAATGTTGGCTTTTGAAAACACTAAGATGTTACAGTTTGAGTCTCTTGCAAACGAACTCCGAACTAACAACGAAGAACTTCAAAAATTAAACATTGGATCTTCTGCAGAAGAGTTGGAAAAAGCAGCTAGAACTCGTGAAATTACAAAATCAAAATCTGATGAAGTAATCAAAACGGCTAAGTCCATCGAAGATTCAAAATACATCAAAAAAGATGTTCAAAAAGATTCCCTAAAATTAGCTCCCAAAGAGAGTTTTGATAAGACGAAATGAGATATGTTTATTTACCGGTCCTTTGTTTTTTAGTCGGTTATTGTTCTTCGGTCACAAAGATCGAAACACTGAATCGAAGTTTTACAAAACCTAAGTTCGTCACACCTCTTCCGGGTGAATCGGAACCCCTTCCTTCGGGTAGAGATTACAAAGAACGACTGGTAAATAAATCCACTCCACATTTTTCACTCCTCTGGAAACAAGTTCCAGAGGGGTTTTCTAAATCCGATTTATTGTTATTAGAAGAGAAAGTTCTTTTCCCTCACAACAAACTGGGGTTATATAAAAAAGCTCCCAAAGATCCCGATCTTAAATTTTCCGAATCCTCTGATTTGGATTTGTTATTAGAGTTAACTCTTACAAAAAATGCGGAAAGACTTTCCGTTGAGGTTCAATATAAAGATCCAGTTCTTTCACAAAACTATGGAAAGGCGATTTTTGTGTACCAAGAAGAAAAAGAACCGGTTGTTAAGTCCTTAAAAACATTTGATGTATTCCATGGCAAAAGACAACTCCAACCTCTAACAGGAAGTGTACCTTCCTACTTTGCTGAAGTTTCCTCTCCTTCCGATGATGACCTTCGTTCTTATTTTACTTCTTCCTTACGAGGAAATGTTTCTGTATTCTCCACTTCTCCGGGAACCACCATTTATTTGGATGGAGTCGAAGTGGGTAAGGCTCCCTTACTTTCTTACCAACTCATCAATGGAAAACATTCTCTTTCCTTTGCAAAACCTGGCAAAGATCCAGTAAAACGAAATATCTTAATTCGGGCAGGCAAAACAACTCGTGTGTTCCAAGAGTGGAGTGATGATATTTCCCAAGGAACCATTGTGATCTCCAGTTTTCCTCCAGGGCTAGATATTGTAGTCGATGGTCAGAAAAAAGGTAAAACACAATATGCTGAATCAGGTGTACCTTACGGCAGTTATCCGATCCAATTCATCCGAACAAAAAATGACTCTCATTTTGAATATGCAAAAGCTGGAATTAAAATAAGACCCAAACAAATTACTTCCATTGCGTTACCCATTTCCCTAGAGGACGGTGTGGGTTGGGAATCAGAAGAGTTTTGGAACCTCACTTCGGCATCTCCGAACTTTTCTGCAACTTTTCCGGGCAAACTTACCTTTGCAAAAAACAAAGACCTCCCTGCCGGTTGGTATGGAGTGTATTCTGAAGACCTTATTCCTGATTATTTAGAAGCCGAACTTGTGTTAGATCTTGTGAAAGATTTGAACGGTGCTGTTGGTCTTTCTTTTACTGACCACAATCAAAATGCCATTTTAGTTTACGTGGATAAAACAGATTTTCATATTATCAAATTTTCTTCGGAAGAAAAAGATGCTCCTGTTCGTTCTTCGTATCGTTGGGACAAAGAAGATGAACTCAAAGGAAGATCTGTAAAACTATCCACTGATATCGAAAAGAAACTGATTCGGTTGTCCTTAGGGAATAAAATGGTAGAAGAACTTCCTTGGAATTTTGAAACGTTTTGGAATATAGGCGTATTAACCCCACATAACGCTCCTATTACGGGCACACCCCTTCGCGGTGTAAAAATACGATATCCTGATATGGTTAAGTTTGAGGAAAGGCTCCAAAAATGAGACAACTTAGTTTTTTAATCTTCACCTGTGTTTTGTTTGTTGGTTGTCAGTCTCGAGATTTTAAACCAGTCACTGTCAAAGATCCCGTGGTGGAAAAATCCGATGTTTCGGATC
Source organism: Leptospira bourretii (assembly GCF_004770145.1). Classification (NCBI taxonomy): domain Bacteria; kingdom Pseudomonadati; phylum Spirochaetota; class Leptospiria; order Leptospirales; family Leptospiraceae; genus Leptospira; species Leptospira bourretii. The sequence goes on along the minus strand of NZ_RQFW01000018.1, from coordinate 409,709 downwards.
GCCAAAAAATTGAAGAAGCAAGAGCTCTTGTGGCAGATGGAAGTAATGAATTTCAAAAAGGAAATATGGACTCTGCTTTAGAAAAGGCAAAGGCCTCCATCCAAACATTCGAACTCATTGATGGTTATTCTCTGCTTGGTTCCTCCTACTATCAGTTAGGTGATTATGAGAATGCAAAACTTGCTTTTGAAAAAGGCAAAAACATAGATCCTAAAAATGAAAAACTACTCATTGGTCTTGGAACAGTGCAATCCACTTTGGGAGAAAATGAAGAAGCCCTTTCTACCTACCAAACCCTAAGCCAACTCAAACCTGAAGAAACCATTTATACATACAAAACAGGTATCCTTCTAAAAAACTTAGGTCGATACCAAGAGAGCCTTGTGGTTCTCAAATCCTTGGAAACAAAACCAGAATTTCCGTATCCTATTGAACTTCTCAACCAATTGGGTGATGTTTGTTTAGAACTAAAAAGATATGAGGAAGCAGAAGCTTACTTTGCTAAGGCGGAAAAACTCAATCCCGAACTAAAAACTGCCAAAGATGCGAAACTTTCTACAAAGATTGCCTCTCTCATCCAACGTGGTAATGATTTTTTAGCCAAAAAGAATTATGCTGAGGCCACTTCCGAATTTAAAAAAGCTACGGATTTACAACCTCAAAATGGATCTTTATGGTCTTTTTTAGGGAATGCGCAGTTATTAAATGGAAAACTCAAAGAAAGCGAAGATAGTTTTAAAAAATCCATTTCATTGTCTGATACAAATCCCAGTGGATATGTAGGTTTATGTAATGTTTACATCCAAACACATAACTATTCTGATTGTTTGAAAACATCCAAACAAGCTGGTGCAAAAATTCCTAAAAATGCTGAGATTCGCAACAAACAAGGGATATGTGAGTGGAAATGGGGTGAAACCAAAAAAGCCACTCTTAGTTTTCAAGATGCTGCGTCTTGGGATCCTAATTTTTTTGAACCTAAACTCAATTTGGCGTATGTGCTGATTGATTCTGGACGTTTTGATGAAGCTCTGGATGTATTAAAAAAAGCAGAGTCTCATCCCAAAGCAAAGAAGGAAGAGATTCGCAAAGCAAAAGTCTTAGCCGAATCACAAAAGTACATTGCTAGTGGTGATGCCTTCTTACGCCAAGGAAAAAGAAAACAAGCCTTTGATGAGTATGGAAAAGCAATGGGTGTGAATCCAGAAAATCCTGCTGCACAAAATGCATTTGGTCGGGCTTATTTTGCGTTTGGAGAATATAAAAAATCGGAAAGCTCCTATTTAGAAGCTTACCGAATGGATTCTACAAACCCAGGTGCCTTACAGGGACTTGCTCGTGTGTATGCAAAAACTGGGGAATCCAAAAAAGAAAAAGAATACATCAAAAAACTCGAAATCCTCTCGGCAACAGATCCGTTTAGTGCGATCACTTTAGGTCGGATCGCAGAAGACGCAAGTAAGTGGGATGAAGCTGAGTCCATCTATATGGGGCTAAAGAAAAAATTCCCAAACAATGATGCTGTCGATTACCGATTGGGAAGTTTGTATTACAAACGTGCAGTGGAAGAAAACGCAAAAGAAAACTACTCCCGTGCGAATGACTTCATTCAAAAATCAAAAAAATTTACAAAAGACATTCCTGAGTTGTTAGAAACTGAAAAAACAGTGGCAGAGAACTCTCGTTTTGCGGAGATTTTGCCTTACGTAAAAGAAGGAAATTCCTTCTTCAACCGTAAAAAATATTTGGAAGCAGTCACTCCTTATCAAAAGGCTTATGACAAAGTTCCGAAAGCTTCTCTTCTTGTAAAAATTGCAGAATGTTACATCGAAAAAGGTGAAGAAGAAAAAGGTCTTGCCATTTTGGAGAATGCAGTTCGAACGAACAAAGAAAATGCAATTTCCTTTAAAGAAGGAATATACTCTTTTTATTATAAAAAAGGGGAACTAAAAAGAGCAGAAGACGGTTTTTATGATATCCTAAAAGAAAAACCTGATTCGTATTACGCCTATTATATGTTGGGTCTAGTCACCATGAAACGCAAAAACTACGAGGCGGCCATTGGTGATTTTGATCGTTCTATTTTGGTAAACCCTAGTTTTGCACCGAGTAATGTCGCTAAAGGTTTGGCATTTTATAAATTAAACCAACTGGAAAACGCAAAAAGAGAATTTGAAAAAGCAAGAGAGAAGGACTCTGAGTTTGGACTTTCCTCTTACAATTTGGCAATTGCTTATTTCAATGAAGACTTAACCAAAGAAGCAAAGTCCATTTTAGAATCAATTCGCAAATCCGATCCAGATTTTATGGATGGTGAGATCCAATTAGCCTATATCTATTACAAAGAAAACAAATTAGAAGAAGCAGAAAAAATCATTGAACATGTTCTCAAAGAAGAACCTTCTGCAGAAGCTTTATTTGCCCAATTTAGAATTTTGGACGCTAAACAAAAACAATCTCCATCTGATAAGGTCAAAGCCAAACGAAACCAAGTAAAAGAAAAAATCTTACGTGAATACGGAGAAACCAAATACGCAAGATTACTTCCTTCTGATGCTTTGGATGACGAACCATTACACGTAACAGATCTGAACCTTTCAGGAACTCCTGTTTCCACTCCAATTGTCTATCCAAACCGAATCATCGTAAACTATGGAACAGCACTTGTTGGTTATGACAGAATCACAAAAGAACTGGTTTGGAAACAATATACATCCACTCCATTTCAATTGTTAGTTGCAGGTAAGGAACTTGTTGGAATTTCCAACGATACAGCCACCAAAATTTATCCTGAGTCAGGAAAGATGACTTTTAAAAAACAGGTGTTAGTCGGATGGAAGGTCAAACAAGGAACTGCTGATGCAAATGGTTTTTTCCTTCTTTTGGAAAAAGAAAAGGGTGCGGACCGAAAGATTGTTAAAACAAATCCAAATTTGGAAATATTAGAAGAGTGGAACGGGAATGATTTTTTGAGTTTCTCTTACACGGAAGAAGGAAAACTTTTAGTCCTTCGTGATTTGAAAAAGGAATTCCAAATTCAAGTATTTACCATCGGCTCGCCAGCAGAGAAGGAAAAGAAAGTATCAAATCCTATTCTTAAAAAAGATGCGAAAGAATCGGCGCAGATCCTTGGTTGTGTCGAAGATGCTTGTTTGATCCAATTAGGAAATCAAATGTATCAGGGAACGGAAAAAGCAAAACTTTATTCCCTTGGTAGCACAGAATCCATTCGTTCAGTTGTGAAAAACCCGGAGTCATTACTGGTCAATACAGAGAATACCGCCTATCTTTGGAAAGGTGGATCTAAGTGGAAAGATTCCTATGACATTCAAGGGGACTTTTATTACCCATTAGATGGACTTGTGGTTGAAGGTAGGTCGAAAGAACTACTTCTCATCAAAGGAAGAGAAAAAACTCCTGTTCCTTGGAAGGGAGACAGGGATGGACTTCGTATCAGTACGGTAACTGTCGACTAACAATAATCCAATCGATATAAAACAAATGCATCTAAAGTGAATTGGAATATCTAATTCACTTTAGTTCGATTTATATAATAGATTCGTTTCCCTTCGTTTCTTTTTTCTGCTTCGAAAAAGGAAACCGGGAATCCGGGTCTTTCGAATTCGTATTCTTTTTTGTCCCATACAAATTTAGGAAATTTTCTAAATAAAGAAATCGTTCGTCTTGCATATGGGCCGTAATCGGTTGCAAACAATAACTGACCACCTGGTTTCAACAGATCGTAAATTTGTTCGAGCATGTGGCCTTGCATAAGTCTGTTTTTGCGGTGTTTTTTCTTTGGCCAAGGATCTGGGAAGTTGATGATGATTTTGTCAAAAATTTCTTTCTCAAGCAGTTCATCGAAAAACCACTGGAAGTTAACGGTCATATAGCGGATATTCTCCAAACCAAACGTTTGTCGTTGTTTTTCGGTGTGGATGATTCGGTTTACCTTCTTTTCCATCAACAAATAGCCTGTTTGGTGGTCATTCTTTGCCAATTCGATGGCAACTTCACCCCAACCCGATCCAAGTTCCAAAACAAAGTTTTGGATCTGGCCCGGGAAAGATTTTTTTAGGTCGATTTTTTTTCCCCGCTCTTTAGGTTGCAGGAGGTAGTCTGATTGATAGGAAGTTTTGGTAGTAAACTTCCAAAGTTTTTCTTGGATTTCTGGGCTAACTAACAAATGCATTCCTTCCGATGATGTATTGTCAGGATTTTTAAAAGGAACTAGATGAAAATAACTCTTTTTGGTGTTCGCGGATCACTCCCCACACCGATCTCTAAACCGGAACAACGGGAGAAAACTCTAAAGATTCTTCAGATGGCCAAAGAAGAGTGGAAAAAGGATCCCGCTTCTTTTTCGGAAGAGGAGTTTTTGAATCATTTACCGATTCCACTTTCCCAAGATTTGGGTGGGAACACAACTTGTGTATTCATTGAAGGGGATGGCGGCGAAAAAGTCATTTTAGATATGGGGACGGGTCTTCGGGTTCTCGGCAACCAATTGGCACCGCAGGCTTTTAGTGGGGAAGATATGGACATTCATATCTTGGTTTCTCATACACATTGGGACCATATCCAAGGGTGGCCTTTTTTTAAACCTGGTTATTCACCTTCTTGTAATATTCACTTTTACTCATGTATTGAAAACTTAGAAGAGAGACTAATCCGACAACAACATCCTGAAAATTTTCCAGTGACCTTACAACAAATGGCATCCAAAAAACATTTCCATCTTTGGAAAGAGTTTGAGTCGTATATGTTAGGTGGTCTAAAAATTATTCCTTTTGGACTTCGCCATCCTGGGTCTTGTACTGGTTATAGAATCCGTGAAGGAAATAAAATTTTCTTATTTTGTACTGATGTGGAATATCGGGAAGAAGATCGCGAACATTTACTCAAAATGAAACCGCAGATTGCTGGTGCAGATCTTATCATCATCGATGCTCAGTATAGTACAGCTGAGGCGGAAAAAAAATTAGGTTGGGGTCACACTGCTGTCAGCAAAGCTGTTGAGTTTGCAGAAATGATGGAAATTCGTTCCGTTGTTCTCACTCACCATGAACCGGATCATACGGACCATGAAGTGGCGAGGATTATTTTAGATGAAGCAAGATTGGTCAAACCCGGTGGAATGCAGGTTCATATTGCCCATGAAGGACAGAAGTTTATCCTTTAGAGTATCTGCTAATTTCCAACTAACGTTTGTATAGATGCAAGATACAAACGTTAATCTAAATAGAATTTTATAAATTATTCATTGATCAAATAATTGGAATGGTAACCTTTTGCTTCCCCAGACCAAATGGGACAATCTAATTTTAGATCGGCATACCAATGGATTTGGTAAGGTTTTGCAAAAAACAACTGAATAAAAAATCTTAAAAACGATGAGATATTCTCCAAGGCACTCATGGTTGCAATGGAGCGAGTTCGTTTGACAAGAAGAGAACATTTCCCTTCGTTAAAATATAAAACTTCTGTTTTTGGGATCGTATAACCAGACGTAGGTTCTTTTTCCCAATCCAAAACTTCGGCATGTTCCACAGTTCCTTCTAAAACCAGATGACCAGAATTGTCGAGAACGGCCACACGGCGAAAAAATCCTCCTGGAAAATCGGGAGTACCAATAAATCCTCCTGTAAAAATTCGGTATCCATCCTTAGTGATCGATCTGACAAGTTCCCATTTTTTGGAGTATTGATAAACGGGTTCATTGGAGAGGATATGTTCTAATCCTCCCACTCCTTTGATTTCTTCCGTAGTTTCTTTGTAACGAATTGTGCCAGTGGCTTGTGAATAGGAAAAGGGGATATCGGCTTGTACGAATTTACCCTCCTCTTTCAAAGGGAACCGCCCTTTGGAGATAGGAACAGAACCCCGTCTTGGTTTATAATCTAATTTGATTTCCCAATCCCCGTAGTTCATATAAAAAGAATAAATTCCGTTTTTGTATTCCATCCAGTTTTCTCCACTCCTTTGGTAGAACTGGCCTTTCTTAAATTCGTATTCATCGGAATCAAATTCGCGGGTGGAATAAAATACTGGTTGGTCTTTTGGTTTTAAAAGTAGCGATATACCATTGTTATGTGATCCTGGGCCAAAATTGCTGACAAGGAAGGTAGCAAAGAGATTGTATTTTTCATTTCGAAAGGTAAAGTTCCAGGCTTGCAGATAACCTTCATCGGGGAAGTGTTGGGTTTTAAAATCTTGGGCTAGTAGGTTTTCTTTTGGTAACAGAGTTATTAAACAAACAAACAAAGCTAGTCGAAAGAATTGCCGAAACACCGGCAAATCCTAACGGGGGTTTGTAAAAGAATCAAGGTTTTTCTTGGGGATTTCCTTTAAATGCGAAGGGTGCTCGGAAGGGTCAAAGCAAACAAGTCACCCAGACAAACGAGCGAAAAGACGGGATGTTCTGTATTGCCGATTTGTTTTAGCCTTTCTCTTTCTTCTGCGATTCCATCGATATGAATCCAGGTTTCAACCTGCTCTTCTGGCAAAACCCGACAGGCCACTTGGTATTCAAAAGGCCCAAGCCTTGAAAAAAAGATTTGTACCGATTCAGGAGAAGAATCGGCCAAATGGCGTCGGAAGGCATACTGTTTGGATTTGGTTTCGCCTCGCATTTCATAATAATGATTCAGAATTCGTAAGATATGTAAGAATTCTTCTTTTTTTGTCACAAGCTCACGCCAGAGGACTTCGGTTTCTTTCATGACTACCGGGGTGGAAGAAGTTTGACTTTGGTTCTTAAAAAAGGATTCGCACTTGAAAAATACTTTCCCCTATCCAAGATGAACGAAACAGGCATGGTCACGGAGATATTAGAAATATTCTGGAAAGAGAAACTCCGGTTTGCCCAATATTGTTTTGATGAATTGGCTCCTTTTGATGCCAAGGCCTTTACGGAGAAAAAGACCAGCGGAAAATCTGCTGAATGGACTCTCCAACAAATGATCTCTTACGATCGCAATTTTAGTTTTTTCCTCCCTCTCTCCTTACGTATCAGCGGATTTTTCTTTTTTACAGCTTTTAAAGATCAGGACATTGAAAAGGATCTGGAAGCCATCCGGGATCGGTATACACCGCCGGCATTCCCAACTCATTTTTGGGAAATTCAGATTTCCAAAGCAACAGATCTCAAAATCAAAGCGACCGACCCACAGGTAAAAGAACAATGTGAATCTTGGAAAGAGGTTCTCATTCGATTGGAATCAAAACTTTCCGGAATTTCTGAACGAGATGCTTATAGAAAAAGATATACATCCCTTACGGGAATTCATACCATTTCAGGAGCGATCAATAATTCTACCGAGTTTTGTCACTACCTTTGGAATTTGTATATGGTGAATTCCATATAAACGTATTTATGCGAATCAAAAATTGAATGAGTTTAGGAGAAATCAATGGGAAAAATTAAAGTAAAAACACCGCTTGTTGAGTTAGACGGCGATGAAATGACAAGAATTATCTGGAAAGAAATTAAAGATCGTTTCATCTACCCTTATTTAGACATCACTTTAGAATACTATGACTTAGGTGTAGAATACCGTGACAAAACAGATGACCAAGTCACAGTCGATTCTGCTAACGCGATCAAAAAACACGGCGTAGGTGTTAAATGTGCAACCATCACTCCAAACGCAGACCGTGTGAAAGAATACAACCTTAAACAAGAATGGAAATCACCTAACGGAACTATCCGTGCCATCTTAGATGGAACTGTTTTCCGTAAACCAATCATCATCAAAAACATTCCAGCAGCTGTAAACTCTTGGAAAAAACCAATTGCGATTGGAAGACATGCTTACGGTGATATCTACCGTGACGTTGAGATCCTTGTTGATGGCCCAGGAAAAGTAGAACTCGTTTACACAGATGCTTCTGGAAAAGAAAAACAAAGACTACTTGTAAATGATTTTAAAGCTCCGGGTGTTGCTCTTGCAATGCACAACTTAGATGAATCCATTAAGTCGTTTGCAAAGGCATGTTTCACTTATGCATTGTCTGAAAAAATCAGCATCTGGTTTGCAACAAAAGATACAATCTCTAAAAAATACCATGCTCGTTTCCGTGATATCTTTGATCAAATGGCGAAAGAACAAGAAGCTGCTATGAAAGCTGCTGGTATTACTTATAGTTACTACCTCATTGATGATGCCGTTGCGCAAATCATGAAAAACGAAGGTGGACAACTTTGGGCGATGATGAACTACGACGGAGACGTTATGAGTGATATGGTTGCTTCTGGTTTTGGTTCCCTTGGACTTATGACTTCGGTTCTTGTTTCTCCAGACGGAAAATACGAGTATGAAGCCGCACATGGAACAGTGACTCGTCACTACCGTAAATACCAAAAAGGAGAAACCACTTCTACAAACTCAGTGGCTTCTATTTTTGCTTGGACGGGAGCACTTGCGAAACGTGGGGAACTGGATGGAACTCCAGAACTCGTGAACTTTGCGCTTAAATTGGAAGAAGCAATCATTGAAACCATCGAAGGTGGTGAAATGACAAAAGACTTACTTTCTCTTTCTACAGCAGCTACTAAAAAAGAATTGGATACTTTCCAATTTATGGAAGCTGTACAAAAACGTTTGGATGCAAAACTAAAATAAGTTTGGCCAAATTCATACCCTGTCGATCGGCAGGGTATGATGTTTTAACATAATTTTCCCTTCCTTTTTTCCCCTTTTTTTCTAAATCAAATATTTCCTTGCAATTGGTCTGAGTGGTTGTAGATTCAATCTCCTTAATACAGAATAGAACATGGAAACACTGAAATTTTTAGAGAAATAATTTTTGTGAATTTCTGTTTCTGTGTTTCATGTAAAAAATAAACAGAAGGTGACTCACTTAAGTGAAGTTTGGAAGTCAAATAGGAAAATGATCGCTGATTTTATAGAATGGTATACGAACGAAATGCCGGAAGTGAAGTCTTCTGCAGACCTTTTTGATAAAGGAATTGGTTATTTACAAAGACAAGGTTTTCAAATTGTAAGAGTCAATATGGGAACGCGTACACTTCATCCGCAAGTGGAGTCTTTGTCTTATACTTGGGTTCCAAAAAACAAAATCGAATATTTTGATGATTCAACAACTCCTTTGTTACATTCAAGATCAACAATAGAATCTGAAAATGGATTTCTTCGGGAAGTGCGTTTTCGATTGGGATCATTGCAGACTTCTCAATTTGCGGTTAGCCCCGTTCAACATGTAATGTCTACAAGAAAGCCGTATTACTTTGGTTTTGCGGATCACAAGAGTGAAACACGTCCTTATCCCATTCTGGATGATTTGGCTCCGTTAGGTGCCACGGGATATTTGGCAGTTCCCATTCTACAAAAAGGGACAAGTTATGCTTTTTTAAGTTTGGTGACGGACAAACCAAATGGTTGGTCAACTGAAGAATGTAATTTTTTACATCAGGTTTTAAAAATCATTTCCTTACAATGGATGAATTTCATTCAGAATGAATTAACAGAATCATTACTAAGTATCTACTTAGGCAAACGAACCGGCTCCACCGTGTATTCGGGAAAAATTTATTTGGGGGAACTCGACAAAATCAAATCAGTGATTTGGTTTTCTGACATTCGTAATTATTCTGGGATGAGCGAAAAATTGTCTCCTTCTGAGATCATACAGTTGTTAAATGATTATTTTGGCTTAGCGATCCCACTCATTGAAGCTCATGGCGGGGAAGTTTTGAAATTGTTGGGAGATGGAATTTTAGCTGTATTTCCATATTCCGAATCTAATAAAACCTTTGTTGGTAAAAAAGTGCTTCTCGCTGTTAGAAAGTTAGGGGAAAGATTGTTTTCGCACAACCAAACCAGAGAATTAGAAGAAAAACTACCCATCCATCATGGTGTTGGTTTGCATTCAGGGGAAATTCTTTATGGAAACATTGGCTCTACGGAGAGACTCGATTTTACAGTGATTGGGGAAGCAGTAAATTTAACGAGCCGCATTGCTGGGATGTGTGGGGAATTAGGGAAAGCAGTTTTGGCCTCCGAAAGTTTGGCAGAACAAATTCCTGTTCGATGGGAAGAACTTGGGGAACACAAATTAAAAGGGATTAGTTCCCCAAAAAAGATATTTGCCATCTCGGAACGTATGAAGAGAACAATTTAGGATCTTGATTTCTATTTGGTTAATGAATGTTTCTATATTTCCAAACCGAGTAGACCACTCGAACGGAATCTCTTAAAAAACTAAATTTGGATCCTGGGATATCCTGCCAGTCGAGGGGGAACTCCACGATATTGAATCCATTTCTTATCAATAAAACTAATAATTGTGTATCCCATAACCAACGTAAGTCGGAAATTTTATGAATAGTCTGTTTGTACGCAGATTTTTTGAATATTTTGCAGCCACATTGAGGATCATACATCTGGATTCGAAACACAAGAGTAAAATAAAATGAAAAAATTCTGTTGGTAAGGTGTCGATAAAAAGACTTTTTTACATTTCTTCCCATCATGATAATTCGTGAACCAGCAAGTAAATCAATCTCAGGATGAAGGTTTATATGATTCCACGTGCGAAACACTTCCTCGGCTGGAGTGGCGCCATCAGCATCAACAAAACCAAAATAATTTCCTTTCGCAACGTTGAGTCCAAATTGGATGGCTCCTCCTTTTCCTAAATTGGTTTCATATCTTAATAATTGAATTTGAGGATTGGAAAGTAGATGGTTGATTTTCTGTTTTAAAATTTCGAATTCAGCAAGTGGACTTCCATCATCGACCACCAAAAAATCTACAGACTTAGAACCTTTGAATGTTTTTAAAAGAGATTCTAAGAATTTGGGAAGTCGCTCCGATTCACGGTAACACGGGATGACAAGACTAAGATGATTTTTAACCATGCGAACAGATAGAACGGATTTCCTAATTCCCTTCATGCAGTGGAATATATGGATAAAGGGAGATCAAGTAAATTACTAAGTCAATAAATTCTAAGTCAATTTCTTTACCGAACAATGACCCATTTGCCATTCATCCAACTTAAATAAAGAGGGATGGAAGCTCCTTTTTTGGAAGTAATGATGGGTTCTCCTTTATGATCCGTGACACTTAGGATTTGGTTGTTACACAGTAAGGTAAATTTGATGTTCTTAGTATTCAATTTCCAACTCGACCCAATGGCTTTTGTCATATCATTTATGGATTTGAGTTCATCTGCTTCTACATACGGATAATAACGAACTTCTGAAGTGTCTTGTGCACGAAACTGGATCATTGAAAGTATTTTTTTAGGATCCTTTGTGTTTAAAATTTTGGTAAATTCCGAGGCAAACTCAATTACCGAAGTTTCTTTTTCTTTTGTGAGTGAAATAGACTCTGCTTGTTTCCACAACTGACTTGGTGGATCAAAAGGTGGGTCAAATTCTAACTCAGTCCATTCTCCCAAGTTGGCTTGTGTTTGGTCCGGCCACTGAAAGTGTTTTAGAGGAATTCCTTCGTCAGGGAATTGTCCTTTTTGGCCTAAGATAAGTTTGACTTCTGCTTCTTTTGGCAGGCCTTCTTTTTGTTTGCCTTTCCTTTCTGTGAGCCGAATTTTAATTTTGTTTTTTCCTGGAATGATCCAGTAATTGATGTCTGCTTGCCCTGATGAATCCTCATTTGAAGATCCGTCTCGAACATCGTATCCGTTTGCGCTGATCTCTAAATTAATTGAATAGTTTTTGTAAGTGATGATATAATAACCTTCTTTAGGAAGTCCGAGAGAATTTGGATTTACTTCGCTAAAAATAGGCTGAATGCAGAGGGTTAAAACAAGAAAAAGGAACAAGATTCTTTGCATTTACATTCTCCAACCGTTAGGTATCGGAGGATACTAAACAATAGAAAAGAATTGTCGATGAGAAATTAAATGACTGAATCTTTTTTAAAAGAATTTAGAAATTAAAATCAATCGAAGGGATAAATTTATAGAAATTTTTTTCCATGACGATCGAAAAAGAAATTTGTATTACAAGTCGAACAGTGCAACCTACCATATTTTTTGGCCGGGATTGGATTACTGCAAGAAGGACAAAGGACAGTTTTATTGATAAAAGTCGATAGACGAATATTATGTTGCAGCCGATCTAAAAATTTGTATCGGATAAAGATTTGAGCGATGGTGACTCCTATTAAAAAGGTCATTACTTGGCCAGCATAAGTGCTTCTCGTATGGTTGTGAAATTCTACGATATAGAAATAGGTTTGGATGAGAATCCAAACGCTCAAACTGATTAAAATTGGCACATTGCGAAAACTAGCACGATCAAAAACCATAGTACTTTTTACGTTGGGGAAAAATACAAAATACATTCCTAAAAATCCAGAAATAACTCCAGAAGTCCCTATAATTGGTATAATGGAATTCATATGAGATATAAAATAAGTTAGGTTTGCGAGAATTCCAAAAAATAGAAAGAGAAGGAAAAAATAAAAATGTCCGACTACATCTTCTATATTGTCTGCAAACATATATAGATAAACTGCGTTGGTAAACCATTCAGAAAGGGAAGAGTTAAAGAAAAATGAAAAAAACAAACTGAAACCAAATTCTTTTTTTGGCGTAAACGCATATGACTCATAGTTGTCGAAGAACAACGTTAACATAATGAGAAAAATAAAACAAAAGGTTAAGATTGGTTTTCTAAAATTATGATTTGCTTTTTCGAATACAAACATTGTTAGCTGGCCTTGGACTCTGCCAATAATTGTAATAAATGATTGTATTGCCAATCCCTTTCTTTTCGGACAGAATGTTCGGGATTCAGATTTTCATTGGCTCTAAAGACTGCTTGCACGGAATAATTGGCAGCACCTATGGCATGGGTTTTTACATGGGCGGTGGCGACAGCTTGTCCGGCTGCCCGAGCCACAGACTTTTCTGGATGATCCATCTCTATCTTTCTTGCTGTAGCATGGGAATCCAAAGCAGCCTTTCGCACCACGGCCATGCTAAACTTCCCTGTCTTAATCCATTCTTTTAATACATTTAGGGCTTCTTTGGGATGATGATCCATACAATCGGAATTCTCATAATAGAAAAATACTCTTTCCACACAATCTAGCGCCCACCGAGCTGATGTTTTGTGGTCTGCCTGAGAGAGTAATTCCATAATTCGACTGTCTTTAGTTGCAATGCTAAATTTAGATTTTTAGCCATGTTCTAATCGTATCCGATCGATCTGTCTTTTAAAAGGATTTTAAAACCAGAGGTAAAACAAAAATGTAAAACCTAGGAGGATTCCATACAACCATTCATCTCGTTTTCGAAACAAGGTGCGATGGACAGAGAGAGGTGGTTTGTATGCTTTCTGAATTGGCTCCTAACAACTATTTTTCCGGAACTTCTTTAGCAGCAGAACTTGCTGATGACTTACATTCCTTTGGTTTGGGTTTGTCCTCTGAACATGTCTGGAACCAAACCGTAGAAACCATTGCAAGGATTCCTGAAATCATAACCACATGGATTTTGGAATGTCTCCCGAATCACAAAACTTTCGTTTGCTGGCTTTCCACAGTCGTTCGGATTTTTATATTCCTGATCTTGTTTCTAAATACTCTCTTCCTTGCCATCAAGTCGTGGATTCCAATATGATTTTTGAAAAGAATCTAGTAGGTGATGAATCTTTTTTTCAACCTCTTATCGAGGCCCTTCATGAAAAAACCTCTGCGATGTATTTGGGATATCTCATTCGATCGAATGTTGGGACTGTGATCGGAGTGATTGGAATGGTAGTAGAAGATAAGTTCAAACATAAATTTAAGAATCTAAAACTCATCGATGTGATTGCAGACCAACTTAGCCAAGAATTGATACAATTTAAAAATGAAAATTTGATTTCACAAACTTTAAATACTGCCTCTTTTGTGAAACATTCATTGGCAGAGTTGTTTCGGCTTCTCTCTACTAAATCAAACGATCTAACAACGATTTGCCGAAATTATCTACAAACGGGAACGAAACTTTTTGGGTTACCACTGGGACTCATAACTACCCAAATTGGGGAAAATTGGGAATATAGCCTAGTAGAAGGAGATGTACATGGGATCTATGAAGGAAAAAGGTTTTCCAAAGAAGAATCCAAATTTTCTACCCAAACCATTGTTGGTTCTGCCAATCTCTTAAATGATATTCGAGAGACCTCGGGTCAAAATGTTCGCGAACATTTATTGGAACTAGGTGTATCTTGTCTTATGGAGTTTCCGCTTACAGTGCATAACCAAACCATCGGGGTTTTGGGTTTTTATGGATTTAAGGATCAAAAAATTGACTCGATTGAATTATCCCAAAGAGTTTTTGAACTCATGGGGATAGGTCTTTCCAACACAATCGAAAAACATAATATTGATTTGTTATCGAAGATCGTTTTTTTGGAAAAAGAAAATCTAACGTTTTAGTGTGGTTTCACTGATTCTGTTTTTGTTTAAATAAGAAATTTCAAAACAAAAACAGATAAACCAGTCGTTGTTTCCTTCGTTAAATGACACTTAGACGGTCTATTGCTTCCTCTTCTGAATTCAGAAAAAAAACATCTCTCCCCGAATTCATTTCATAAATGAAATCACTGAGACTTTTACTGGAGTAAATAGAAAAATCACCAACGATAGCCAGTTTCATCCGGTAGTTGACAATTTTTTGTAATACGTTTCCGGCAAGGCCCGTTTTTAAATCGAAGAAGTCCGAGACAAGATGTGATTGTTTCAAAACAAAACGCTCGCATCCCGAATCGTATTGGATGGTGGCAAAAAAGTCTAGAGCCGTGGAGCCATTGGTGATCAGGGTTTCGTCCGAATCAACGACAGCAATTTCGATATTGTTTTTCCTGATTTTACGAATGTTCATTTGTATTTTCTTTTTCGTTTCTTTTTGATACTTTATGAGTTATCTAATATGTATTCTTTTTTTAGACAGGTTGGAATCAGATCCAACTAAAACTGATCCTTTGAAATCCTAAATCTCCCAAAAAAAAATAGGACATTCTATCCTTTTTGGATATTTTACTAAAAATTTGTTTGACATTTCCCAGTTATATATCCACTTTTTTATATAACTAATTAGTTATGCAAACTCTTGATGCCACATTCTCTGCTCTTGCTGACCCTACTCGTCGGGCGATTCTTATGCGCCTTGCGAAAGGGGACTTAACCGTTATGGAACTTTCCAAACCCTTTCGGATGAGCCAACCTGCCATCTCCAAACACCTTAAAGTTTTAGAAGAAGCAGGTCTTATTTCCACTACTGTCCGTGCCCAAGAAAGGCCTCGTCGTTTGGAAACAGCACCGCTTAAAACAGCAATCGATTGGATCGAAAAATACCGCCAGATGTGGGAAAAGCGATATCAGGGGTTAGATGGACTACTTGTCGAATTACAAACAATACAAACGAAAGGGGATAAGAAAAAATGAAATCGGAGAAAAATGTAGTAAAGATGGAACGTCGAGGTGAAACAGAAGTTGTGTTTAAAAGATACTTCGACGCACCAAGGGAATTGGTTTTTGATTGTCACACCAAACCGGAGTTAATGAAAAGATGGCTCATTGGTCCCGAAGGTATGGTTCTTGATACTTGTAAACAAGATCTGAAAGTTGGTGGCAAATACTTGTATCTTTATGCGGATAAAGACGGAAACAAATCTGGTGTATACGGAACATTTCGAGAGGTTGTCGTTCCTGAGAAATTAGCCAATACAGAAAATTACATTTTTGACATGTCAACTTTTGATCAAAATGCTCCTGAAGATCCGAATGCTACTTTCGAATCTCGTACGTTTACCGCTGAAGGGAATCGAACACTGATGATTCATCTCTGTCGTTATGCATCGCCAGAGGTTTGTAAGATGATGGTGGAATCCGGTGCGGCTGATGGTATGGCCGAATGTTATTTGGAACTTGATAAATTACTCGGAGAAATGGCTTAACATATAAACGTATGTGGTTAAATTAAACAAGGCGATTTGAATGCCTTGTTTGGTTATAAAACTAGATCTATGATTGAAAACTTGCCTTTCTATCCAAAAATTCTAGAGATAAATCCAACGATTCGAGAAATCATTTTCGAATTTTTGTAAAACTGGTAACGCGATTCACCTTAGGCAACTATCTATCAATTTCACTCTATCACAGTAATTAATTCGTTTGATTGGAACATATCAACGGGGGAGATGACTGGTTCAACATACGGAATATTTTTTCCATATCTTTTTTTCATGAGAGTTTGGACTGGTTTAGAAGATAAATCAAAGTCTCGTAAGGTTTTTAAATTTCCTAGTTGGATGCCTGTAAACTTGTCATAAAGTTTCCAAACAAGTTCCGTACAATAAATTCGATCATCCGACCACTCAAAGTAAAGATCATAATGTTTACCAAGTAAGGAATTACCATATTCTTTCATTTTTTGAATGGTCTCTGGTGTCAGTTTTGTTTTTGCATTACTGATGCGTTTAATCACATAATGGTTGTTTGTTCCTCTCCCAATGAATTTTGGGAGATCGGTGATTTTGACCGGTTCAATGGCTTCTAATACTTTGAATGTTTTTCCATATTGAAAGATAATCCCAACATGGGTGTATTTAGATTTCGTTGCTAATTTAATTGCTGTGGCTTGTTCTGACTTTGATTCATGAAAAATAATATCTCCCTCTTCTAACTTTGAAGTATCGATTGATTTCGCAAATATTGTATTTGTGGATATAATTAAGAGTAAAACTAGGAGTTTAAATTTTATGTCATCCATTTTAGGCCTTAGTCAAAATCATCGTACTTGTAGCGGAAAGCGATTGGATTAAAAGCATTGGCTTTGCCCACCTACCAAGGGATTTCTTTTTGATCCCGAAAGAATTTTCCCGTAGGCCCATTATCCGGTAAGGTGGCAGCCCAAACGATAGTCTCTGCCCCTTTTTCGACAGGCCTTGTGGCACTGGCACCACCCATATCGGTTTTTACCCAACCAGGACAAACCGAATTGATTTTAATATTTTTACCCACAGCTTCCCCGCTTGCTACATTGGTGAGGGCATTGATGGCTGTTTTAGAGATACGGTAGGCGGGATACCCACCGCCCATATCAGAAAGTTGTCCCATGCCTGAACTAACATTGACAATACGACCAAAATCATTCTGAATCATCATAGGTAGAAAAGTTTGGATCAATCGAAGGGGACCGTAAAGATTCACAAGAAGGGTTCTATGTAAGTCTTCGCTTGTGGTATCAAAGAAGGAACCGGGATCGGCAAAGATTCCCGCATTGTTTACGAGGATGTCTAATTTACCGAAACTCCCTGTGATGGTGTCAAGAGCCTCGCTGATGCTTTGTTCTTTCGAAACATCAAGAGAAAGGATTTCCCCTTTGCCTACAGCTTTTACTGCCGCTAAAGTATCTTCGGCCTCTCCCGGATTTCTAGCTCCAATCAGAACATAGATTCCTTGTTTTGCAAGATCGATGGAGACTTGTTTCCCTATCCCTCGGTTGGCCCCAGTGACAAGTGCGATGCGTTCCTTGGATGCTTTCATGGAATCAAATCTCCTTTGGTAGTTTTGCACTACCATTACATCTATAGACTGTTTTTACTTCGACTTAGAAAGTTCTGTGAGCCATTTTTCTGTTTGGGCCTCAATAAAAGCTTTGTCTGTGATCACCCATTTCGACATCAGAACATGCATTCCATTTTCCACGACCACCTTTCGGTTGAGTGGATTTGGAGTTTTATCTAATCCAAAGTTAGTATAACCTTCTAACATTTTAGGAACACTGGCCGTTGGGTCTTGTTCTTTTTCACTTTTATAGTAGTACAAGAGTAATGCGGGAGATGTTACTTTGCGAAACACAGCAGGAACTGCTGCATAGTTTTTTAAATCATTCACACCCACAAGGGCTGAATAGTATTGTTCTGGATACCAAAAGTTATTTCGTTCTGGCAACACCTTAGGATTGTTATTGTGGGCGGAGGATCTGACTTTTCCTTTGAGCAAATGAATGAAGGTAAGTCCACCGGGATAGTTGAGTATATTCAAACTTCCATCCACAGGTGCGTAAAATGGATTTGCTAATACGAGTCCATCCACTTCTTCAGGGTATTCAGAAGCAAGCCAAGTCGCAAGAAGGCCTCCCATCGAACTTCCAAACACAACCACACGATCCCCTTGGGACTGCATCATATATAATGCTTCCCGAGATGCATCTAAATAGTTGTTAAAGCTTTGGTCTCTTTGGTCTTCTTTGTTGGTTCCGTGACCCGGCAGACGTAGTAGGTAGGTATTGGCTTTAAATTTTTTGGCCAATTTTTCCATTACCTCTTCTCCTTCTGCACGAGAAGCACCAAACCCATGAATGTATAAAAATGCTAGGGGAGTTTTTTTACCAAAACTGATATAACGTTCTTCATTTCCTGGTCTATGGTTTTTACGTTTACTCTCGGCTAACTTCTCTTGGAAGTAAACTTCAAAGTTCGCATAACCTAAGTTTGCCTTTGGTTCGTATTTGGGACGACCCGCACAGGAAACTAGGACAAAGGAAACGGTGATGAGGAGAACAGCAGACAGCTGTCGGAGGTTGTGGAATAAAGAACACGATTTAGCCATACAAATGGAAAATTTTACAGTGTATTTGCTTTCTTGTAAAGAGAGAAAAACCCTTGGCACAGGAAGGGTCGTACGAAAAAAGGTAGTAAATACCCCATTCTCATAAGGAACATCCCGGAATGTATAGCCAATTCACAGAGCAACAACTTGAAATCAGAGATTTAGTTCGTAACTTCGTTAAAAAAGAAATCCCGCATGAAGTCGCATTGCACTGGGATGAGAAAAACCAACACCCAACAGAACTCATCAATAAAATGCGTTCGGAACTTGGAATTAACGGTCTTGTCATTCCAGAAGAATACGGTGGATGGGGACTTGGTGCGATAGAACAGTGTTTAGCCATCGAGGAACTTTCTCGTGGATGCCTTGGAATCGCATTAGGATTTGCTTACACTGGTCTTGGAATCCTTCCAATTCTAAAAGGTGCGACTCACGAACAAAAATTAAAATGGCTTCCTGAAATTGCGGACGGAAAGTTCGGAGTTTCTTTCTGTTTGTCTGAGCCAGGTGCTGGTTCTGACGTTCCTGGTATGACCACTCGTGCTGAGAAAAAAGGCGACAAATGGATCATCAATGGTGCAAAACAATGGATCACTGGTGCTTCTGATGCACAGGCCTTTACTGTATTTGCTTATACTGATAAAAACCGTGGAACTCGTGGAGTTTCTTGTTTCTACGTTCCACGTAACGCAAAAGGTCTTACTGTTGGTAAAAAAGAAGATAAACTCGGAATTAGAGCATCTTCCACTCACCAAGTGATCTTTGAAGATTGTGAAGTAGGTGAAGACGCACTCGTAGGAAAAGAAAACCTCGGTTTCGTTTACGCTCTCCAAACTTTGAATGCTTCTCGTCCATTCGTAGCAGTTATGGGTGTGGGTGTGGCACAAGCAGCACTTGACCATGCAGCTCGTTACGCTCGTGAAAGAGAACAGTTCGGTGTTAAAATCGGAACTTTCCAAGCAGTGCAACACATGTTAGCTGATATGTCTATCAAAGTAGAAACTGCAAGAGAAATCACTTACAAAGCAGCTCGTCTTTCTGATGCAAACGATCCTAACCTTCCAAAATACTCTGCGATTGCTAAAGCATACGCTTCTGAATGTGCGGTTCAGTGTGCTACTGACGCAGTTCAAATTTTTGGTGGATACGGATACACGAAAGAGTATCCAGTTGAGAAGTTAATGAGAGATTCTAAAATCCTCACGATCTTCGAAGGAACGACTCAAATCCAAAAGAACGAAATTGCAGCTTACGTAATTAAAGAAGCAGCTTCTAAAAAAGACTAAGATTTTCAAAAAGAAAG
The DNA here is from genome assembly GCF_004770145.1 of Leptospira bourretii. Taxonomy (NCBI): domain Bacteria; kingdom Pseudomonadati; phylum Spirochaetota; class Leptospiria; order Leptospirales; family Leptospiraceae; genus Leptospira; species Leptospira bourretii. The sequence continues at coordinate 389,810 of NZ_RQFW01000018.1, read as the reverse complement.
TCGGTCGAAAGGGAGCCTCCAGGAATGGGGGCTTTTTTTTGGGGTGTGGGTGGTACAGGTTGGATGTAGGTATCCCCGCCCTGATTGGGTGGGGTGTGACCACCCGCCACCCAATAACTCCCCTATACACCATCCAACAATATCTCACCACCAAAAAAATATATTTGCAAATTTTAATATAAGGAAGTTCATCTTTCTACATTGATGAATCAAAATTTCGCGATTCGAATGGTCGAAACTCTCGATCCAAACTCTAAGCTTTGTATGGACCGGCTATGGGAAGAAATCCAAATTCGATATGGATTCCAAGCACCGAATCCAATGGACTTCCAGGATTTTTTGTCTCCTCAGGGAAGGTTTTTCCTCGCCGAACATTCCGTAACGGGTGAAGTTATGGGATCTGCCGCATATACAAAGTTCAGCGATACGCAATGCGAGTTGGACGCCGTGTTTGTATGTTCCCAGTTTCGAAAAAATAATGTCGCCAAGTCATTGTTAAGTGACATAGAAAAACAAGCGAGAATGGATCATTATTCTTCCATGATTTTACGAGCTGGTGCCCCACAACCAGAGGCATTAAGTCTATATAAAAACTTTGGATTCAAAGAAATTCCCGCTTTTGGTAAATGGATAACAGATCCCACTGCCATCTGTTTTGAGAAAATAATCTCCTGATCCATTTTCTGGCCACCCGGGCGGGCTACTTTCGGAGTCCGCGTTCGCTTCCCCCTGATTTGTCTATCGCCAAACCAGGGTGCCTGCGGCATCCTTCGTATCCCTGGTGGTAGAATATCCATCTTTCAAATGTTAGATTTTCAGTTTTTTGCCTAAAAAAAAGGCTGACTTCGTTTTCTCACTCTGACAAAATCATACTTCTGTTTTCGGGAGTGCCCTTTTGAAAAAGAAAAAAAATGACAAAATGATCCCTCCTTCTTCTGTCAAAGGGGAAGGTAAAAAACAAGAACTCATTCTTAGGCAAATGGAAAGTCTTGGAAAACTTGGGCATTGGGAAGTGGATTTTATTCACCAAACTTTACATTGGTCAGAAGGTGTGTTTCATATTTTAGAAATGGACCCTTCTTCTATGCCAGTTGATTTAGAAAAAGGTTATTTATTTGTTCATCCAGAGGATAGGGAACTTGCTACCGAACATATGAAAGAGGTGTTGGAAAAAGGAATCAGTTATGATTTGGAATGCCGACTGGTCACAACAACTGGAAAAGTCAAATATGTGCATTCACTTGCAGAAGTGATTCGAAATGAAAAAAACGAACCCATGCAAATTGTGGGAATTTTCCAAGACATCACCGAACAAAGAGAAGCTTATCAAAGTTTACTCGCACAAGAATTAAGACTCAGTACAATCTTGCAATCCGAACCAGAATGTGTAAAGGTTGTTTCTCCAGATGGGATTCTTGTCGAAATGAACCCTGCTGGTTTACAAATGATCGAAGCAAGTAACCCAGAAGATGCGATTGGACAAAAAGTAGAAAATTTAGTAAACCCTGCTGATTTAAAATTCTATCAATCGATTCATCACAATGCACTCCAAGGAATCAAGTCGAGTACAAGATTTAGAATCATTGGACTGAAAGGAACCGAACGTTGGATGGAAAGTACGGCTGTGCCATTAGAGAACCAATCGGGAGAAATTATTTCTGTTCTCAGTGTGACAAGAGACATATCCGAAAAAGTCATTGCAGAAGAAAAACTCATTCGGGTCAAAAGAAACCAGGAAGCTCTTATCAATGGTACATCAGATTTGATTTGGTCACTTGACTCTAACTTCTGTTTGATTGCCGCCAATAAAGCTTTTTTAGATGTGATGGGATTTCTTCGTGGTGCCCTCGCAAAAGAAGGAGATTCCGTTCTCATCATGAGCCAAGGAGAAGCCTTTTACGAAAAGTGGAAGGGTTATTATGAAAGAGGACTTTCTGGCGAATCATTTAAAACATACGAAAGATTTATAAGTCCCATCACTGGAAAAGAAGAACACAGAGAAGTTTTTTTTAATCCCATTCGCAATGCAGAAAACAATATCACTGGCCTTGCTTGTTTTTCAAAAGACATCACTGATTTGATGGCCAAACGAATGGAACTAGTGGCCAGTGAAAAAAGATACAGAGCTCTCGTAGAAAATGGAATCGATGTGATTGCTATCCTTAGCACAGAAGGTAGAGCAAAATATGTTTCCCCGTCCATTACAAAAGTTTTGGGTTATTCGGAATCCGATGCGATGCACATGAACTTATTCGATTTCCTACATCCAGATGATGTTACAAAAATCACCAAACGATTGGAAGATGTTCGTCACATCCCCATTGGAAGTTCTCTCCCTAGTCATAATTTTAGAATCAAACACCAAGATGGATCATGGAGGTGGGTGGAGTCGACCATTACCAACTTAATCGATGACGAATCCATTGGTGGCATTGTGGATAATTTTCACGATGTGACAGAACGGGTCTTTCAAATCACGGCCATCCAAACTCAAAATGAAAAATTAAAAGCCATCGCTTGGACCCAGTCCCATATTGTGCGAAACCCCTTGGCTCGGATCATGGGTCTTGTTGATTTGATAAAATTGGGTACTTTGTCCAGAGAAGAGGAACTTCGGAGTTTAGACCACTTGTTGGAATCTGCTAAGGAGTTGGATAACATCATTCAAGACATAGTTCTCAAATCCCAAAGAGTCATTGTTCCTTAAATTAATTCCTTTGGAGGTTTAATTTATCTTGTTTTTTATATTCAATTAGTTCTAATTCCTGCCATGGTTTTCTCAACTTTCCTCTCAGACTTAATTCTTTCCTTAGTGTCCTTGGCGATGGCTTACCGATTTGTAGGAAAGCCTTCTATTCCCTCTCGTTCCGCCCTTTATGGATTTGCCATCATCGGAATTTCTGCTGGTCTTGGTTCGATTCATTTTCTTGGGATCAATACACTGGATTCTATCTATCGTTTTTTTGTGGGTTTGTCGGGTTGTGTGGGTGTTCCTCTTTTGGGACTCGCTTTTTTCCACTTCACTTTTCGTTCTTTATCGGAAAAAACTTTTTTCCTCTTCATAACTGTCGCATTTCTTCTTTACTTAGCATTTTCTTATCTCTACCCACTGGGTATTTACTCGACAGTCGTTGGTGGAATTGCTATGTTCATCATCCTCATTAGTTCGCTAGTTCGTTTCCCAAGAAAATCAAATGCAGCAATCATGGGAATCATTGGTTCGGTTTTATTTATTGTTGCTGGTCTTGTGATTGGTACGAAGGGATCTACAGGGTCTATCCTGAACGTTGATATCTTTCATATCTTACTTGCGATTGCCAATTATTGTATCGCAGAGGGAATTCGCAAATTAAGCTAGATTTAAATAGAGGAGTTTGGAATCTCTTTCCATAGACAGTCTATGGAAAGCTCCTCTTCTGATTCAACATTAGAAAGAATACTCAAACTCCAAACAGAGTTAACAGCTGCTAAACCAGATGTTCCATATTTATTAGATCGTATCACTCTCCGTGCCAAAGAAATTACTGGATCTGAAGGTGCTGTTTTCGAACTTGTGGAAGGTGAAGATTTGGTTTATCGTGCAGCCAGTGGCAAAGCTGAAAAACAAATTGGACTTAGACTGCCCGTAAAAGGCAGTTTTTCCGGTCTTAGCCTCCAATCAAGATCCACTTTGTATTGTGTCGATTCCGAAGAAGATGATCGAGTCAACCGAGAGGCATGCCGTGTTGTTGGCCTTCGCTCTATGATCGTTCTGCCTTTATTTTTTGATACAGAAGTATTAGGAGTGTTAAAAGTTTATAGTTCTAAAGTCGGTTTTTATTCATCTAACGATACGTATGTGCTAAATATGTTATCTGGTACAATGGCAGCTGTTTTACACAATGCATATCGTTGGGCGGAAAAAGAAAAAAGCCTTCAATCAATGGCATACCTGGCAAGCCACGATACACTCACTGGTATTTACAATCGTTCGGCATTTTATGATGGATTAAGAAAGGGCCTTTCTCAAATTACAAACGATGGATCCTTTTTAACGGTCGCTTTATTTGATTTGGATGGACTCAAAAAAATAAATGATGCCTACGGGCATGCAGCTGGAGATTTTTATATTGTTCAGTTTGCTCAACGACTTTCACGTCTCATCCAAAACCAAGATATTTTGGCAAGGCTCGGCGGAGATGAATTTGGTTTGATTCTCATCCATAAGGAATCCAAAGAATCCATTTTATACCGCTTGGAACAGACAAGAAACATGGTGGAAGTAGAAATTCAATTCGAAACCACCAAACTCCAAATCAAATCCAGTATAGGCATTTCCTTTTCTTCCGATGACGGAAATGAACCTGAAACCTTGGTGGCGGTTGCGGATAGCCGTTTGTACGAAAACAAACGGGCACGAAAAAAAGGAGAAAATTCCTAAAGGATACATCCATCTCTGGGTTTAAGTTTTTGTCTAATCTAGACAAATGAATTCCAATTCTCTCCTATTTTCTCCGTTCCCTCTCCCCAATGGTATCACTTTGCCCAATCGACTTGTAAAAGCAGCGATGGAAGAAAATCTTTCCAATCCTCATTTAGAACCAGACAAAGCCCTTTGGAATTTATATGAAACTTGGGCACATGGTGGAGTTGGGACAATGATCACGGGAAACGTAATGGTGGACCATAGAGCTATGACTGGTCCTGGTGGTGTTGTTTTAGAAGAAGGTTCCCGATTAGAAGGATTTCGCCAATGGTCATCAAAAGCAAAAGTGGCAGGTGGAAAGATCATCATGCAGATCAACCATCCAGGTAGACAAGTATTAGCTAAGTTAGGTGGGGAAGTTTGGGCTCCTTCTGCGATTGCAGTGGATATTGGAAAACTTTCCAAACTTTTAGGAAAACCAAGAGCGATGACAAAAACAGAGATAGAAGAAACCATCCAAAGGTTTGCAAAGACTTCTTTGTTGGCCGAGGAATCTGGTTTCGACGGAGTGGAAATTCATGCGGCTCATGGATATTTGATCAGTCAATTTTTATCACCCATAGCCAACCAAAGAAAGGACGAGTGGGGTGGTAGTTTAGAAAATCGATCACGATTTTTGTTAGAAGTGATCCAAGCTGTTCGTAAAACAGTAAAACCAAATTTCATTGTTGCTGTAAAATTAAATTCTGCTGATTTTCAAAAAGGTGGGTTTCAGTTTCAGGATGCAAAAGAAGTAATATCCGAAATACAAACGTTAGGTGTTGATTTTATTGAATTGTCTGGTGGAAATTATGAAGACCCTGCCATGCAAGGTGAATCCCGGGATGGATCTACCATTTCCAGAGAGGCATATTTTTTGGAATTTGCCAGTGAGGTAGCAAAAACAGCAACGGTTCCCATTTTAGTTACTGGTGGAATTCGCAGGAAACAAATTGCAGAATCAGTTTTGGATTCGGGTGTTCCGCTAGTGGGCATTGCCACTGCCTTGGCCCTCAATCCAAATCTTCCCAATGATTGGAAAACAAATTCCCATTCGGAGAGACATTTGCCTGATCCAAAATGGAAATCTAAAACTTTAAAAGGTTTGGCCAATATGGCAATGGTTCGTTACCAACTGAATCGATTGTCAGAAAATAAAAAACCTACTGTCAAAGTATCACCTATCATACGACTTATGATGGATCAAATTCGATTGGCAGGATTGACAAAAAGATACCAAAAATGGATTTCTAACCTCTCCAAGTAAAAAATGCAAATACTGGAATGATCAGTAAATTAAAGTTTTTAACTTTAGTATTAAATAAATTCACACTAAAGATTAAAATCTCTTATTTATAGAATTTTGTTATTTCCTTTATAGAACTTGTTCCGAAATCCAATTGCAAATTTAACAAGTAAAATTAGTGCTGGGACTTCAATGAGAGGGCCAATCACGCCAACAAAGGCGGCACCACTTTGGATTCCAAAAACACCAATGGCCACAGCAATCGCCAATTCAAAGTTATTCCCTGTAGCCGTAAAACTCACTGCCGCATTTTTAGAATAATCCACTCCTAACTTGTATCCAATCCAAAGGCTTAGAAAAAACATAATTCCAAAATACAAAAGTAGGGGAATTGCCACTCGAACCACGTCGTCACTTAGTTCAAAGATCATTTCGCCTTTTAAACTAAACATTACGATAATCGTAAACAATAGTGCCAAAAGTGTTAATGGTGAAACTTTCGGTAGGAACTTTGTTTCATAGAATTCTTTTTTTCCAATCTTTTCGAATCCATACCTAGATAGAAATCCGAGAAAAAAAGGAATCCCTAAATAAATCCCAACAGTTTCTGCGATATCGGCAATTTGAATTGAGACTTCCGATCTAGCCAAACCAAAATAAGGTGGAAAAATGGTTATGAACAAATAAGCATAAAAACTATAAAAGAAAACTTGGAAGATACTATTCAAAGCAACTAGTGCCGCTCCATATTCACGGTCACCTTCTGCTAAATCATTCCAAACAATCACCATCGCAATACAACGAGCAAGGCCAATGAGAATCAATCCAGTTCGATATTCTGGTTCATTGCCTAGAAAAACAATGGCCAAAAAAAACATAAGGATGGGACCGATGATCCAGTTGAGTAATAGTGAAAGTGCTAATAATTTTCCATCCTGAAACACTTTTCCCATCTCTCTATATTTTACTTTCGCAAGAGGAGGATACATCATAAGGACGAGTCCAATGGCCAATGGGATGTTGGTAGTTCCAATGGAAAGAGTGGAAAATCCGGAAACAACTGATGGTAAAAATTTTCCGATCAATAACCCAACCACCATTGCTCCAAAGATCCAAAGAGTAAGGAATCTATCGAAAAAAGATAAAACCTTCACCTAACAACAGCCTGCTGGTTCATTCGTTTCGTTTTTTTGTTTAGGAGAACAACAACTTGAGTTTGTTTTTTCTAATTTAGGAAAGCTAACAACATCTTTGGGAAGACCACAACTTGTAGATGCTTTGCATTCTGTTTTTCCATCTTTTAATTGGATGAGAAGTGCATTTTCCATTGGAATCATTTCCGATACAAAGTATTGACGCATTGCCGATTGATCGTTCCCAAATTCAATGCGTAAAATTGCATTTGATGGTATCTCCATTACATTTGTTACTTTTTTAATAATGGAGTTCACTTTCGAGAGTGTCATCGATTCCGTATCTTTTTCAATTTTTGGCTCTAATACTTGCAGAATAATTTCTGTCCAAGAATCAGAATTCCCACCACAATCGACTGATTGAATTTTTGCCAATTTGAATTCGGTAATATGGTAATTAGGGAATATAGTTTGTTTTTTTTCGTATTCAAAGTTTAAATGAAGTTCAGGATACAAATCCAAATTTGTGATCAAATCATTCCATGTTAATGTTTTCATTTTTTATTCTCTCCTATAGTTCCTTGTTTACAAAAGTTTCGCAGTAATTTCGAATCTCTTCTCGTGTTTTCGCAAATGCAGCCTTTACTTCTTCTTCTGTTCCTACTAATTTTGAAGGATCGGAAAAGTTATGATGTAGTCTTTTGGCATCACTAGGAAAGTAGGGACAATTTTCTTTTGCATGGTCACAAACAGTGATGATAAAATCAAAAGGAATGTCTTTGTATTCGTTTATGTGATTGGAAGTATGTTTAGAAATATCAATTCCCGCTTCTTTCATTGTGGTTATGGCTTTGGGATTGACTCCGTGGGTTTCTATCCCTGCGCTATAAACATTGGCTTTCTCCTTTGCATAAAATCGCATCCAACCTTCTGCCATTTGGCTTCTGCAACTATTCCCAGTGCAAAGGATTAAAATATTTTTAGTTTTATTCACAACAGCTTCCTTCTTGTTTCGTTTGGTATTGTTTGATGAGTGCGATATGTTCTGAAAATTCCTCATAGGCCTTTGATAAATTTTCCCAATCAATGCAGTAACAAGAAGAAGTTCCTTCCACTTCCCCTTTCACAAGCCCACCTTCTTTTAATTCTTTTAAATGTTGGGAAACTGTTGATTGGGCTAGCGGGAGGATTTCAACGATTTCTCCACAAACACATGTTTGTCGTTTGGCCAAAACTTCCAAAATGGCAAGCCTTGCCGGATGGCTTAGAAGTTTGGTAAAAGACGACATCCTCTGGATGTTTTCGGGAAATTCTGTTTTTTTGTTCAAAGCCATAGTATATCGTAAATATACGATGAATGGAACCTTTGTATTTCCGTCAAGGGGAAATTGGATTTTGGAGACCTGGATTGGATTTAGTAGGAGGAGGCTCCCCTAGATTTCCAGGGGGCTCCGATTGGTTCTCCCATTGATTTTCTGGGAAAAAATGCGAAGTAGGGACTATAATCCAGAACTATCAGGAATCACCACTGGTTCATCGGAAGTGGGGGTGTCTGGTTTTACGTCTGCTGGCGTATAACCGTTGTCATTTTGAGAAGGTTTGGTTCGATTGTCCCAGTCTGTTGGATTTGGTTTTTTATTTCCTTCTACTGAAAACAACCAACCATCTTCTTGTTTGTTCACAGCCCCTTGTTCATGAGGGTAAGAGTCAATTGGTCTGATCGTAATGGATACGTATTGGATGATACGTTCATCTTTGATGGGATCGAGGTGCGCCAAACTATCGTTACGCCATCGGTTTTTGCTTCGAGATTCTCTACGAAAACTCTTCATCACTAGATCTAGATCTTTAGAGTATTTTGCAAAAAGGGATCTAGGTGTTTTTGCTTGAATTACATAATACAATCCACCTTTTCTATGAAACAAAAATCTATTGGAAACCAATTGTTTTTGTTCTGTGTAATGTAACACAACAAAGACGGATTCATCAAAGCCAGCAACTTCGTTTTCCAAAACTTTTTCGCGAACTAACTTCAAGTCGGGGTATTTTGTTAAAAATGTATCAACCGTTTCTTCGATAAAACGATCGATATCATAGTCCTTTGTCCTTCGAGCCACATCTATTTGCAGGATCGCTTCTCGATTGGTTTTGGAAAACTGGATCCGGACTGTATCGGGATATCGCAAAACGGACTTTGCCCAGCCCCTTGGATATTCAAATGCAAAACTCAAAGAATCTTCTATCCAAGTTGCTGCATCCAAATGAGAAAGAGTAAGACATAATAAAACTAATACGCAAAGTCGCTTTTTCATACTTAGAATATCGGCCCCTAGTACCTTGATTATTGATAGTCGGCTAGCCCTTTTCGTAAATCTCGTTCTGGAAAAAAACCTAAATTTTCAAAAGACTCGGAATCATAAATGGCTACTGATTCCAATAGGGGTTGTAGGGGAGACCCGTGAAATGGTTTTTTCTTTAGAAAGGAGAGGGAGCGAAAAATGAATTCTACAAATCCTGCCCAAATCCCACCTACGGGAACGGGGAAAAGAAAACCTTTTACAATTCCTAATTCCTGAAAGGTTTTGATCACTTGGTTTACAGTCACAAATTCGGGATGTGAAAACACATAAACAGGTTTTGCAGGCTTCCCATCTAATGTCTGTTTGGTCCATGTGAGAAGCGCTTTTGTTGCATCTTCAATATGGAGGAGAGATTTTTTGCGATTTGAAGAAATATAAGGATAAATTCTTAGTTTGGTTAATGAACGAAGTTTGGAGATAAAACTTTTTGTTCCTTTGCCATAGATACTTGCCAGTCGAAATATAGAATATGGTTTCCCGGAGTTGAGTACGTAATTTTCAGCCAAAGCTTTTGTTTTTGCATAAATGGTTTTACCCAAGCGTTCGCTGTTGATAGTTAGATTTATTTCTTTTGATCCGTAGACAGAAACTGAACTCACAAATCCGAAGTGAGGGACATTTTTTGATTTTGCAAATTCTACAAGTAGTTTTGTGGAGTTAACATTTATTTGGTGGTAAATTTCTTCTGTGACTTTCGCCCCAGACACAACGGCAGCCAAATGAAGGATTAAGTCTAAAGATTCTGGAATTAAGAATTCTTCTTGGTTACCTATTTTAGAAAGATCCCTTTCATAAAATTTAAAATTTTTATGAAAACGAATGGAGTCTGGAAAACTAGCATAGTTTTTTCCGATGGCGATGATTTTATACTCATCGATCAATCCATTCAATAGTTCTTTTCCAAGAACACCACTTCCTCCCGTAATAAGAATAGTTTTTGTCATACGATAAACACCATTTGAAACCATCCAACCAAAGCACCGAGAGCGGCACCTACTAAAATTAACAATAATTCATCTTCTTGGAATGCAGACCTAAGTATAGACTCAAATTCCTTAGGAGGAAGGGCTGACATTCGGTCCCCCATCATCTTCTCTATCTCTAAAGCTTCACCTAAGTAAGTCTCGAGATGAAAAGATTTTTCTACTGCATTGTCCGCCATTGCAACGGCAATTCTTTCTTTGGCAGCATCAAACTCTTCGATTTTCCCGGCTGCAAAAAGGGCTGGTTTTGCTAAGAAAGTAATTGTGTCTACATGAGATATTACTTCCTTGCGAATGATATTGATGATATCTGCAGAAGCTTTTCCAAAGATCAGTTCAGATAAAATATTTTTTGGAGTGAGAATTTTTTCACTTACTAGTTTTGCATAGAGTCTGGAAACTTCGGATTGTCTTTTTAAAAATAAACCTTGGTAAGTAAAAAATCCTAAAAACTTTTTAGGCAAAAGGGGACGAAAGATCATCTCTAATGCAAGATAGTTGGTTAGATATCCAACGATCACTCCTTGGATGGGAAGGGTCCATACCAATGGAAAATAAATCATAAATATCATTTGAACAAGGCCAAGTAGAAAACCAAAGTAAAACCCTGATCTTTCGATAAACTGAAACTCGGGAGCTCCTACTTCTTTAAAAAGTTCTACCACAAGACCAACATTATTACCGGAAAGTTTTTTTAAAACTAAGGCCTTTACATCAAATAAAGAATCAATGTCCTTTTGAAATTTTCGAATCACCTTTCGGATGGTGACTCCACTTTCCCTTCTCACCTTGTGGTAAATTTCTTCCCTAACCACTTCAGGAATCATATCCCAAAGTTTTGGATCCAAACTATCTGAGAACTCCTTCATCGTATAACGAATGCTAGATTCAAGTGCTGGTAAAAAAACTAACTCTGCTTTTTTGGGATCTACTTTTAAAAATACTTCTTTGATGTTGAGAAGGCGTTCCGTGATGACATCAACGGACTTACTTGCCATTTTATGTGCCTTTCTCGGAATGATGCCCTGCCATCCCAAATAGGGAGGGATCCCCACAAATTGGATCGGATAGAAGGTCATTTTAAGAGCAAGCCAGTTAGTCACCCAACCCACAAACCCATAAGTGAAGGGAATCATGAGGAGCTTCCATTGTTCTGGTGTTAACCAATTCTCCCACATATTCCGCTATGAGTAGGCTAAAAAACGGGGGCCGAGGGCAATCGAAATTCAGTTCCCGGGTTATTTTTCCCTATGATTCGTTAATTTTATTCATTTTTTGCCGATACCCCTAAAAAAGATTTGCATTCTGTACGGAAACAGACTACAAATGGTACACTTCGGCGGGGTTTAGGTATTTCCCGAAGTGCATTTGAAAGACTGTGGTTCTGCCACAAAGCGAATTTGATTAGAGGGTAAGTCTATGCGCGTTCGAGGAATCTTCACTGTTCTCGTTCTCATTTCTTTGGTATTTGTTGGGTGTTCCCGAAAAAAGAAATCGATGCCATTTTGGTTCCTATTAGGAGCTGGTGGTGCAGTGGCTGATTCCAGTGGGGGACTTGACACTCCTTCAGACTCTAACGGCGTTCCTCTTCCTACTCCCGGTGATTCTACCGGCGTCACAGACCCTGACGAAGTTCCCGGCAACAATTCCGAACAAGAAGTTCCAAACCACGGACCAGCACGTGTGATCGGAACCATCGTTCCTGTCGTTTCTGGTGTCCCTGCGAATGTTATTTGTGGAAACCCTGGAGCTCCCCAAGCTCCTGGATGTGTCGACCTTACTTTAATCTCTGTTAGGATCGAAGTTGCCAATGGAGATAACAATACCCTCGTTGCCTCCACATATGCAGAATCAAATGGAAAGTTCCAATTTGATCTTAGTGACCTTCCGAACAATAACTACCGAGTTCTGATCAATACAGGTTTTGGACTCAATTATACTTACCAAGATTTTTCTTATGTATTTGATCCTACACAAAATCCTTATACTTTAGTCAATGTCGGAAATCTACTCGCAGAACGTCTGTACTATGGTCAAGGTCCTGCTCAGTTTGTAGGAGTGGTCACAAGCCCTGGGTTTTCTGGTGACGGTGTCATTATACCGGCAGGACCCATTGCAGGGATCACTGTTTCGATTGTGGATGCAAGCGGAAACACAGTGGGAACTGGTGTCACCAATGCTAACGGATCTTATGTCATTAATATTAGTCCCTTGCCTAATGGTAATTATACGGTTGTTTATTCTGGAGATTCTGTAGAAGTATCGGGGCAACCTTTTGCGAATACAACAGAATTCATTCACTTCACCTTTCCTGGAACCAATCCAAATACTGTGGCAGTTGTGGATTTGGGAGAAACGAGTCTTCCTTGGATGGCTGCAACGGAAAGTGATCTTCACCTAACTGGAAATATTCTGAACGGTGCAATTGCTTCTGATTCCACTACTCTTTTTACGATTAAATTGAAGAACGAACAAGGTGCTATTTTACAAACAGTTCAAATTACAGGAAATGGAAGTTTTGCCATCGAAGGAAGTTACCTTACCAATGGCGTTTATTATTTGGAAGTATCCAATCCTGTTTTTTATACGGTATCACAGTCCTTTTTGTTTACTGCCTCTCCGAATGGAGGAACCAAAAACGTAACACTGGTTGATCCAATTTACATTGTTGCCAAACCTTCACTTGTTACGGGATTTGTAAAAGATGCAAGTGGAAACCATGTAGCAGGAACAGTCATCAACGTAAGACCTTCCGCAAACCAAGCTCCTTCTCGTTTGTTGTATTTGAAAGACGATCCAATTCTTGGAAACGCAATCAAACTTTGGATTATTGAAGCTTTAAGTGCTGTGGCAGGAACCAATTGTTCTGTAAATCCAACTGGGTCGATTTGTTCATGTGCGGTGAATCCAACTGCTTCTTGTTTGGTTGCATACCAAGGTTCTGGTCCATGGGCATACCAAACCTACGGGAACAAACTCTACGAAGTCAACCCGACAACAAAAGAAGTATCTTTCCTTGCTGCCAGTGGACTTTGGGCCTATTACATTTCGGCTCCTGGGTTTGAAAATTATTGTGGTTCCAATAATTCCCCTTGTTCATCAAATCCATTACAAATTAGTTTGAACGGTAACAACTATAATGCGGGAACGATCTCTATGACATCCATAGCAGCTCGTTCTCAAATTGCCGGTTCCATTTCGGTTCGTGATGCGGCTCCAAGTGCCAACTCAGTTCATGCCGCTCAATCAGGACTTTATCTTGTATTGTTAGGGAATACTGCTTCCGACGGTTCTGCTTTAGCACATATCACGACAACTTCGGGTGGCCAATTTAGTTTTGGTGGAAATTCTTACGTAGTGGCATTGCCTGCTGTCCTTCCTCCTCCGTTTACAAATGATGAAGTTGGCCGAGTGAGTTATGCCTTATACCAATTAGGTTCAGGCCTTGCGACAACCTTAGCACAAACGCCAAGTGTTGCCAGAGCTAATGACAATACGGCTTCCGTTGATATCATTTCTGGGACAGAGTATAATTTCCGACAAAGTTCCTACCAACTCATTGTTGTGGATCGTGTGGCTCCGTCCTACCAATCAAGTTATTTATCATCCAGTAGTTTACGAGTGGATACATCTTCTGTGGCAACCAACCAATATGCCACTTCTCCTGTTTTACATAACGTAAATGGAACTGTGATGCATAGCCCAAGGGCCACTGTTACTGGTGTGGTGACAGATGCTGTTTCCACACAAAATGTAAGTGGTGCCACTGTGACTCTCGGACGTCTTGTGGGTGGGAATTTTACAGCAGATGTTCATCGTGACTGTTCTGGTGGGTTTGATTCTCCAAATTGTTCTGTTTCTTCCACAAGAACTTCTGGTTCAGACCAAGTGGTCGGATCTGTCACTTCACAATCAAATGGAAGTTATAGTTTCCCATTCCTTTCGCCTGGTTCTTACCAACTCCGTGTAGAAAAAAATGGAATCACTACTTACTTCCCTGTTGAAGTGGGAACTGGTGGGGGAACGGTTGTCGTCAATACTCCTGTGATTACAAATGATGGTCGTGGCCATTTAACAGGATCAGTGCGAACTCCTGGGGGATTTTCTTTCCTTGGAACTTACTCTTTAGAAATTGTGGATCCAAATGGTGGCACATTACGTCCATCAGCAGGTGTTCAGCCTGCATCCATTGCAACTGGATCGACGATTTTTTCTAATGCGAGTCAGTATACGATATTTAATATCAACGCAGGTCGTTGGAAAGTCCGATTTGTCTCGGCAGGTTACGCATCAGTAGAAGGGATTGTGGACATCCAAGCCGATGTCACCACAAACTTTGATATCATTACCTTTGTTCCAGGAAGCCAAACCAGTGGATCCATTTCTGGAAGAGCACTTTCAGCTCTATATAATACCGGTGTTTGTAACCTAACGGCGCGCATTCGACCTGGCGTGAATGTAAAGTCTGGTTCATATGCCATTGATGCCAATGGAGTCACAATCCCAAGTGTCAAAACATCAACTGACGGATCTTATGTGATTCCTTCTGTTCCACCTGGAAACTATACCTTAGAGGTATCTGGTTCTGGAAAAAGAGGGGATTGTACTTCTATTTCCGAAAATTATGCAACGACTTATCGAACAGTTGTTTCAGCAGGTTCGGAAACACCAGCAAACCAAAATATTCTTGTCACACCAATCCTTCCTGAAAATGAAATGCGAGTGGTACTTTCTTGGGGTGCCAAACCGCGAGATTTGGATTCGCATTTACAATATGGAAATTCAGGTAATAGCCGTATTGTTTGGAATAACAAAACTCCACTCGGTACCGGGAATGGTAGTTTAGATTATGATATCACAACAGGATACGGCCCAGAAACCATCACCCTCCAAGGATCCATTTGGAACCAACCAAACCGTTATTACAGTATCTACAATTGGTCTGGTGAGGCACTGATGGGAGTTTCAGGAGCCAATGTTCGGATCTTCAAGGGAAGTGTCGGAGAAGTAAGAAACTATTCCATTGCTCCAAACCATTCGAATCGTTGGTGGAAAATCTTCTGTATTGCACAAGACAAAACCATCTCTGATGTGGGAACTGCAGGTTGTAGTGCATCCAACTTTATTGAAAAGTCGATGTATTCAAACTAGTCAGTCTTTGATTAGCATTCGATTAGAAATTTGATTTTTTTAAGAAAGGACAGTAACGGAATACTGTCCTTTGTTTTGGTTCACTTGTAAATCTAGATCATATAAATCGGATAAGTTTTGATCTGTTAAAACTTTAGCTTTTTCCCCAAAACTAATCACTTTTCCTTCTTTTAACAAAAGTATTTTGGAAAAGTCTTCTGGGATTTCTTCGATTCTATGGGTGATGAGAATTCTTGTGAGATGGGGGTTTCCGTTTTTTAATTGGGCCAATGACCTGCCAAAGTCAGTTCTTGCTGTAATGTCTAAGGTGGCAGTCGGTTCATCTAACACCAAAATTTCTTTTCCCACGCCGAAAGCTCTTAACAATAGAACCTTCATTTTTTCCCCTGATGAGAGTGTGGAATAAATTTGATTTTTTTTATGAATTAAACCAATGGAAGCTAACAAAGATTCTGCTGTTTTTTCTTGTTCTTTTGTTGGATCTTTATAAAGTCCTAAAGTTCCTATGACTCCAGTTAAAACCATTTCAAAGGTGGTAAGTCGTTGTAGTAAGGTTTCTTGGTGGCCTGGTTGCACCATACCAATTCGATTTTGTAGAGGCGCCATCGGAGTTTCCCCGTAAGTTTCTCCAAAGGCAGAAATGGAACCAGTAGTGGGCCAGGAATAACCAAACAGTAAATTGATGAGTGTTGTTTTCCCCGCCCCGTTTCTCCCGATGATGGCAAGAGAATCACCTTGGTTTAAGGAAAAATGAACTTGGTCTAAAATTTTTTTGTCAGTTCTTACAAACGAAACAGAATCAAAACGAATCACTTCACTCATTCGATTTTTTAAATAGAAGTTCGATTTTATTCACTGCAGCAGAGAACACATCGATATTATCTAAATTAAATTTTGCGAGTAGGATTTTGTCAATGGCA
Source organism: Leptospira bourretii (assembly GCF_004770145.1). Classification (NCBI taxonomy): domain Bacteria; kingdom Pseudomonadati; phylum Spirochaetota; class Leptospiria; order Leptospirales; family Leptospiraceae; genus Leptospira; species Leptospira bourretii. The sequence continues at coordinate 373,573 of NZ_RQFW01000018.1, read as the reverse complement.
TAAAAACCTTTTTTCTGCTCATGATAATCGGCCATCATATTGGCCATATAAATGACTTCGACAAGATCACGCAGTTCGGCAGGTGCTAAAAATGGTTTGTGATGGTATTCGATGGCAACACGAAGGTCGAGAGGGAATTCCCATTTTTCTGCTAGGAGTGCCCCCAGTTGCGGGTGGCTCAGTCCAATGGCCATCTCTTCTAAAAGAGTTGAGTTCCCAGAATCGACTCCTCTTTGATAGGTTTCGATTTTTTTGAAAAAACCTCTGTCCACAGAAAGTAAAAGGAACTTTCCTATATCGTGTAACAAGGCACTGACGGCAATGATGTCTGCAATTTTATTTGTATGATTGTTTTCTGTCGCCAAGTAACGCGCATAATAACTGCATCGGCTGGAATGGTCCCAAACATCCATCATCTTACCATATTGGCCATCCATAATTTTACGGACCCCAGAAACATAGAGTAGGTTTCGTAAATTTTTCAGGCCAACAACTTTGACCGCTTGTAAGATGGAACTGACTTGGCTTCGATTTGCAAAAAAAGCAGAGTTGGATAGTTTTAATAGATCAGCAGAAAGTGCGGGGTTTCTTTCGATTTCTTGCGAGATCATATGTAAGTCAGAATCAGGATTGTTACATAGTTGAATGATTTTTGTAAGTGAATGCGGTAGCGGAGGTAATCCATCTATTTCATTTAGAAGTTTTGTTTTTAGATCTGTTTGGATTTCGACAGGGGTTGTGACTTCGGGAACAGATAGAGTAGCGCGTGTTATTTTGTCGTTTGTAAAGATTTTGAATTTTTCAGAACCAATTCCTGAATTTTTTAAAAGGAGTTGAATCAGTACTAATCCTAAACCTGCCGATTCTGTACTGTCCGAAACATCGGTGAAAGCATCCGACAGATCGTTGTAGTTCTTTGCCACTTCGATCCTTCGATTAATCCGTGCTAGTTCTTCTTTTGTGATGGGTGCGTTGTTTTCTACGGCGAAGTGGATGGACTTTCCTTCTACTTTCATCAGTAAACTGATGTAGTAATTTCCGCCTTCCAAACGATCCAATTGTTCATTCCATTTCATGATGATGTTTTCTTGGAATCGGGACATTCCCTTCGCATAATCACCAGCATTTTGGATGTCTAAATTTTCACGGGTAAAGTAATCGCGTTTTGCATTTGCCTTATTGGCATTCATGAGGAGTTCTTTTAGGACGGTAAAGATAACTTCTACTAAATAGAGTTTGTCCATATACCCCATTACATGGACAAGCAATGCGTATATCTCCTGATTTTGTTCTTCTGTAACAAAGTAAAAGTTAATTCTGGATTCTTTTGCAGTCTCTAATTGAGAAATAATATCTTGAAAATTCACAAACGTCTTTTCCCGTAACACTCTTATATTTTAATTTCTTTTGGACGCAATAGATATTTTTTTCCCATCTAATTTCTATTTTGTCCCAGGGAAATTGTATAGTGAGAACATCAGTGGAGGAAATCACTATGGAAATGTTAGACCAAATGAATTTGCATTTGCTTATGCAAGAGAGGTTAGAAAAAATTTTAGAGGATATGGAAAGAAGACCTAAGGGGAAATCCAAAAAAACAAAAGGTTTTGACCAAATTCCCGCAAACAAAGAACGAGCAGAGTGGAATCTACAAGAAATACCAGTTCTATTCGGAGCTTAACTTAGTGAAAACCGCAACCAAGTATTAAGAGTTTTTCTATGAATGATTCCGGATTGGTCTTGGTTAGCCCACTTTGCCAGATCCGTAATAGATGGGGGAAAACCCTGAAACGATTCTAGGAAATGTTCTGCTTTTGGCTTAGATGTTAGATTTGATCCATTTGTTTCTTTGAGATTTTGAATCTTTAAAGCAGATTCCTTTTGATTCATTTGTTCCCAGGCAATTTGATTTTTGCCTTTTCGTTCACCAGAATACAGTCGTTTGGTGACTTGTTCTAAACTTTTTTTTCTATTCGTGGTTGGAAGATAAAACCGTTCGTATCCAGTTCCTATGCAATGGGATTTTCCACGTTCTGCCATATAACTTACCCCACTTACAAAAAATTCTCTGTTTTTTATCTGGTTTGTCATCGATAAAACCATTCCCAATAAATTCAAACTAGGGTTGGAATAATGTGGCCATTTTTTTCCCAATCCAGTTTGAAATAGATGTTCCAGGATTTGATCGAGTGGGTGACCCGTATTGACCAAAAATTTTGGATTTTTTAGTTCAAAAATATAAGGTGCTCCACCTAACCAAGTAATGATGGGAATATTTGATGGAATTTCTGTTAAAAAATGATAGGTGGTTCCCCGGCCAGAATCAAACGAAACAATATAATCAGGAACAATACCGTTTGGCAAAAGATAACCAATAGAAGTATCACTGGCAAAAATTAGAAAAGTGGAACGTTTTTTTTGGATGGTGGGAAGATCGATTTCTAAACCTGGACTTGCACCCAAAAATAAAATAGATGTTTTTTCACCTGAGAAGGATTGAAACCAACGAACGTTTGTATCGTTAAAAAACAGACCGGTTCTATTTTTTAAATAATTATGAGTCCATAACTTACTGAAATGTTCGATGGTGTTTTGATTGATTTCATTAGAAATAAACTGCGATTGAAAATTGTTTTTGCAAACCGATACCAAGTCTGAAAAAAAACGTTCATAACTTGGCGATATGTACAACCTCCATTTGGATCGGGATGAATTCGCTTCCGTTTGGGTGTTTTTGACAATGGTTTTGAGGTCCGCCCAATTTGGTGTTGTACCAGTGACAAAAAATAAATAACAACCCTGGGCCTTAGCTTTGTTTTTTAGATCTTCAAGTTCCGATTGGAATTCATTTAATTCATAAACTTCCTTTTCTGGTTCCCAAAAGATAATGATGGGATGGTTCGGATTGGCAATGAAAGATCTTACTACATGTAAGGCACCGAGACCTAGGACAACGGGAATGGAATCAACATTGAATGTCGAAAGAAATCGCAAAGCCTCCTTTGCAGGGGAGACTTGTGAATGTAGATAAAAATGATCGGAAGTTTGAAAGTTATGGAGAAGGTTGTTTTGAAAGTGAGGGATTAGAGGAATGGGAGTAACCTCTAGTCCTCATCATCCTCGTCTGAATCATCATCGTCATCAGAGTCATCGTCGAAATCGTCATCATCCTCTTCTTCTTCGTCATCCTCAGAATCGTCACCAAATTCGTCTTCGAAACCATCTTCAAGTTCTGGTTTACGAGCTTCTTCTTCAGGGATAAAATCTTCTTCGATATCTTCTTCGGCATGAGGAGCAAAAGAAGTTCCAGCTGTGGATGTAACACCTGCCAGTTTGTCTTTTTCTGCTTGGAGAAGAGCTTTTTCTTCAGAGGAAAGGTATTTCCACTGAACCATATCATTTGTCAGAGCATATAAAGCTTGCACTGTCAGTTTACGGTTTTTTAATTTTTTAGGGAGAGTGATCTTATCAATTTTGTCGATCGTGCTGAAACCGGCCACGCAAGTTTCGTATTTTTTTTCCCGGCAAAGTTCTATTAAGGATACGATATCGAAGTCTTCTTTGTGCGATTGGCTCATTTTCTTTGATTCCCTGGAGGAAGTGAGTGGAATGTTAGACCAGACTGAGGGGTGGGGGTCAGATGTCAAGGGAAAGTTCGAAAACTGGCTTTACAGGCCTTCTCCTAGTCCAAACCATGGGGAAGGACCGTCCAACATATGGGATTTATGAAAGCCTCCCTCATCTTAACTGTTAGTTTATGTCTCATTAGCTGTGCCCCGGCAAAATCTTCTTATTTTGGAGAGGAGTCTTGGGCCGGACTTACCGCCTCTGGTGCTGAAATTTCTTTTTCCCAATTGGAAAAAGAGGAAATTGCCATCAATGTATACTCACCTGATTGTGTTCCTTGTTGGAAAGAGATACCGGCACTCAATCTTCTGCATGCAGAAATCGAAAGCCGCTTTCCTTCGAAAGCTTTATACATGGTTGTCGACCCTTACCAAATTGTTCCTGATATAACCGATGAGCGTCCGTTTGGCGAGGTGTATCAGTTGGCAAAAACAAGAATGGATACAGAAATCAAAAATAGAAATATCCGAGTTCCCATTGTGTTTATGAAACCACCTTTCCGTGTCAAAGAAGGGAGTTTGATCACAGGAACTCCTGAGACTATGTTGTTTGTTACAAAACCCATGCGCTTGTATTATAATTTTTTGGGATCCATTTCGGAACAAACATCTCCGGATGTCATTCGAAAGGATGCCAAGTTTAATTTCTTTCGTTATCAATTTGGAATGGAATCATTATGAGAGCAGTATTCATAAGATTTATCGATTGTGAAGGCCCAGGAATTTTAGAACCCTTACTTCGTGAAGCCGGGTATCGGATCAGTTACCAAAATGCATATGATAGACGAATTCATTTGATGCCAGAAATTCATTTGAATTTTGATTTAATTGTGATGTTAGGTGGCCCTCAATCAGTCGCCGATCCAGAAGAACAAGAATTTTTTAAACCTTATTATGACATTGTGAACAATGTGGTTGCCTTACCAAATAAAAAATTAATTGGAATTTGTTTGGGTTCTCAAATCATTGCGAAGGCGTTAGGTGCCAATGTTCGGCCAGGGACAAAGGGTCCTGAAACGGGATTCTCTGATTTACATTTATTAAAACCAGAACATGCGATTTTTAATGGAATTCAAAAAGAATCGATCCTTGCTTTTCATCTCCATGAAGATATATTTGATATTCCCGTAGGTGCGGAACATTTGCTTGCGAGTGATTTTTATGCAAACCAAATGTTTTCATATAAGAACAAAGTTTTTGCTTTCCAAACTCATTTAGAACCAACTTTAGAGATGCTTCGCGTATGGCAGTCTGTCCACAAAGATTTTATAGCAAAAGGCACTGGTGATTTTTCTGAGATTGAAAATAAACAAAAGGTAATGGCAGAAACTGCTAATACTATATTTCGAAATATTATAAAATTATAACGGACTCGGTATGTTTCAAAAAATATTAACAATTTTATTCGGCAGTAAGTATGAAAGGGATTTAAAAAGATTAAATCCAATCGTGGATGCAATCAATTCTTTTGAGCCGACAATCAAAGCTATGGACGATGAAATGTTGTCCGCACAAACCAAAAAGTTTAAAGAAAGACTTTCCTCTGGTGAAACTCTCGATGATATTTTGCCGGAAGCATTTGCAACTGTTCGCGAAGTTGCCTATCGAACATTAGGTATGCGTCATTTTGATGTACAGATGATGGGTGGAATTTCTTTACATTGGGGAAATATTTCTGAGATGAAAACGGGAGAAGGTAAAACCTTAACTTCAACCTTACCCATTTATTTAAATGCACTTTCTGACGATGGGGTTCATGTTGTTACGGTAAACGATTATTTAGCAAAACGGGATGCGAATTGGATGCGTCCTGTATTTGAGTTTTTAAAAGTTTCTGTAGGTATCATCCAACATGATATGGATCATGAAGAACGAAAAATTGCTTATAATTCAGATATTACTTATGGAACTAATAATGAGTTCGGGTTTGATTATTTGCGTGATAATATGGTGAGTTACAAAGAACACCGTGTTCAAAGACAACATAACTTTGCGATTGTGGATGAGGTGGATTCCATTTTAGTGGATGAAGCAAGAACCCCTCTGATCATATCTGGCCCAGCCGAAGAGTCCACAGACAAATATCTTAAAGTGAATAAAATTATCCCTAAACTCATTGAAGGGGAAGACTATGAGATTGATGAAAAAGCAAAAAATGTAATTCTATCAGAAGCCGGTGTCCATCATGTGGAAGAGTTGTTGGGTGTTGAAAACTTGTACCAAGCAGAAAACATCGAACTTGTTCACCACGTACAACAAGCACTCAAAGCACATAAGATATTTTATAGAGATAAAGATTATGTAGTACAAGACGGAGAAGTCATCATTGTGGATGAGTTCACTGGTCGATTGATGAAAGGTCGTCGTTATTCTGACGGATTACATCAGTCCTTAGAAGCAAAAGAAGGTGTGCCAATTGCTCGTGAGTCCCAGACTTTAGCATCCATTACTTTCCAAAATTATTTCCGCATTTATAAGAAGTTAGCTGGTATGACAGGAACTGCGGACACGGAAGCAGAAGAATTTAAAAAAATCTACAATTTAGATGTCATTGTCATTCCTTCTAATTTGAAAATCCAACGATTGGATATGGCAGACAGAGTTTATAAAACGGAACGTGAAAAATTTGATGCAGTGGTCAAAGACATCCAAGAAAAAGTCTCAAAAAAACAACCAGTGCTTGTGGGAACTATCTCTATTGAAAAATCAGAAGTTCTCTCAAAACTTCTCACATCTCATGGAATCCCACATAACGTATTAAATGCAAAACAACATGAACGAGAATCCGAAATTGTTGCCAATGCTGGTCGCCCTGGAGCCATCACCATTGCAACAAACATGGCTGGTCGAGGAACGGATATTGTTCTTGGTGGAGCACCTAAATACAAAGAAGATTTAGAAAAACTAGACGATCTCAGCGATTCTTTAGGAATTAAAACAAAATCAGAATTAGAAGTGATTTACAGCTTTCGCGAACATTTAATCAAACAAAAGTTTGAAGAGGCTGAAGCCAAAACATCTGAAATCAAAAATGAAAACATTAAAAAAGAATGTAATAAAATTCTAACTGAAGCCAAAAAATGGAAAGTGGATCATGACTTTGTCATTGCCGCTGGTGGATTGCATATTATCGGTTCCGAACGACATGAATCGCGTCGTATTGATAACCAGCTTCGTGGGCGATCTGGTAGACAGGGAGACCCGGGTTCTTCAAGATTTTATTTATCCTTACAAGATGATTTGATGCGAATTTTTGGATCAGATCGTATTGCACGTATTATGGATACTCTCAAGATGCCAGAGGGCCAAGAGTTGGAACATAGTATGGTCTCCAATGCGATTGCTCGTGCCCAAAAACGAGTGGAAGGTCATAACTTTGATATCAGAAAACATTTGTTAGAGTATGATGATGTTATGAATCGCCAAAGGATTTATATCTATGGAATTCGTAACGAACTTTTGGACAAAGGAAACATGTCACGAACCATTGTCGATTTCTTTGACGAAGTTGTTGAAAACCAAGTGATCCTTTACTGTGAAGGCAATAATGTGGACGCTTGGGAAACAGATTCATTGAATGAATGGTTACAAAGTTTGGGAATTTCTGATTCGATTGACTCAAAACAGTTTAAAAAAGAATCAAATCCCCAACTAAAAGTATTTGAGATAGTATCCAAATTAGTAAAAGACCTTTATGAATTTAAAGTTTCTTCCATTGGTGAAGAAGTTTGGAGATCAATTGAAAGGAATGTGTTTTTGGACATTCTGGATCATAGATGGAAAGAACACCTTTATGCAATGGATCATTTAAAAGAAGGGATTTGGACAGTTGGTTATGGTGAAAAAAATCCTTTGATCGAATACAAACTCCAGGGTTTTAAGATGTTTGATCAATTGGTTGAAAATCTAAAAAATGAAGTAGTTTCTTTTCTTTTAAGAATTGAAGTTACCGAGTCAGATAGAAATCAAGATGAATCTTCACCGAAAGAATACAAAAAGATTGGTGAGGAACAAAGAGCAGAAGTGGATATGTTTGGGAATGAAGTTAAAACTAACAAAACCAAACCTCAAGTATCTTCCACTACTAGTTCCGGTGGTGGATCCGAAAGAAAATCGAGTCGAAGAAAGAAGTAATAGGTATTACTTCTTTTTAGAAACAAAAAATAATAATCCAACTCTTACTGACTAATTAGTCTGAATGCTAATCAGGAATGAGTTGGATTTTTTAAATTATGATCCTAATTTGAATCAGTATTGAAAATAAATTGTATTTTATCTTTAAGATTGAATCAATTTGTTTCATTGACTGATTGATTTCTAATCATTCAACAGATTTAGCAACCACTCCATCAATATCCGGTCCATTGTTATATGAATGTGGATATACATAACCTAAGCCTGTATTTGGATTTGTGACCGCTGAAGCAGAAATCATTTTAATAAATTTAAATCCATTGGTTTGGATATTTGTACGAGCTGTCGCATCACAATTGGCACCGGGTCCACCAACGATTAAATCATCAAGATTGAATCCATCACCACCGCCGACTAAAAACCCATTTCCTGTAGATGTAAACAATTCACCTAAACTAAAAGGTTTTGTGGCCATATTGTAAAGGACAGGTCGAAGGCCACCGAATCCCGGCCAAGAAGAAATTTTATTACTATCTGCTGATGATGGGTTGAATCCACTCAAATCAAATCCGCAATAGTTTGTTCCATCAAAAGAAACTTGAACCACCATAGGATCAAACGCATAACGATCGCTAGTTTCAGAAACTCTAAATGGATTTTCATACACGATGAAATCAGTTCCAGTAACGTTTTTGACAGTCTTTCCTGCCCAAGATAGGACAATGGTCGCACCGGCTCCTGTTAAATTTAATGCATAAACATCCAATGATCCAGAAAATTCGCCACCACCACAAATTCCGTTGATTGCCTTAGATGAAACGTTAAATCCGCTGACTGTGGAATTGGCTGTGACCACAGTATCGGCAATGGGAATTGTTGTCGGGAGAGTTGTTGGTGGGCACGGACCCACAGATGAAGAGTTTGTTAGTGGTAGTGCTAATAATGGTAATAAGAGGTCATTATTATTTTCTTTCTCAGAGCATTGCCAAAATGTTGAAGTGATAAAGAACATGAATAATATAGATTTTGTTTGAAACGGACCCACGAATAGTCTCCTATTTGCCTTTACCCAAATGAATAAAGGCAAAATTTTTAAATTTAAAAAGTTCTAGTTAAGAAATTAAATGCAAATGATCCGTTGCAGCCTGCTGCTTTGGGGTTTGTGGTATAAACTGTTCCAGATGCTTTTCTGGAAGTCAGATCTGTTTTAGTTTCAGCTAATGATGGTTTGCCGTTAAATACATCACAAATTAAAATTTCATTTTCAGCAGTGATTGTCCATATGAGAGCCGAAATGTTTGCACTGTTTTTTGGTTTGTAATAAAGCACTCGATCAGTATTGCTAAATTCTACGATTTCAGCGTTGACTCGATATGTTGAAGTGCCTGTACCATTTACATAATCAACATATAAATATCCTGTAGTGGTTCCGAAATTGGATTGGATAGAAACTGTGTTGGAACCTGGAGTGTTACATGTGCCAGCGTTGCAGCTTGCTTGAAAGTATGTTCCTCTAATTTCAATTTGGCCAGCTTCTTTTGCCGATGACTCTGCTGTTTTCAATAATCCTAATACTAAATTATTATCAGCTTCCGATTTGTCTACTTTGCCATTATCCGCACATGCTGTGATAAAAAGTGCAAACAACATTACGATTGTTAGTTTGAGTGAAGTTTTCATTTAGATTCTCCTAAATCTTGGTTTGAATTTAGGGGAACACGGACAGGAAATAGGTTTATCCAAGTCAAAAGACGTGAAATCTTAAAATCTATAGATAGATATGTAAGTAGTGTTTTTTCCATACGGGTGCCCCGAGTTTACCTTCGGGGCCCCTTTACAACATCTGTTGATACAGATATTGTAAGTGTGCAAAGTTCCCAATCCACGAGAAAACATTGCGGGGAAGATCTGGCTTATCACCTAATACAGTTTATACTATAAATGGTGCATCACAGTTGCGGGTCAGCACAGGACTTTCACCTGTTTCCTCCCTGAAGGTAATGCCAGATTTCCAAGCACGATATTATTTGTCAAATCAATTAGTTTATCTTTGTTTTATCTGATAGAGATTTTAGGAACGAAACTATCAATTCAATTTCTGAATCATTTATATTACGGTTCAGATTGTACTGGTTCATTCTCTTCACTGCTTCTTTCAATGTAGGAACACTCCCATCATGAAAATAAGGTGGAGTCAATGCTACGTTACGTAACGGGGGGACTTTAAAGAAAAAATTATCCGCAGGGTTTCCGGTAAATTCTGATCGGCCTAAATCATTAGGGTTGTAAGAATATTTTGAATCTAACTTTGAAAATTGTGATCCACCGAGGAGATTTTGAGTATGACAGTTGTTACATCCAACATCTAAAAATATTCGTAGTCCTGCCATTTCACTATTTTCAAGTGCTTGTACATTTGATTCCAAAAAATCATCAAATCGAGATTTTGAAACAAGTGATCTTTCAAATGCAACTAGGGCAAGACGAATGGAATGAAGGCTCGGGCTTGGAGAATCCGGAAATGCATTTGCAAAAAAAGAAGTATAACTTGAGTCGTTTTGGATTCGCGTTAATAATTCCGTATCAGATGGTAAAGACATTTCTAATGGATTGATAAATGGATCAATCGCTTGGTTGTACAATGTATCTCGTCTTCCATCCCAAAAAAGGAAAGATAAAAAACCAACATTAAGAATAGTCGGAGTATTTCTTTTTCCTATTTGGCCAAATGTTCCTCTTGAGGTTGATTGCCGATCCATTCCTGCTGCATTCCCATCTAACGGATGACAAGTGAGGCAGGATTGAACATGGTTAGAAGAAAGTTTGTTATCCCTAAATAGTTTGTTTCCCAAAGCGATTTTTTCAATTGTATCTGATTCCGAACCAGGGATGGAATTAGGAAGTATACCAATTTTTTTCCTCGCAACTGTTTGTAGTTCGGTTGCATTTTGGAGATTTGACATCAAGTTGATTAGAAGTATATTTAAAATAGAGTTTTGTTGCTCGTTGGTTTGTGATTGGAATTTACAGCTAATTGAAGTTATGTGTATTATGAAAAAAATGAAAAAAATAAGTTTTTCTTTCTTTGGTTTTTTATTCTTTTGAGATGGGGATGAGGACATAGGAACCAAACAGGGAACCCCGGCCCAATCTATCAATTCTATTTTTTGGTTCGGTTTTTTTTGAATTTCTGAAAACTTCAACTTTAAGTCTGATCGTTTTTAGGCATAAAGTCTAGCTTTTGTTAGTGAGTATGAAAGGAATTTGTGACAGTCGCAATGGTTCCCGCAATTTCTCCAATTTTTTGGCTCACTTGGTTCAAGTCTTCGGAATTGTTTGCTAATTCCTGCGCACTACCAGAAAGAGTGTTGATTGTATTTACCATGTCTTCGGAAGCTTTTTTCTGTTCCCTGCTTGAGAATTCAATCGTCTCAGCCATTTCTTGTAAGCCATTTAATTCTGTTGTCACATTGATTAAACTTTTTGTTTGCGTAGTCATTTCTTCTTTCAAACCATCTACACTATCTTGCATTCTTTTTGATTGTTCTACAATTTCACTTAATGCATTTACGGTTTCATGAACATGATTTGCACCAATGTTGACGACTGAATTACTTTTATCAATGAGGCGTTTGATGTTTTTGACGGATGATTGAGTTTTGTCTGCTAATTTTGATATTTCTTCTGCTACAACAGCAAACCCCATACCTGCATCACCAGCTCGAGCCGCTTCAATACTTGCATTTAATGCAAGTAAGTTGGTTCTTTCTGAAATTTCGGTAATAAGATCTACAATTCCTGTGATTTCTTTGGTTACGGAGCGAATTTCTGACATTGCGTTGTCTGTATTTTGAACCGATGTATTTCCTAAGTTTGCTAAGTTTGTGGAAGTGATGGACTGGTTAGTTAATTGTAAAAGTGCTTTTTCGATATTGAAAATAGATCCTTCGATATTTTTCATTTCTTCCGTAATTTTTACTATGTTTTTAGTTTCATTTGTAATGAATTCAAACATAATTTCAAACGAGGTTGTGAGTTCTTCCAGTGAAGCTGCTGATTCTTCTGAGATGGAAGCGAGTGAAGAAGCATTATCAGAAACGGAGATTGCATCTTGTTTTAATTTATAAGCAGCTTTTTCAGCTTCACTTACCGAAATTTTCAATTGATTCATGATATGATTGAGATTTGTTAAAAAAAGATTGATGGACTCGGTAATTTTTCCAATTTCATTCTGGCCAAAGTTGGGAAGGGTTTTGGTTAAGTCTGCTTCTCCACTTGAAAGTTCATTTACTTTGGAAAGAACCGTTATCAGAGGTTTGTTAATACTTCTGAAAATAAAGATAACAAATATTATGGAAATTAATAGAGAAAACAAAACCAAAAGGATGTTTGTATTTCTCTGAAATGACAATATCTTGATACGGTCATTCACTAATTTTTCAAGAATAACAATGGAACGATCCTGAATGTTCCCGGCGATCAAAGATCCTTTGTGAATCGTCGTAAACAATTTTTCTGAAGAAGATGGTTTTGTTGTGTTGATGATAAAGGTTTCTTTTAGTTCTTGTATGTAACTTTCACAAGACGTTTTTGCAATTGTTTTTGCATCGGTTAGTTCTTTTTCATAAGGAGAAGTGTCTTCAATAGATTTCGTATAAGATTTTTGAATTTCGCTGCATGTGGCCTCGATAATATTGATTGCTATCAATGCTTTTGTAAAGCTGACACTGGAGTATTGGTTATTTTTGTTAGTTGTATTTGTGAATTCATCACGAGCAATTCCTTTTAATACTGCAACATTCTTTAAGATTTCTGGAACTCTAAAGAATATAATCTCCATTTGGTAGTAAGAGTTTACTTCTGGATCAAGGATTAGGTTTGAAAGGTCACCAACTTTTAATGCCAGTTCTTGTGTATCGCCGAGAAATCGAATGCTAGTGGACTGATCAAAAAAGTTAACTTGCGTATATTTATCCCAAATAATCAGTTCTTTCGTATCTGTAGTCAGTAACTCCGTTTCATTGATTTTTGTTTTCGCTACTTTTATCAGTGGGATTAAATCAGTGGTGTATTCTTGTCCGGTTTTTAGTCTTTCCAATCCTTCCCTGTAAGCTAAATAAATTGGTTTTAGGGTATGGATTCCCAATTGTTCTTTTTCGGAAAATTGAATCGTTCCATTCAGCGATCGTACTAAAATAAGCAGAATGATGAATAGTGATACAATGAGTGGGAATGGTAAAAGTAAGAGTCTAGTTTGAATGGAAAACCGAGAGAGAAATTTTGACATAAAACTGTATATCTTCCTAAAGTGGACGAAATAAAATTCCACTTAACTTCTAACGATAATTGATTTTCAATAAATCAATCATTTAATTTTATAGGCGTAAGAATGGGAGGGTTTGTGAACAGATCCTTAGTATTAATTGTATTGTTCGTTACTGCTTCATGTGCTCGCACATTAGAAGTTAAAAACCAAGAAAGTCTTTTTGAAAATTGTATGAAGACATTTCAAGACGAAACCAAATGTCGAGAATTTATGTCCAAATCGGCAAAAGACATCCAATCCGAAGATGAAAAACGGGAAGAAGTTTTGGCTCAACTAACAGCAGAACAACTTGCTGGTATGAAACTTCGAAAAGAAATCAAAGACACATTACCAGGTAAAAATGGAAATTTTGTTCGCGAGTATATTGGTGATCCAGATGAAGTTAAACGTGGTGGAGATCGAGAGTATTGGGTTTATAGAAGGCCGATTAGTAAATATTCCGGAGATTCTCTTCCTGATAAGGAAATTACAGTGATCTTTCGAAGATCCTTTGTGGAAAGAGTGGAATATAAAAAGCCATAATACTTTCTTTTTTGTTGGATTGTTTCGAATTCAAAATGGAATAAAAATAGTCAGGAGAGATTATCTCCTGACCTAAGTTTTGTTAGTATACTAAGTATCCAGTCAAATCTACCGTTGTTCCGGCAGCTGTTGTATACGAAGCGTTACAAGCTGCAAAAGCACCAGCAAGGGCTTGTTGCGCAAGGCCATATGTAAACTGAGGTAAGTTACATGGTTGAACAGGATCATTTACTTTTTTAAGAACACATTCTTTTAAAGCATTCAAATCATCTGTTGTTTTACCTTCCAATTTTGTTAGAGAGCAACCAATTCCAGCGTTAAAGTATTCTTTTCCTCCAACGCAAGAGTTCGCAGCTGTATAAGCAATTACACAAGCGCTCTGAACATCATTAAGACCGGCAGAGTTGTTCACCAAATAAAGTAAAGCAGTCGGGTTATCTTCTTTTTTAGCACCAGACTCTGTGCAGCCAACAAAGCCAGCTACTAAAAGAAGTGCTAAAGAGATACCTGCTAGACCAGATTTAAAGGATTTCATATTCTTTTTCATCGTTTTCTCCTTAGAATTTTGCTACCATACCGACGATAATACCATTTTGGTGGGAAGCTGGTCTTCCGGAAGTATCTACGAATTGTTGACCTGGACCCCAGTCTCTTCTTAAGTCTACTTTTACTTGGAGGTTTTCTGTTAAGTCAAAAGTAGGTGTGAAAGTAAGGGTTTTGATTTGCCCGTAGTTACTAACTGCTCTTGCACCGATTGAGTCTTGGAACTTGAGGTCATATCTGTCTGCAGGTGTTACTGCAAATAGAGGAGGGTTCACAACAAGTGATCCACCGTAGCGTTTGTCATCAAGATACTCAAAACGGAAACCGAGAGCGAAGAGGTTAGTAAATTGATACTTCGCTTGCACTTGGTATGTTTGATAAACTCGTTTAATTCTATTTTCACGAGAGAAACTTGTATCTTTTGTAAAACCTGCAGCCACTAATCCTGGATCTAAATCAGGAACTAATCCTGGCATAGCAGCATCTAACTTTGCCTTGGTGATTCCAGATGCTTCGTATCCAAACGCAGCTGTATTTGTTTGACCAGTTCTTTCACCGTAAGTATAGTCAAAGATGGTAGTCAATTTATCAGTTGGTTTGAAGATCAAAATCAAGTTTTGAATCATCCAATGGTCAGTTTTGAAAGCTGATTGTTTAGGGAATGAAGTTCCAGTTGCTTGCTCTAGATAGTAAAGGGAGTTGTCTTGTCTACCTTTGATGTTATCATTCGCTTGCAATGTGTTCCAAACAACCTGGAATTTATCAGGTACTACATCATACTTTACTTGTGTTCCAATCGCTCTTGTAGGGTTTGGACCATCAGCATAAGCATGTTGTTGTGTGCTAGTTAAACTTGATCCACCAGCAGCATCTCCGTAAGGAGTTACGCCAACGTATCCAAATTGTTGACCATTTCCAGTATAACCAGTTCCTTGCGCACTGTTATAAAGATAAAGACCAGTGGATAGTCTGTCGTTAATTTGGAGGTTTGCTCTTGCACCGGTATGGATAAATGGGATTGTGTTAAAGAACACATAACCAATCGTGTAAGCGATGTTATCCTTTGAGTCAAGAAGTTCCAATCCGATATGTGTTGCCATCTTACCTACGTCAACTGTCAACCCTTTGAATACTGGGAAGTATGCTGAAACATAAGCTTGTTGTAACAACTGCATGTTATGAAGAGAGTTAGTTGTTTGATACGGACGTTCTTGATACATGTTGTTTTGTCCGTTTTGCATATCCAAACGGAAACCCCATGGACTTTCCTTATCCGCCAACTTCTCCATAGAAAGTTTAACTGCATTCACAGCAAACTGCTTGTTGTAAGTGTGGAAAGTTCCCGCTGTATCTTGTGTAGCACCTTGCCGGTTGTTTGTAGTATAGTTATAGTATACATCCACATATCCGGAAAAATTTACCAACTCATACCAAGACTTATCCTTTTCCTTTTTATCCTGAGCAAAAAGGGAAGCTTGGGAAAATAAGGTAGCAACGATCGTTGCCAACAGAGTGTATTTATTTCTCATTTACCATTTCTCCTATGTGAACTTGTTGTGCAAGTTGTGTACCAGGTTGGCGAAAATTCGGCCAGGTCTCAGGAGAAAAAAAGAGAAACACTGTATTTGAATGGGTTCTTTCGAAAAAAAAATAAATTTTTGATTAATAAAAGAACAAAAAAGAAAGCAAATGGGAGCGGATTTCGGATTTATTTGATCAGATTGCTTATAAATTGAGCAGAGTGACGCAATAGTCTTGAATATTCATTTTCTTTAGGCGAGTGTAGGACAAGGTCCAAGAGGTGATTTAAGACTGTCCCATAATGCGTTTTTGCCAGGTCAGGGAAGGATTCGGTAAGGTGATTGCCGTTCAGTTTCATATCCGTTAGAAGAAGCGGGGGTTCTTCTTCCCAAATTTGAACTAGTTGCGTTGTCGTTTCTCCAAAAATGGGAGTCAGTTTGAGAATGAATTCTCTATCGATTTTAAATCTAGTTTGGAAATGTCGTTTAACGGGCGCTAAATATTCTTTCTTTAACGAAAATTCATTTATATTGGTTTCTTTTAGAATTGATTCCCATTTGCAAATAAAATCAAAGAACAATAAGCAGTCTTTGGTGTTTTGGCCAGAAAACTTCAAGGTTCGTAAAATTGTTTCTAATTCTTTTGAAGTAGTATCCGCAAGGAAAGAATAAAAAGCCAATGCCAATTGGAGTCCGATGATCTCTTTGGATGTTTGGTTGAGTTTTTCTAAGATATTTTTTTGAGGATTTAATTCAGAGGGAAGACTTGGAAGAAAAATTTGAAAGATACCTTCTTCGGCAAGAAGTTGGATCATTCGAGAAGGGTTTTGGCCTAAAAAAGATTTTAGAATTTCATCTTGAAAACGTTCTAAAGATATTTTTTTTGTGATTTGTTTTGTTTCATGAATTGCTTTTTTTGTTTCCAGTTCGATTTCAAAATCCAATGTACTAGCAAATCGTAATGCCCGAATGGGTCGTAATCCATCTTCTGAAAATCGTTTGATTGGGTTTCCAATTGTACGAATTGTCCGTTCTTGGATGTCTTTCTGACCGGAGTGTTCATCAACAAGAAGGCCCGTTGTTAAATCAAATGCCAAGGCATTCATTGTAAAATCTCGACGTTTTAGATCTTCTGATAATGTGGTTCCAAATTCTACATGGTCAGGCCTTCTACCATCTGTATAATCTTTGTCAATGCGATAGGTTGTAACTTCGTAATGAACTTTATCTAAAACAACCGTTACAGTGCCGTGTTCGATTCCGGTGTCGATAACTGTTCGAAATAGACGTTTGACTTGTTTCGGTTCAGCATTTGTTGTTAGATCGTATTCTTTCGGAATTTTACCCATGACCAAATCCCTGACTGAACCTCCGACAAGAAAACATTCAAATCCCGCTCCTTTCAGAGCAGAATCAATTTGTAATAGGTGGTTTAAGTTGTTTTTGGGGATTAAGATTTGCGGATCTATTGGCAATTTCTACACTTGCCTCTAAAAACGATTTCAACCGATTCGGTAGAAAAACCTTTTAACTGTTTGGCGGAAGGAATTCCATTCCAAGGATCATCAATACATTCAATTTTACCACAAACATTACAAATCAAATGTCCATGTGCTGCAGAAACAATATGATTTCCATCAGACTTTAACTCGAAATAGGTGACGCGATCTGTGGAATGAAGGGAGTTTAGTAGGTTTTTTTCTTCTAAATCAGATAAGGCTCTGTAGATGGTCACTCTGTCCCAAGACTCCTCTTTGGGGAGTTTTTCCATGATTTCTTGGTGGTTTAGGGGCCTAGGGGATCCTTGTAGAATGGATAGAACTTGTTCACGATTTTTCGTTACTTTTAGTCCGATTTTTTTTAGTATTTGGGAAGGATCTCCGGCCATGATTTGTTTATCCTGTGATGGGCGAAGATTGTCTATTCTAAAATCACGTTTGCTTTCCAGATTTCCCAATAACGAATTCCCATCCGAGTGTGGACTTGTAAGAACTCCTCAATTTCCTTTCCCTTGTTTTTTTCAACAATGACAGGAGCAATACCTAAATCCAATTTTCGGTTGAGAATGGAATCGATTTCTTCTTTGGCCAGATGTGTCACTTTTTCACAATCTTCTTTTCTTTCTGTAAGTAATGTTTTGTTTTTCTCACAAAAGGTTGCTGATTGGAAGTGTGAACCGGTTTCTAAAAGTTCATCCAACTGTTTTGTGGCTGACTTTTTGCAATGGGCAAAGGTTGTGATCAAAAAAAAACAGAATAGAAGATAAAAACAAAACTTCACAATCAATCCTTTTTGTCTTGGGCTAGGTTTGCTAATTGGTCAGCTCGAGAGTTTTGTTCTCGAGGGATGTATTGAATTTCAAAGTTTTGGAAAGATGATTTTAAAGAATCACATTTGTTTTTAAAAACAAGTAAGTCTTTGTTTTTTACTTTGTATTCGCCTTTCATCTGTTTAACGACAAGTTCCGAATCCAAACGAAATCGAATTTTTTGAAGATTTTGGTTGATGGCTTCTTCCATCCCTCGATATAAAGCTTGCCATTCTGCTACATTGTTTGTTGCGTTTCCGATTTTTTCAGAAAGAAAAAAAAATTCGACTCCATCATTGTTTTGAAATGAAACACCGATCGCAGCAGGTCCTGGATTTCCGCGGGAACTACCGTCACAGTAAATGAAGGTGGTATCTTTTGTCGACATAGCCGACAGTCTTTTCTGCGTATTCAATCCTCACCAATCAAAAACATGAACTGATCATAAAAAAATCTTTTGGATTCTGATTTATGAAGGACTTTTTTGCCGTGTCGTGGTAAACGGAGCGTATTGGGTGGCGGGTGGATAACCCCACCCAGTCTCAATAGGGCGGGGAGATCTACCCAAAAATCCCAACCTGCCCAAAAAGGAAAATACATGACCGAACGGGGATTTGGTGCCCTTACCATGTTTGAAAATCGCCTTCGCAAATTAAAGAAGGAACGCGAAAAATGGGCAAAAAGAGAGTCGATTGAATGTTATCGTATCTATTCTGAAGACATTCCACAAATACCATGTATTTTGGATCGGTATCCCAGCGGATTGGTATTATATGACAAAAGTTCTTTACGTTTTCAAGCCGAAGAAGGTCATGATGATCGTTTCGATAGAATTGCAACAATTGTAAGAGATGTATTCCAAATCGCCGAAGGAGAACTGTATTTAAAACGACGTAAAAAACAAAAAGGCTCAGACCAATACGACAAATTAGCCATCGAAGGAAATTTTGAATGGGTAAAGGAATCAAATTTAGAATTTCGTATCAATCTATCTGATTATTTAGACACAGGTCTTTTTTTGGATCATCGTATCACAAGAGATTGGATCAGAAAAACTTCACAGGGAAAATCAGTATTAAATTTATTTTCTTATACTGGTGCATTCTCCGTTTACGCTGCGTCAGGTGGTGCTAAAAAAACCAAAAGTGTGGATCTCTCCAAAACTTATTGTGATTGGGCTTTAAAAAATCTCGTACACAATGGTTTTAAGTCGACAAATCATCAAATAGTCAATGCAGATATTTTGCAATGGATCGAAGAAGAAACCAAAAATCCAAATAGGGAACGTTATGATTTAATTTTCTTGGATCCTCCAACTTTTTCCAATAGTAAAAAAATGCGAGAAGAGTGGGACGTCCAAACAAAACATAGAAACCTACTTTTGTTATTATTAACAAAATTTCTTTCTGATAATGGTGAGATTTGGTTTTCTACCAATTTTAGAAAATTCAAAATGGATGTTGTGGATGAAGAGTGGAACGAACGGGGTTTTCTTTGTATCAATCGAACCAAGGAATCGATTCCAGCAGACTTTCGTGATGAAAAAATTCATCAGTTGTTCTGCATCAAACCAGATTCCAAAAATTAACAATTAATATTTAACAAATGGATCAATTCGTTCTGCGAGGATCCTACGATTTTCGCCAGATTGTAAAGATAATATTCCTCTCATGATGGCTTGTCGTTCGTTACTCTCGCGTTTGGCGACAACTTTGAGTTGGTTTGAAATGGGGAGTAAAATTAAGTTTGCAAATGAGATCCCATAAAAGGTGGCAATGAAGGCTGTTGCAATCCCTTGTCCCAGAACTTTCGTTCCACCATCTAAATTTTCGAGAACGGTGACAAGTCCTAATACAGTTCCAATGATTCCGACTGTGGGAGAAAAACCTGCTGCTGTTTCAAAAACTTTCGCTGATTTCATATCATTCTTTTCTTCTTCTTCGTGCGCTTCCCATAAAATTTCTTCAATGGTTCTTGGATCTGAGCCATCTACAATCAGTTGAATCCCTTTCTGTAAAAATGGATTATCTAATTTTTTTGCTTCATCTTCTAAAGACAATAGACCATCTTTTCTGGCTTTTTCCCAAAATCGAAAAAATACAAGTTTGAGATCTCTTTCCTTTTTTCGTGAAAGAGCAAACCTTGTATCTCTTACCGCCTTCGTTACTTGGGAAATGGAATAGGATGCAAATGTTGCACCTAACGTTCCACCTACGATTAGTAACATGGCTGGAAGATGGAAAAAAGATCTTAGTGATGCACCTTCGATTAATATTGCAACAAACACCGATAAAACGGCTGCGAGGATTCCGAGTAGTGTAGAATGGATCATTGAATTCTTGCCTCTCTCACATCAGGTCGTACACTCAACCTTCTAAGTGAATCTTTTTTTTCTATAACTTCATTTTTAAGTCTTTCCCAAATCACAGAATCAGGATTTTCTCTGATCCTTGCGCTGATAATAGGTTCTACTTCTTTCCAATTTTCTTGGTTTATAAACAACCGAACGCGCGCTAGCTCAAGTTCATTGGCCTGGTCAATTTGGTTGTTTACGCGATAAAAACGTTCCAATGAACTCATCGTACGGAGTGCATTGGCCCAATCTCCTAAAGATTCAAACATCGGAATCAGCGAATTCCAAGCAAATTCCTGAAATTCAACATCCAAACTTAGGTCTTCTAAAATAGGAATGTATTCAGCTTCTGGAGTCGTAAATTTTAAACTATTAAAAGCAATTCTGAGTAAATCTGGTTTTGGAGGTTCAAATTTTCTTGCGATTGCAATGGCATCTAGCGCTAGTTTGTTTTGTCCTATTGTGTGGTAAAATCTTGCGTATTCTGCAAAGGATTCATAATAAAGATGTTTAATCTCAAGTGCATCTTTTCTTAAATCTCCGGATGAATATTTCAAAACGGAATCAATGACTGCCACCACTTCCTGGGTTGTTGCGTTATCTAATTTTTCAGCAAAATATTTTAACTTCCAATCTACTGGTAAACTACTTGCAAATCCAATTTTTGATTCTAAATAACTAGGATAATAAATATCAAAATTCCAATAAGATTTCCGACTCAAGAGAGATAACGCATTGATATGATGGAACTGATTGGATTTGTTTCTCGTTGTGAGGATTAAAAATGGGTGTTGTTCCTGACTTAATCTTTCAATATAGGAGATAATTTGTGATTGGTTGGAACTAAGGCCTAATACCACAGTTTTATCCTTGATTTCGGAATGTTTTGGTAAAAACGGATTCGATTCAAACGGTAATACAGATTTATAATAAATATAATCTTTTTTATTAAAAGTTATGTTGGTGATCGCAAAGGGAATCGGATCAAAAATTTCTTTTTTGGAAAAAGGGGAACTCGTCCTAATCGTTGGTGGTGAAAAGAAAAGTAAAACGATTAAAGTTGCGGCAGCCAACATCATAATCCTTGGCAAACGTACAATGTGCTTCTGCATTAGATAAGGATAAACTAAAACAGGAACGAATAACAAAGCTGAGACGGTTCGGATTCCCATTGGTAAATTCCAGAAATATAATAAAAAGGAAAGACCAAGGTAAATACTTGTTTCAAAACCAATCAATAGGTATTCTTTATATGGAGTTTTGTTAGGTTTGAAAAAACCAACAATAGATCCTGTGATGATACAAAGTGCGATAAAAAAAGAACTCCAATATGTCTGGTAAATAAAAAAGAAAAAAGCAAATAAAAGGGCTACCCTTCCAATGAGAAACACTGCCTTGGTTTCTTTTTTTAATCCACCTAGTAAAGATAAAACTCTTCCAAAGATTACTGAAAAAGAAACAGAAAGGATGAGTGGTATTTTGGGCCCTGGTTGAAAATATAAGTGTAAGATACAATATGATATTAATAGTGAAAGTGCAGATCTATAAAATGGCGCAAATAACGGATGTTTGCCGATTTTGGATCGAATTTTGTAAAACTTACTGGAATAAGGGCTTCTTTGTACAAATGTACTCAGTAGGTATAAGGATAACAAAATATATAATACAGCCAACAGCACTTTCATGGAGTAGTTTTGGTTGGGCTCAAAGAGTGAATAGAATGTGAACACGGTCACACCAAGTGCAAAACTTAAAAAACGAAAATCACGTAAAGAACCGCCGTAAATCCCGACAGCAAAAGCTGACAAAACTCCACTGAGTAATACCAATTCAAAGGAAAAGATATAATCGATTAGGAACTCTGCTGAATTGGCTCGTAAAAACCAAAATATCTGTAGGATGGCAACCACAAGAAGGGCTAAGGCCAAACTGAAAGGTAACGTTTGTTTGTATTTCCTATAAATAAATCCGATTGCAAAGGAAATAATCAGAAGGATTTGTAACACTGGGTACGCAGTGTCCGTACGATCGATAAGAGCAAGTTCAGATCCGGCTACATAAAAAAATAGAGAAAGTACATAACCAATGGATAGGCTAAGACTAAACTCAAGTGAGGGGAAGAGGCCGGTTTCCCAGAAACGTTTCCATTGAGAATCCATAGAATTTGCTACCAAAGATGTTGGATGGGTCACATTCGCAAACTAAAGAAAATCTTATTTTATTTGGCGGTGCACAAAATGTTTGACCAAAACACCCTATGTGCCGATTTTGACTATAACTATGCTCACGTTTTTATCTATATCGTTTTTGGTTCTCTACGGCTTTGATATTTTGGTTCTGTTCTACTTCGGGTTACACACCTACCTCATGGTGTTTTTGTATAGCAGATACAAACAAAACTGTGCAGAGGATGAAACAAAACTCCTTTCTTTAAAGGACAAAAATCTCCCTACCGTTACGGTCCAACTTCCTATTTTTAACGAGTTTTATGTGGTGGATCGATTGATCGAATCTGCATGTAACCTCGAATACCCAGCAAAAAAACTGCAAATCCAAGTTTTGGATGATTCCACGGATGAAACCATCGAAAAGGTGGCAACTCTTGTGGCTCAGTACAAGAAAAAAGGAATTTGGATCGAACACGTTCATAGAACCAATCGCAAAGGCCACAAAGCGGGTGCTTTGGATGAAGGAATGGCAAAAGCAAAAGGTGATTTCATTGCCATCTTCGATGCTGATTTCACTCCAGATTCTGATTTTTTACTTCGCACGATGGGATATTTTGAAGATCAATCCATAGGAATGGTCCAAACTCGTTGGGGTCATATCAACGAAACATATAATATTTTAACCAAAGCACAAAGTTTTGGAATCGACGGTCACTTTATGATCGAACAGGTCGCAAGAAACGGTGCAAGCCTTTGGATGAACTTCAATGGAACCGCCGGAATCTGGAGACGTTCTTGTATTGAAGACGCTGGTGGATGGGAACATGACACTCTCACCGAAGACTTTGATCTTTCCTACCGTGCAGAACTCAAAGGTTGGAAATTCCGTTACATCAAAGATGTAGTTTGTAAGGCAGAAATTCCTGCCACCATGAATGCCTACAAAGCACAACAATTCCGCTGGTGTAAGGGTTCCATCCAAACTGCGGTCAAACTCATCCCTAGGATTTGGAAGTCCAAAGAATCTTGGAAAATCAAAGGTGAGGCAATCACTCACTTAATCAATTATTCTGTTCACCCACTCATGATCATCAACATCCTTCTCACAGCCCCGCTTCTCCTTATGGAATACTGGGCTGGGTTTAAAATGGATGACCTCCCAATGGAAATTCTTTTTGGTTCGGCAGCAGTTCTATCCATCGGATCCATGGGTCCTGTGATTTTTTATGCCTATTCCCAAAGAGAAATCCACAAAGATTGGAAATCCAAATTGGTTTACCTTCCCATCCTTGTGATGATTGGAACCGGGATTGCCGTGATGAACACATACGCTTGGGTAGAAGCAGTTTTCGGAGTTCAATCCGGTTTCAAACGCACACCGAAACTCAGAATTGAGAAAGAAGGGGATAGTTTGCAGGACAAAATCAAATATGTGGTTCCTGTCGATTACCGAGCTTTCCTCGAATTTTTTATGGGCGTTTATTGCGTGTTTTGCATTTATTTATCCTTTGTGGTCGGAAAACCATACATGATTGGTTTTATGGTTCTCTATTCCATTGGATTTTTCTATGTCGCTTACCTTTCTGTTGCGGAGTCGTTCTGGAAATTCAAACCAGCGACCAAAGCAGAAAAGGAACTTCGTGCCATCGCTTAAGGAAAGTGCGGTGGTACTTACTTGACGAAACCTTTCCTTCCAAAAAGCTGTAAATTCAACCTAGGTTCAGGGGTCATCCATGAGTGAAAAAGTCTACTGCGCGAACTGTTTGCATTGTGTCGTCGTTCGCCAATACGAATCGGAGCAAGATAAATACATTCTTCGAGTCAAATGTAACAAGAAGAAATGGTCAAAACGTTCCGGTGAAGAAAAACTTTATAAATACTTTACTGTAGCTCGTCGTATGCAAACAAACTGCGAGTATTATGAAGAAATGGGAGAGATTCTACCTTATATCAAGAACTTGAAAAAAGAACTCCCAATCAAAGACGAAATCTACATGGTGAAAGCCGTCTAAATCATTACCGGCGTGTTGTTTCCCAGGTTACCTCGCGCCTTCGCTCGCAAATTTCATAAAACTGAAAACAAAAAAGAACGGACGATTCAGGGTCAATTCCTGATCCCCGTTCCTGCGGGCAGCGTTCTCTCTGATTCCTATCCGACTCGAGTGACTCATGGTCAGGTTATGCTTGCGCATAACGGCAAGAAGGTGCTTGCACCTGTCAATGGGGTTGCTAGTCTCACCCCAGACCAAAAATACTTTCAAATTAAACAAGATGGTTCTTGGTCTACCACTTCACCTTATCATTTTCGCCAGTACGATTTTCCAACCCTATTGGAATCGTTTGATTTGGGTGCTTTGTATTCTTTGGATTTGATTGAAACTCCTCTGAAGGATTATTTTCAAAAATTTAAGAAAGACTCTACTTTTAAGATTGTATTATCACCATTTTGCAGATACCAACATCTAAACTTTGAAGAAATGATTCTTCGAGACATGAAGGAATCTTATCTTGCCTTCAATGAACTGCTAAAACAAATTTTTCCAAAAGCAGAAGTCTCTAATTTTTTTGAACAACCTTCTTTGGATTTTGAACATCCTGATGGGATTCCTGAGTTTTTTCTTCACAAACAATTTCACGAGACAGTAGATAAAACCAGAAAGTCTTTATTCAATCATGATATTCTATTTTTAGGTGCTGAAACGATATTTCACATCTTGCGAATGTTATACTATAACGAACCTTTTACAAAAAGACATTTGGCAGTTTTTTTGGTAGATCGTAAAGGAAGAATGGATTTGGAGCCTCGCCAGTTTTTTTTAACAAACGGACAATCATTGGCCTTCATTCCAGCAAACTTAGACAAACGGTATAAAATTGCTTCGTTCCAAACAGTGTTTGAAGAAGTAAAACCAATGGATGTCTCATCCTTGGGTTATTTTAATATTTATGAACAATATTCGATCACTCTTTACGAAAAACTTCCTGCATCCAGAAAAGAATTCAGTTGTATTGATTGTTTGGAATGTAATAATTATTGTCCAACCCATGCAAATCCTGTGCAACTCATCAAAGGGAGAGTAGAAGAATTCGAAAAGAGTCAGTGTATATCCTGCGGGATTTGTACTGTTTACTGTCCATCTGGGATTGACATTCGGAAACGAATTGAAGGAGTTATGGTTTAGCAACCGTTACTATATGTTAAAGAACCTTTATATTCTATCTGAAAATAGTTGGGGAGTAAAGTCTTCAGAAGTATTTGCAGATTTCTTTTATTTTTTAACCTTAATTGGGTTTCTTGGATATTCATTGGCTCATGTTTTACCAATACCAATTTTACCCATTGCGATCGTATCAATTCTGACTTTGGTTTATTTTGGATTTTGTATTCGAGCGAACCAATCACCTTATTGGTTGGGTTTACTGTCTCAGTTGCTGATTGTTTTTTTGGTTTTACCCACAACTTGGTTGCATCCTATTTTATTGCCGGTTGCTTTTCTTTTTGCAATCGTGGTTCATTATTTTTTCATCCAACAATATTCATTCAGAGTTCCTCTCTTTAGTTTGGTTTTTCTTTTTGTTTTGATTTGGGATACAGTATTTTCTTTGTTAGGGTATTCCTTTCGTACACCAGTGGAGTTTATTCCTTGGACAGGTATTTCTTTGGAAAATTCTATTTTACCTTTCTCAATGCCTTGGTTTTCAAATGTTCCGACTCGACAGATTGATTTTTTATCTTTTGCCGATTGCCTTGGGGTTTATGTTTTAGTGGGGATCGCTTGGGTTTCTTTTCGCAGGACAATTTTACTTAGTTTCTTTTTGGGTTGGCTCCTCTTATTTTCAATTTGGGGAATTGGTTCTGGTCAGTTGGGATTGAACTGGATTCTTTCTTATTCGGCCCTTGCCTTCTTTTTGCACGTAGGCCCAGGGCGGAATTTTTACGGATCCTATTATGTTTCTTTGCTGGGATTTGTCATTTTACTTCCCATTGCGTTTTTTGTAGGTAAAATGGGTCTGAGCGCAGCTTCAGCATTGGTTGTTTTTTTTCTATTAGAAGGTCTCTTAGTTAGGGTTTTTCTTGGAAAATAAGTCGATCTTGAAAAGGTGGGAGTAAGTTATACCATATGAATCAACTTCTGGAGATTCTGGACCCTAAAAATATCATTTTCGATTTTAAAGCAACCACGAAAGAGGATGCCATTCGAAAGATGATCTCACATATGGTCGCCACACAATCGTTAGATCCTGCTTATGAAGAGGAAACTGTTTCTTCTTTAATGAACCGTGAAAAATCAATGTCTACAGGGATAGGGAGTGGTGTAGCCATTCCTCATTGTTCTGTGCACTATGTAAATGAATTGAAATGTGCTATGGCGATTGCGCCACAAGGAATTGATTTTGATGCCCTTGATCATGGTTTAGTACAAATTTTTATCATGCTCATTGTTCCAAAAAATAAGTTTCAGGATCATATCAAAACATTAGCGCTGATTGCCAAAACTCTCAATATTCCTGAAGAAAGAGAAAAACTCATCAAAGCCAAAAATTTCGAAGAAATCCAAAAGGCATTCCTTTCGAAAAGTTAATCCAGTGAAGTCGGAAGTATTCCGTTTTCTGTATTTTTTACTGCTGTTGTCTTGCATCAGTAGTTTTGTATCTGAGTTTCATACTAAAGATAAATCTTTTCTTTATGCAGATGCTGGAATAACCGAAATCCAGAATCAGGATACAAACTTTTTTTCTTCCTATTTGAAATTTTGGAAATCATTAGTATTGGAGTCGGGTGGGAAAACAGATAATGGTGAATCTGTATATTCGCATATCCTAACACGTTTCTTTCCTACATTTCACTTAGCACTCTTTAGTATTTTAGTTGGTTCTGTTTTTGCATTTGGTCTTTCTCTTGGAGCAACATATTTTCGATCAAAAGTTTTGTATGATATTGTTTCCTTTAGTTCCAATTTAGTTTTATCCACTCCTATCTTTATTGTCGCCATTCTTCTTTTGATTTTATTTTTTTATAGATTGGAGTGGTTTCCTCCTGGCGGTTATGAATTAGGAAATACATATTATGTAGTTTTGCCTGGGATTACTTTAGGTTCCAGAGTATACGCTCGTATGTCTTTGTATCTATTGCCTGAAATTAATAAAGAAGCTAATTCTAAGTATGTTCAATTACTAAAAACTAGGTCATATCCTTGGAGTCATATAGTTGGAAAAGAAATATTTTTAAAAGTATTACCGATGGCTCTGATCCTTTTGGTATTGGATTTTGGATCCTTGTTGTCAGGCGCTATGGTTGTAGAAGAAATCTTTTTCTTTCCCGGAATAGGAAAGTCTCTATATTATTCTATTAAGTCAATGGACACTCGATTACTTGCAACATTGCTAATGTATTCCGGTATATTGTTTTATGTTTTGAATCGCATTGGGTTTTATCTCCAAAGATTTTTTTCGGGAGGTGTTCCATCTTGATTCAAATACATACCTTTGTTCGATTTTTATTTTTTGGATTGGTTCTTGTAGGTGTTTTGTTTTTACCGAAACCAACAAATGTAGATTTGGCGAATAATAACCTACCTATTTTTTCTCCTGGTTTTTTTGCTGGAACCGATCGATTGGGGCGAGATAATCTTGCGTTATTTTGTTATGGGTCTTTTTCGACCATAGTTCTAGTGATTCCAGCTCGTATGTTTACGATTTTTGTTTCCTTTTTGCTCTCGACCTTCACTCTCTTTTTTCCTAAAAAATCAGATTTTTTACTTTCTGGAATCGTTTCTGTATCTCTGGCAATCCCATCTTTGTTATCTGCTCTCATCGTCATGAGTTTGTTGCCGGATAGTCCGTTTGCCATTTTTATTGCGATTTTAGTTTCCGATTGGGCATTGTCTTATGAAACACTGACTGCAAAAATTCGCGAGATCAAAGAAAGCCCCTATCTTTCTGCTTCCCTTTGTATGGGAGCCAAATCATATCATTTAGTTGTTTTGCATTATTTGCCCGCGCTCCGAGATATTTTTAGGTTTTTATTTTTCTCCGGATTGCCGGCAGTAGTCATGACAACGGCATTGTTTTCCTATCTGGGAATTCAAACGGCACTAGGTGATACTGGTCCAGGTCTTGGAGAACAAATCTCATTTTCTAAAGATTATTTTGACAAGTCCCCTGTTTCCGTTTTGCTTCCGATCGTTGCCATTTTAACTTTGGTGTATTCTTTGGGATCTAACCTAAAAAAGAATGAAACATAAAATTTCAGCATTACTCATCATCCTTTGCCTTGTAACCAATACATTGCCATTGTTTTCTATAGATGATTATTACAAATTTCCCAAACAAAGTTATAAGGGAAGTGTGACCTATGAGTCTTCACGTAATTTGTGTTTATTTTCCTTTGTTTCCACTACACCAGATCCAACGAAAGAATATTTAATTAAGGGAATTCCTTCGGTATTACTTTCGGAATTGAGAAATTTAGAATATACTTATGTAGAATATCCGAAACCAAACATAGTTTATCATTCTTTTGGTGAATCGCCAGACAAAACATTACAAGAAAAAATTGATGCGGAATCTTTAAACGTAAAACGGAAAAAGAAAGAAATCAATGATGAAAAGGATTTGGAGGATCTTAGGTCTGGTAAAAAACAACTGGCCCCGGAAAAAGATCCCCGTTATATTAAGATAACTATCAAACAATTATTGGATAGGAAAGCTCCAACGCCGGATGAATCATTTGGTCTAGCCTCAAAATTAAACTGCGACTATATCATCACCGGCTCTTTTGAAGTTCGCGAGAATGAACTTTTTACTAAGGTGTTTCTTTTTGATGACTTTGAGGGGAAAATTATTCCTTTTGAGCACAAAACATCTGTAATTCGTGCTTATCAAGAAATGGGGCCATTGGGTGAATCCATTCGTGAAAAATTACAAGGAAAGGATACAACGACTGTTGCAGTTACAGCGGAGGGAGAAGAGGGTGCTCTTGTTTATTTAGATGGAATTTATTTGGGAAAAACTCCATTAAGTGGCAAAAAATTTCCAGTTGGCAAAAGGTCCCTATTTATCTTTAAGGAAGGGTTTCATCCGCATAAACAAGAGATCCAATTGGAAAAAGGGAAACCGTTTCAGGTAGATGCGAAACTATCACTCAAACTAAGTAATTCATTTATATCTGTACGTTCGAATGTGGAAGCGGATGTTTATTTGGGAATTCAGTATTTGGGAAAAACTCCGTTAGAGCGAATCGCTATCCCTTCTGGTATGAATCGATTGAGGGTGTCTAAAGAAGGTCATATCGATTATTTTCGTGGTATTGATGCACAAGACAATGAGGAAGTTGTTGTTGATGCTGTGATGAGAGAAGGTAAAACGGATGTTTATTATAAAAATAAACAAAATGTTTTTTTAGATCACACCTATAAAGATTTTGCCACCTATTCGTTGTATGGTTCTCTTCTGTTTTACGCAAGTTATGTATATTTAAATTATGCATCTAGGCAGGCATATTCGGCAGCAAGATCAGATGTAACTCTCGTCAATGGACTTGCTATCCAGTCTTTTTATCAAAACAATCCTAATGAGTTTTTCTTTTGGTATGGAGTGCAAAACCATGTAATCGATGACGCAGAATCAAAAGCTAGGAATTTGAAACGTGTTGCGGGGACTCTTCCTATGGAAAATCGCAGAGATCGCCAATTGGTAGGAGGTCCCATGGTGATTTTGATGGGACTGATGCTCGTATCTGCAGCCACGTTTTATATCCTTGGGCTTGATGAAGAAACTGTGGAGTTTGGTTATTTACCAATAAACCCTGGTTCAGTCAGTTATGGGCAGACATCACGTGAAGGGTATGGTTATCTTCAGTTTAATGTGCGTTATTAGAAGGTAAACTCTCCCCGCCCTGATCGAACTGGGTGGGGTAATCCACCCGCCACCCAATAAGTCCCTTCTACCACAAGAACGTTAGAATTCCAACTAACAATCGCTCTTTCCAAAAAAATCTCTCCATAAGTTCACCTTTTGCAAATCTATCCGCAAAGTAAGAGAGAAGAGCTGACCCATTCATACAAACAACCGTTTGCCTGTACCATCTATCTAATGTTAGTCGCTTGTCCATAGCCACCATTCCCTTGTTATGCGCCATTGCCTCCTATACATCCATCACCCGAATTATGTCTCATTACACCTGCTAACGAACCACCAATTTATAAAAATAAAACCCATGAACCACGAACTTTTTTATAAAAGCTTGTTGACCGCTTGGGTTTTGAAATTACTTTGGTTTTTACCGCATGATTCTTTAACGAACCATGAAACCGGTAGCTTGCAGGCGACTGTGGGCGGAGGGAGAGGAAGATCTTCCT
Organism: Leptospira bourretii; assembly: GCF_004770145.1. Classification (NCBI taxonomy): domain Bacteria; kingdom Pseudomonadati; phylum Spirochaetota; class Leptospiria; order Leptospirales; family Leptospiraceae; genus Leptospira; species Leptospira bourretii. The sequence continues at coordinate 342,713 of NZ_RQFW01000018.1, read as the reverse complement.
TTGCGAAAGCAAAACGAATAACCGACATTTTAATTTTCCACGAGAATACTCCTGGGTGATTAGTCTGCAGGGAAACATTCGTTCTTTGACAACATATATACGACATTGTAAAGAAAACAAACAATGCGCCGAGGGCCATACAGACGCCGAGTCATGTATGGTTCATCAAAAAAGACGAACAAAAAAACTTTAGGATATTATTCGCAAGAGTAA
>NZ_RQFW01000017.1 GCF_004770145.1 Leptospira bourretii | reverse complement strand
TTGCTTCGGTGGCTGCTGTAATTGCAGCACCGTTTACTGCTGGAGCATCCCTGATTGCCCTTGCTGCGTATAAAACAGTGAAGGGAGCCTATGAAGGTGGAGTTCTTGGTGCGCTTGCAGGAGCTGTGAGCGCTTATTCTTCCATTACAGGTGTGGATGTTTCTTACTCTTATGACGAAGGTTTTGGAGCCAACGTAGGTGTTAAGATGGGTGCAGTGAGTCTGGGAGTGAGTTACTCAGAGAGTGCAGGCTTTGGTGCGAGTGCTTCAGTGAAGTTAGGTGGATTATCTGCTGGTGTGAGTTATACCCAAAACGGTGGCTTTGGTGCTAGCGTAGGTTATGAGTTTGGTGGAAACAATGACGTTCTCAAAGGCCTTGGTGTGAACCTAAGTTATAGCCAAAGTGGAGGCTTTAGCGGAGGTGTAAGCTATAGCAAGGCAACAGAAGGAGGGACCAAGGTAACCGGAGGACTCAACTACAGTAAGGATACTGGTGTAGGAGCAAGCCTCAACGCACAGAAAGAAGTCTCTAGAAATGATAATTACGCAACGACTTTGACTGGAGGAGTGTCCTTTAGTCAGAAACAAGGGTTTGGTGCGAGTTTGGATGCTTCCATAGAGAAGGTAGCTGCAAAGACTCTTCCAGGACAAACACCACCTCCTAAACCACAATTCCAATCCTTCTCACAAATGGATATGGGACTTTCTTTTAACCAGAAAGAAGGATTCTCTGCAAGTCTTGGCTTTGATGGAATCAACGCACTAAGCTACAATCAGAACACTGGACTTTCTGGAAATACTAACTTCGCTATGGATTTCCGTAAAAAACAAATCCAAGATGAGATTGATGCGGAGACAAAAGCTAGGAAAGAAGCTGCTGATAAGAAATTAGAAGGTGCAAAACAGGAATGGTTAAAAGAGAAGAGGAAAGATCCGAACTACGCAAACATAAAAGACGATGATGCTTTACTTGCTCAGTATAAGAAAGAACAAGAGGCGAAGGCTGAAAAAGACGGATCTAGAGATAACATTCTAGAGAAGATTGGTGGAGACATTTATGATGATGTTGCTGGTGCTCTAGGTATCTCAACATCGGATGCTGGTAGACTGGACAAGGATGGAAAGTTTGTTCCTAGAACTTGCTTCGTTGCAGGAACAAAAGTTCATACAAAAGACGGCTTAAAGAACATTGAAGACATTCGAGTTGGGGATGTGGTTCTTTCTTGGAATGAAACAACGGGTGAGAGAGAATACAAAGTTGTTACCGAACTCTTCTTGCATGAAATCAACCAACTCTATGAGGTGAAGACTACAAAAGGAGCTACTTTAGAAACTACTTGGAACCATCCTTTCTGGGTTGTGGATAGAAAAGAATGGGTAGAGGTGAAGGACTTACAAGTAGGAGATGTCCTTGCTTTAGCTGATGGTGCTCTTGTCGAAATCAGCCACATTCGAAGCTACTATGTAGAGCCTACAAAGGTTTATAACTTTGAGGTGGAAGACAACCATAGTTACTACGTTGGGGAAGACGGGGTATTGGTGCATAATTATACACCATTGACTGGACCTAATATAAATTTTGCTAGTGGGTTAATAAAATATGTAAAATCTGGTATAGCGAAAATCTTTGGAGATGAAGAAAAAGATAAAAAAGCAGTTTCCGCGTCAGAATCGAAAAAATCAGTGCCGACACCTTCAGAAGACAAGAATTTAATTACTCGAGAAAAAAATGGCGAAATCGTTGCAAATTTGAGAGTTAACTCAGGTGTAACTATTAAATCCGAAGTTATGAAAGAGAAATTACTTGATTTTAGTGAGGAACTAGATGGAAGAGAAGTGAGGGTTGTTAGTGGCTATAGGTCACAAGCTAAACAAGATAAGCTTAGGAAAGACTCAAGTACAAAAGGTAGAGCTGCGAAAAAGAGCCAGCATACATATGGAGATGCAGTAGATATCAGTGTGAGCGGTTACACCAAAGATCAAACATGGTTGGCGGCATATGATTCAGGACTATTCATGAGGGTAAGTAGATACAGAACAAGCGAAAAGGTTCATGTGGACAATCAAACCGGGGTTACTACTCCTCAGTTGTTCATAACTAATAAAAATGAAAAATGGGTATCTGTCAAAAGGAAGGACTATTAAAATGTTAAGAACAGTATTTATATTATTTTTACTTTTTGCAAACAATTGCACGGCGCAGGCGATTCCTAAATTCGGTTTTTTTGCAAAAAAAAGATTAGTTGCATATGACACTGTTTTCAATGCCAAGCCTTCAAATCAAGGAATTGTACCTGGAACATTTGTTCGAGTTGAAGAAACGAAAATTGAGCAAAAACAATATTGGCTCAGAGTATTATATGAAGGTAATTCCAAATGGCTTTCTTTTAACAAAGAAGAACTTACTGAATTATTAAAGATGAAGGTTACTATCGAAAATGGATCAATCATTGAAGGAGGGCATGAAGTATTTAACTCTAATTTGTATGATTTACAGTTAATTGGAAAGATAAAATCTAGGAATGAGAAAGAATACTTTGTAGTTTCGGGCAAAGATTGTAGTGATTGTGATACTTCTAGATCCATTTATATTCACTTACCAGAAAGGGGAAGATTAATTGCCAACAATGGAGAGAATAGATATAAATATCCTGGTAAAGAATTATCAATTGATTCTGATGAAGTAGTTTACTCATCGAGGGCATTTCTAGGTGAAGTTCTAAATAATAAGCTTGGTGTTATCTGGTATGAGAAAAGATTTTACCCTGATGGCAATAAAAGTGATTCTGTTTTCCTAGTGACATTTTTTAATAATGAAATTGTTGATCAATCTATTGAAAAGAAATTACCAAATATTCAAGAGACTATAGATTTGGAAAAGAAAGGTTATTGTTACGAAATTAGCGGAATAGTTTATCGTGAAGATCCATGAGCCTGAGCCTCGCCAAAACTATAATAGCGAACAAAATGTTCGTTAAGTTAGACGCTGGATGCAAACGGGAAAGATCTTGAAGACAAGAAACAAACGGAAGTCATCGATTTCTAGTGATTCACAAAGATTTTGTTCCAAAAATGAGTGTTCCGTTGATCGTTCGGATATAAAGAATTCTTCTCTTTTACAGAAGAGATAATTGAATCAAAGCTTGCAAACAATGGGAGCAAATCGAAGTATAAAAGAGAGTAACTCTCTTAAGCGGTTTTCTTCCAAGAGTAGGTGTGGTAGAGACCACCTAACACCGGAGTGGATTCCAAGTCGCAGTTTCCATCTCTCGGTTTGTGGAGGATTGGTGAGGGGATGGGTGAATTAGGCGGCGGCTAATTGCAATACAGAGAGACACTCGTCTGCGGGCGTTAAACGCTATGCGTATAGCCAAAATATTTCCGGTGTTTATCTGCAGTTCGCATAAATCGCACATTTTTCCGCTTTTACAAGTAGTTCGTATCAATGCCAAATTAAGACTTATGACAAGAATCAATCTTGATTCTAATCAGTTCTTTCAATCTTAACTAAACATTTCCTAACTAATGATTGTTTTCACCGATTATCCCCTCGCGCCAGCGATAGTAGCGAAAATCCTTTCCATAAATAGATTATTTTGGTCAACAAACTGATCGGAAAGATTGGAGCGGATAGCGCGGTCGTTACAGAAATAAGTGCCAATCAACTAACGAATTCGAGGCGCCAAAAAATATTCACCAATTCTTTTCTTAACCAAGTGAAGAGGTCGTCACGGAGGCGTGGCCAAGGATGGCCAAAGCTCGCCAGTCGGAACAGGAAGTTCCGCTGGCAGGAGTGAGGACTTCTGAACTTTATGGAGGATCGCAGTAAACAAATGGCAGTCCTCCAAACATTGGATTCCCTTTGGTCTTTGCCACTTACTTTTGAAGCAACCATCGCCGAACAAAACAAAGCCCTTGATGAACAGTTAACCATGCAATTATTGCAAGATAACTTTATCAAGATGGGACCAGGGTATGTGAGATCTGCTGTAGATAAGATGGGGAATCCATCCTATCAAATACTCCCAACCTTTTCTTCTTTCTTATATATCAAACCGGATAAATTACCAACCGTCAAAGATTCCGATGGGAAGGAATGGGATCTAACCGATTACCAATCTTTACAAGGGAAAAATGGTCCTGCGAGTGGGGAACTGACCACAATGGTGAGACTGGCTCGTAACCAAATGCAAACGGACTTCAAACTGACATATGATCCAGAGAAGTCAGAGAACCGTGAAGTTGGTTTTACAATGCTTGATCCAAAAGCGATGGCAAAAGTTGCCCAAGCAGCCCAGTCAGCCATGATGCAGTTTACGACTGATCCTCAAAAGATGTTTGAGTTTAACTCTGCTGATGACAAAGGCAAAGAAGCCATGATGGAATCGGCGAAGAACTCCGGTTACTTGGTTGGACCTACCGTGGGAGGAGCGTTCGGAAGTCACCACTTCAATCAGTTCTATCCAATCCTTAAGATGAAGGAAAAATACAACGAGATCAAAGCTGAGGGAGAAGCACTGAACGGCAATGGATTTGCCAATGCAGTGGGGGGTGTTGTCTCTGTTGCGACTGGTGGTCTCATCAACGCTAAAACTGCTGCTAAGTTTATGAACGATAATGGGGATGTGATTGATACCGTTGCTTCGGTGGCTGCTGTAATTGCAGCACCGTTTACTGCTGGAGCATCCCTGATTGCCCTTGCTGCGTATAAAACAGT
>NZ_RQFW01000015.1 GCF_004770145.1 Leptospira bourretii | reverse complement strand
TCTTCGTTAACTTTGAATACCAAGGTTTTGAAGAAACAATCCTACGTTTGAATGCTATTTTTTTGGATCAAGTCGAGTTGCATATTGCTGCACGTAAGAATCTACTAAGAAATGCCAGTCGTTGCATCATAATAAAATGGTATCGAATTAAATGATTTTGAAGCTTACACTTATTTTCCCTTGAAGATAAGAACACGGTTATTTTCAAAATCGCTTACGAACAATTGTTTACCGGCCAGATAAACACCATATGGACTATAAAGCGTTCTGGATGTTGGAGTCACTCCAGCAACTCCGGTTTGCGCGTCGTCATTTGCAGCATTGTTTATAAAATTACTTTGACCCAAAACTGTGTCCGCCGGTTGTCCGTTAGTTGTAGGAATTGAATTCCAGATTAAAACCCGATGGTTATTGGCGTCACCTATGATCAACTGTACGCCAGTAGAAAATACATTATAAACACCACCTACAAAAAGGCCTCCTGCCGTCGTCGTAGAAACTGCACTCTCCATAGAAGACTGCCCCAAAACCAGATCCGCCGGTTGCCCGTTAGTTGTAGGAATCGAATTCCAAATCAACACACGTCCGTTGTTTGAATCCGCAACAAATAATTTTGTCCCATCGGTCCAAACCCCTCCAGGAGTTGATAGAGAACTCGCAGTTGGTGTGGGGCCTCCCCGGTTGGGATTACATGAAGTGAAATCAGCCTGGCCTAGAACAATATCAGCAGGTGTATAATTAGATGTGGGGATTGTATTCCAAATCAAAACACGATGGTGACCTTCATCAGCGATGAATAGTTTACCATTCGCACTGGAAACTCCCTCGCTCGAAGACAAATCAGTGTTGGAACAGGTCCCAGCACCGACCGTTGTAAAATTTGAAATACCTAATACAACATCTGCCGCTACATTTGTTGTGGGTAACGAGTTATAGATCAAATGCCGATTGTTAGTTGCGTCAGCTACAAAGAATCTATTATTAGAAGAAGTTATACTCCATTGGAAACTAAAGGATGTAGCCGTCGGGGGATTTGCCAAGTTAGAAGAAACTAAATCTGTTTGGCCGATCACAAAGTCTGCTGTAGAACCATTCAAAGTAGGAATCTGATGGTAACCCAATATACGATGATTTCTGGAATCGGATATATATAGTTGATTACCACTGACAGTCACTGGTCCCGGTTGGTTCAAACTTGCTCCCGACAAAGGAGTAGACGAATTAGTCTCAAAATTGGGCTGACCAATGACAATGTCAGCGCTCTGGAAATTCGAGAATATAACAGCTGTTCCAGTATTTTTAAACCCACAATGCGGAGTATGGTCTCCGAGAATTTCTTTTAAAAATAGGGATTCCAAATAGGTTTTGCTAGCAGGGTCACAAGGATTTCCCAAATCAATAGCAGAACAATCGCTTAAACCGAGACAGAACTGCAGTACACTTAGGTATAAGCAAGTTTTAGATTTCAGAATCACCTTCAATTTTATACTCCATTAATAGCAAAAACTGTGTGCGAGAATCAGAGAAGAAACTCACCATGGGGTTTTCCCTAATTTTTCGACATTATTAGCAGTAAAGGACTTTAACTAACGAAAGTCGAGAAAAAAAGTTGGCAAAGGTTGATAATAAATAACGAGTATTAAGCGGAAGATGGGATTTAGACAATTAGAGCATTATTTTTTTCTAAATTGAGTATTTGCGTTCGGACTACTTTACCATTCAAAGTTATCATTTTCCCGTTCACGATTGGTTATATTTTACGGTATTCCAACCGTTCGTTTCAACTATCGAACGGATGGTTTCCATGAAATAGGAATGGCTCCCTACTTTTTTCAGATTCAGTTTGGTTTTGAAATTTTCTCCAAATACTTCGCAAGATTTCCAATATGCTGTTTTCCACCTTCAATGGCCCCATATTTCTCATTTACTCTTTCTAACTCTTGTTTGCTGGAAAAAATCTGCTCCATAATGAGATTTGTACCTTCTCCAACTGTTTCAAAAATGATTCTGGATTGGAAATTTACATCTTCATCACCTTCGCCATCGCCAATGTGTTTATACAAAATGGACTTAGGTTTTTGAATGTTGATAAATTGAATTTTATTTTGATAATCATGTCCATCGGGTCCATGCATAATAAATTCCCAAATCCCACCATTTGAAAAATCCAAACTTTTGATTGTTAATGTAAATCCATCTGGTCCCCACCATTCCGTTAAATGTTCAGGCTTCGACCAAACTTCAAAAAGAAGATCTACTGGAACATCAAAATATTTTTTATACGTAACCTTGTTTTCTTCAATAACTGTTTCTAAATTATTTTTTATCATTTGATCTCTCCATTTTTAATTTCATTACATAACGATCCAATTTATCCAAACGTTTCACCCAGAGGTTCTTGATTTCGATAATCCAATCTTCCATTTCCTTCATTCCTTGTTGGTTCAGGCTATAAATACGTTTCTGCGCTTCTTTTTTCACATTGAGGATTTTTGCTTCTTTGAGTAATTTTAGATGTTGCGAGACAGCAGGAGGACTCATTTGAAAATTTTGACTAATTTCTGTGGAAGTGAGCTCTCCATTTTTAGCTACGAGTCGCACAATATCCCTTCTTGTTTCATCTGCCAACACAGCAAAAGCATTCATAACGCAAATATTAAGCAATCACTTAATTAAGTCAATACTTAATTAGAAAAACACGAATCCACTTCTTTTTTTAAATCGAATCCTTTCGAGTAGTTTTGGACCTTTTGGTGTTTGCTCTAGAAATCGATAGGATCTGCTAGTTTAACAGATGTTTATCGAAAGTCTCCTGAACTAATCTGATCTATGTTCATCTGCAAATTTCTAGAATCAGTATGATTCCAATTAAAAATTTACTTTTACCTTTTTTATCATATTTATGTTTTTTTTATTGCAAACGTTCTATAATCCTATGTCATTCTCATTCAGTTGTAAACTACAGAACCATGTTCTCGTAACAGACCAAAGATCGGAAAATACCAAATGAGGAACTTAAATGACAACATCACTTCTTAGAAATCCATCTGTCGTGGTGATCGGTGCAGGAATGACAGGCATCCTACTTGCGATTGAACTAGAAAAAGCAGGGATCACAGACGTTACCATCTTAGAGAAAAAAAACGATCTGGGAGGAACTTGGAGAGAAAATACATATCCCGGAGTTGCCTGCGACATTCCTGCTCATATGTATACTTACAGTTTTGAACCAAATCCGGAATGGAGCCATCGTTTTGCCCACGGAGACGAAATCCAAGCTTACTTCAAACGCGTTAGTGAAAAATACAAAGTCACACCCAAAATCCATTTCAATGAAGCCGTTTCAGAGGCCTCCTACCAAAATGGAAAGTGGACGACAAAAACGAATCAGGGAAAAACTTACGTTTCTGATTTTCTGATTTCTGCAACGGGGATTTTACACCATCCAGCTCGTCCGAACATTCCAGGCCTTGATTCCTTCCAAGGAAAATGTTTTCACACGGCTGAATGGGATCATTCGGTCGACTTAAATGGAAAACGAATTGGAATCATAGGAACAGGTTCTACGGCAGCACAAGTCATTCCTGAAATGGTCAAAGTGGGAAAAAAAGTTTCCGTTTTCCAAAGAACTCCCCAATGGATCGTTAAGGTTCCAGATGCCAATTATTCGGAAAAAGATAAAGAACGTTGGAGAAACGACCGTAATATCCTCAAACGATTTCATAAATGGTATACATTTGCTGTAGAACAAACGTTTTCAAAAGCCGTTATTGGCAAAAAACTCCCTCATATGCTCATGAGTTTTCTATGTAAACGAAATCTAAAAAAATCTGTCAAAGATCCAATATTACGGACAAAACTAACACCTAACTACCGCGTAGGTTGCAAACGTGTGATAGTGAATTCTACCTTTTACGATGCAATTCAAAAACCAAATGCAGATTTAGTAACAGAAGGAATCGAAAAAATCACAGAAAAAGGTGTGGTGACAAAAGATGGAAAACTCCATGAACTGGATGTTTTGATTTTAGCAACAGGATTTCACCCATTCAACTTTATGAGACCAATGAACCTAACAGGAAAAGATGGAATCTCGATCGAAACCGTTTGGAAAAAGAAAGTCCAAGCTTATCGCTCTCTCTTCATTCCTCACTTTCCCAATTTTGTATTGATGCTCGGACCAAATACTCCCATTGGAAATTTCTCTGTCATTGCAATGAGTGAAGTGCAAACTAAATATATAATGAAGATCATCCAAGATTGGAGAAAAAAGAAATTTGATTCTATTGAGACCACAGAGGATGCCTTAAAACAATTTGCGGCTTACCTCAAGGCTGGAATGAAAGATACAGTTTGGCTCGGTGGTTGTCAAAGTTGGTATTTGGATCCAGATGGAGATCCAGCGATGTGGCCTTATACCTGGAGTCGTTGGGAAAAGGAGATGAAAACTCCCGAATACAAAGACTTTGTTTTGCAGTCCTTTTGACTTTTTTTAAAATCCTAAACAACATTTTTACCGGTATTGCAAACCAATACCGGTTTTTTTTTCTACTTTAGTTTAAATTTTTAAAATGACTTTTCCAAATTGTACCTTCAAAACTTTCCGAAAGAACTGGTTTAAATGAATCAATTTCTTCTGGAGAATTTTTAATTTTAGTAATCGTTTCAATTCGAACCTGTTTAGTATGTCCGCCGATGACAGCCGTCAATAAAACATCTGCTCTATTGTTTTCTACACCTGGTGCGATTTTTTTTGACAGTTCTAGCTGGTTTCCTTGTAAGTTCAGACCATCTTTTGCAATCATACAGTATATAGTTCCTAGAATATTCATTTCATTCTCTTTGACTCGAAAGGTCGATTTTGTAATTGATTCATCATCTAAAATTACGAACAAGTCTGCAGAATGGTTGGACTGTTGGTCCAATCGATAAAAGCCAGCTATAACATAATCACCAGGTTCTAAATTTAAAAAAGTTACCTGATCACGACTTTCAAATGTAGATTCAACTACTGGCAATTCCGCATAGTTTTTTTTATCTTTTGATAATTTCATCAAAAATACTTTAGATGCTAATCTATCAGGCACCAAAGGAAAATATATGGGGAAACCAATTTTTAAGGTAACTGCACCTGATTTATTATTAATATTGTTAGTAGTGGGCTTCTTGACTGGAGTTACGCATCCAATGAATGTGATCAAAGAACATATCAAGAGAATGGATTTGAATGATTGTTTCATGGCTAAATAAAACACAAGTTATGTGTCGTTCGTCAAGTGTTAAAACGGGAGTTTCCTTTGTTTTATTGAAAATAAATATCAGAACTTCAATTAGCTTTTAATTTAAGAACTAAAAATTCTCTTCTGTTTCAACAATTACTAGAAAAGGGAATTTGTTTCCATCCAATTGGCTGACCAACTCCTCTAGCCATTTCAATTCGACACCCACACAACCAGATGTGGGTTTGTCCTCATTCCAAGGATGTAAAAAAATCATACTTCCAAACCCAGCCTTAGCCGGATTTGTATTGTGTTCAATCACAACAAATAATTCGTAAATTTCAGAATCCCATAAAGATACCGCACCTTTTTCTTTGTGTTTTATGAGTTGGTTGTAATTTTTAGAACTAGGAGAATCACTCCAATGAGAATTCTTTCGAATTTCAATGTATTCTAAATTTCTAATTTTCCTTTTTTGTTTGCCTACAATCCTTTTTATGGGAAAAATCCCTGCGGGAGTGTGTCCATCCCCTTCTCTTTTTTCCGCACCAAGGATGAGCCCACTTCGCCCAAGACGTACTGGTATTTTTTCAAGGATCGGCGTCCATTCTCCCTCAGTGAGTGTGTAAAAATTTAAAGTTCCGGTGGTCTCACCAGGTTTTGCGGTGATGAAAAGGATCTGTTCTGAGTCCAGGAGAGGAGAATCTGGTAGAGAATTTCCTTCACCAGAAAGCGGGCAGAGTGAAAAAAAACAAAGAAAACTAAAAAGAACAGTGATACAATAGATTTTGGGGCATTGAAATTGCTTGGATTTTAGGGAGAAACCTAAAAAATGGAAAGAGGATGCTAGGGATTTCGGAGAGTCGATGGATGTAAAACTCTAGGATGATTCGGATGGCTCCCCCTGCTGGGCTCGAACCAGCGACCCAATGATTAACAGTCATTTGCTCTACCGACTGAGCTAAAGGGGAATCTCGAATCTGTGACCATGCTACGTAGGAAGGTCGCTAGGTCAACGAAAAAAAATATTTAGAGCCAACAGAAATTTTGCAAAAATTCTAAAAAATCAGGGAAGCCAGGCTGAAAAAATGGATGTTTCCAACGAAAGATACCTTCATTGTGACATAATCCTCTCCGCTCCTGGTAGGGGACAAAAATAGAAATTGTATATGTTGTTGTAGATGGGGTCTGCATGAAAATTGAGAGGCATTTTACCAAAGGGAATACGGGTCTTTACCCGAATTTAACTTGGGTCCGTAAGGATTCTAAAATTACGAATACGGACGGGTCAGTTGTATTTGAGGCCAACGGAGTGGAAGTTCCGGATTTTTGGTCGCAGGTAGCAACAGATATCCTCGCGCAGAAATACTTTCGAAGAAAAGGTGTTCCCAAATATTTAAAGAAAGTAGCAGAAAAAGGAATTCCTGAATGGTTACAACGTTCGGTTCCAGATGATGAAAAACTTTCCGCTCTCAATCCAGAAGATAGATTTGTTGGCGAATCTGATTCCAAACAAGTTTTCCACCGCCTTGCGGGCTGTTGGACTTATTGGGGTTATAAATACGGTTATTTTACTGATGAAGATAGTGCTCGTGTCTTCTATGAAGAAGTTATTTTTATGCTCGCAAGCCAAATGGCTGCACCCAATTCCCCACAGTGGTTCAATACAGGGCTTCACTGGGCTTATGGAATTGATGGAAAATCACAAGGGCATTACTATGTGGATCCAAAATCAGGAAAATTAGTAAGATCAGCCTCTTCTTACGAACACCCACAACCGCATGCTTGTTTCATCCAATCTGTGGATGACGATTTAGTCAATGAAGGCGGAATCATGGATCTTTGGGTTCGTGAAGCACGTCTTTTCAAATACGGATCAGGAACAGGAACTAACTTTTCTAACTTACGTGCTGCCAATGAATCTCTCTCTGGTGGTGGAAAAAGTTCTGGGCTAATGTCCTTCCTTAAAATTGGGGACAGAGCTGCGGGAGCCATCAAATCCGGAGGAACCACTCGTCGTGCAGCGAAGATGGTTTGCCTTGATATGGACCATCCGGACATCGAAGAGTTCATTGATTGGAAAGTGCAAGAAGAGAAAAAAGTGGCATCCCTTGTTACGGGATCCATTCTCAACAACCGCCTCCTCAATGATATTATGAGCGCTTGTTCTTCCGCCAAACAAACACATGGTGAAGAAGCGGCTTACGACCCTGCTGCCAATTTAGATCTTAAAAAAGCGATCCAAAAGGCAAGAAAGGCATTTGTTCCAGACAACTACATCAAACGAGTGATTGACCTTTCCAAACAAGGTTACAAAGATCTACTCTTTGAAGAATTGACAACTGATTGGCAATCCGAAGCTTATAATACTGTTTCTGGACAAAACTCCAATAACTCTGTGCGAATCACAAATGAGTTTATGGAAGCAGTCGAAAAAGACCTTCCTTTCCACCTTTATAACAGAACGGAAAAAGAAAAAGCAAAGGCTGGGAACAGAGAAGCAAAACCTTCCAAAACTTTACGTGCGCGTGACCTCTGGGAAAGAATTGCGAATGCTGCTTGGAACTCTGCAGACCCAGGAACACAGTATCATAGCACGATTAACGAATGGCATACTTGCCCAGAAGACGGAGCTATCAATGCATCGAACCCTTGTTCCGAGTATATGTTCCTAGACAACACAGCGTGTAACTTAGCTTCCGCAAACCTTGTTAAATTCTTAAAAGAAGACGGAAGTTTTGATGTCGCGGGATACCGTTACTTAAACAAAATTTGGACCATCATCTTAGAAGTATCTGTGCTTATGGCGCAGTTCCCTTCCAAAGAAATTGCAGAACTCTCCTACAAGTTTAGAACTTTAGGATTGGGATATGCCAACCTTGGTTCCCTTCTTATGATCATGGGAATTCCTTATGATTCACAAGAAGCAATGGCTGTGACTGGTGCGATTTCTTCCATCATGCATATGACTTCTTATGCAACCTCAGCAGAGATGGCAAAAGAACTCGGACCGTTCGCTGGATACGAAAAAAATAAAAACCACATGCTTCGTGTCATTCGTAACCATAGACGTGCCGCTTACAATGCACCGAAAGAAGAATACGAAGGCCTCACAATCACTCCTGTGGGAATCAATCCATCTTTTCTTCCTTCCTACTTACTCGAAGCGGCGAAAGAAGATTCTGACAGAGCATTGGAACTTGGGGAATTGTATGGATATCGCAACGCACAGGTAACTGTGATTGCTCCAACAGGAACCATTGGTCTTGTGATGGACTGTGACACGACTGGAATTGAACCAGACTTTGCTCTCGTAAAATACAAAAAATTAGCTGGTGGTGGATACTTCAAAATCATCAACCAATCAGTGCCAGTGGCTCTTAAAAAACTTGGATATAGCCAAGCAGAACAAGATGCGATTGTAAATTACTGTAAAGGTCATGCTACTTTCAATGGAGCACCAGGTGTCAACACAGCTCGTTTGAAAGAAAAAGGTTTTACAGAAGATGTATTGGAAAAACTCGAAAAACAACTTCCATTTGTTTTTGATATCCAATTTGCATTCAACAAATTTACATTAGGTGAAGATTTCCTTTCCAAAACATTAGGAATTGATGCTAACGTTTACAACTCTATGAGTTTTAACCTTCTAGAGACACTTGGATTTTCTGCAGATGAAATCGCACAAGCAAACGATTATGTTTGTGGAACCATGACCATCGAAAACGCACCTTTCATCAAAGAGAAAGATCTAGCTGTTTTTGATTGTGCAAACAAATGTGGAAAATACGGAAAACGTTTCTTATCTTATCAATCACATATCCGAATTATGGCTGCGGCACAACCATTCATTTCGGGTGCGATCTCCAAAACGATCAACCTTCCCGAGGAGGCAACCATCGAGGATGTGAAAAACGCATACCTCATGTCTTGGAAAGTGATGATCAAAGCAAACGCACTTTACCGTGATGGATCCAAACTTTCACAACCGCTTAACTCCGTATTCCAGTTGTTAAGTGCTGTGGGCGAGGAAGAGGAAGAACTTCAAACTTCTTCTGCTCCTAAAACGGTCACAGAAGTGGCGGAAAAACTTGTTTATAAATACATTGCGGAAAGAAGAAAACTTCCACACCGCCGTGCAGGTTATACACAAAAAGCAATGGTGGGTGGTCACAAAGTATACCTTCGCACTGGAGAATACGAAGACGGCCAACTCGGTGAAATCTTTATCGATATGCATAAAGAAGGAGCGGCTTTCCGTTCTCTTACGAATGCGTTTGCAATTGCAGTTTCCCTTGGTTTACAACATGGAGTTCCACTAGAAGAATTTGTCGAAGCATTCACATTCTTCAAGTTTGAACCAAATGGTATGGTTTCTGGTAACCCTCATATTAAGATGTCAACTTCTGTGATCGATTACATCTTTAGAGAACTTGCGATTACCTACCTAGGAAGATACGACTTGGCACAAGTATCTCCCGAAGACCTAAGAACTGATGAAGTAGGAAGAAAAGCAGATCCGACAAAGGATCTCGGGGGAAAGCAGGAAAGTAGCGGACTCCGTGTTCCGCTACAAGTTTCTCCCATTTCCATGAAGTCTGTTTTGGAAGAAAAACCGGAACCGGTGGCAGTTGCTTCTGGAACACCAACAGCAGCACAATCGGCAGCAGCAACTCTCAAAATCATTGGAGAAGCGAGAACCAAAGGATATACAGGAGATTCCTGTACAGAGTGCGGTTCCTTCCAAATGGTTCGTAACGGAGCTTGTCTGAAGTGTATCTCTTGCGGATCCACGACCGGTTGTTCGTAAAACCTAAACTCCAATCAAGATCTTAAACTCTGATCGTTTCGACCCGAGTTTAAGATGGATAAAAAAAGAGATCTTTGGAACAAAACCCTTAGGTCTCTTTTTTTATCTCTTTTGCCTCTCTGCTAAATTTGAGATCTGAATGATCATCACCGTGTAGCCCACAAGCACAGTATGCATTTTGCGAGATGACTTATCAATCAAATACAATCTAGAGAATCTAGTTAGGAAATTATAATATTCTTAGAAAGGATGAACATAGTGACCCCTTAACAGGACGGGATGCCATTCTTTCAAAAGATCCTATTCTTTGGAGGGTATACTACGTTAAAAACTCAAGGAACCGGAGCCGGTTCAATCGAAGTATCTTCCGCTTTTGGTGCACCGCCACCTAACTGATTCAAGTTGGGAAGATCCACTTTTGGAGAAGAAAATGTGCCACGAATTGGGATACAAGTTTTTCCTCCTTCTTGGGGAAGTAAGGCAACCATTCCCACCAAATCTTGGCGTTCCTGGGCAAATTTTTCAGTCAGAGTAAAACAAACCTTTAGGTCCAATTGCGAAAATGATAAGGTATCAGAAAGACGGACCACTCCTTGGAATTGGAATTTGGCAAGGGAAGATTCCAAAATCCCACGTTCCAAAAGTAACTTTCCCGAACGAATTTTAAATACTATATTCGCCTTACGGATATCAGTTCCTTTTAAACTTCCTAAAAATGGAATTTCGGCAGATTCTTTTATTTTTCCACCAGAAAGGTCGATCTCCCCCTCTCCATTCCATTTTGTAATTTTGTCATCGATCGGTGATAAGCGAAGGGGAATGTCCAAAGTTTGGATGCTCATGGCCCATTCACTTCCTTCAAAACCAAAATAACCGATATTGGCATCACCTTCTAATTTTGATTGCAAAAGTCCCAAGAGAGAAATTCCTAAACTAATTTCTTCCGCTTTGATTGACGTCCCCGTTGGAAAACTCGCAACAAAACTATCAAAAGATTTTCTTCCAATCATTGGAAAGTGAATTTCTTTGGCATCCATAAAGATACCAGTTTCCTTTCCTGTTTTAATCAACACAGAACGAACAATTTCATTTAAAGGGAAAATAAATAAAGTGAATACCAAGAAGGAAACAACGGCAATCGCAACTAAAGTTAAAATTTGTTTGCGGTTGACTTTTGAATGTTCTTCATCCCCATCTTCATCAAACAAATCACCATCATCTTCCAAAAGACTCTCTTGGATTTCTTGGTCTTCATTGTCTAGGAAATCTTCTTCCAACTCATTTTCTTTTGGCATCTTATTTCCCTTTGGACAAACGACTATAGGATGAGACTTTTAAGTTTACATCATAAATTTCTTTTTCAGCAAACGGTTTTCGAAAACTAAGCAAATCTACCTTTGCTTGGATTTGTTTGTTCTTTTCTATATCATAGACAAGTTTGATAATGTCTTGTAAAAGCACCGAACGAAAGGATACATCAATCGTTATTTTATTATAGTCCTTTTGAATGACATTACTTGTGTCCTTCATGGTTTGAACTTTGTCTTTTAAGTTGTATCGAACGAGGATTTGATCCAATTTCGAATACATGATGCTTACATCTTCTTCACTTCCACCAGACTGCAAACCACGTAAATAATTGTATTCCCGAATCACTCGGTCGAGCTCTGTTGCCTGTGATCTGGTTTCAAAAATTTCTTCCGTTAAGCCATTTCTTAAGTCAGAAAAAAGTGTGATGATTGTATAAATCCCAAGTAAAGCCACAAAACTAATGAGCCCTGTGACTAAA
Source organism: Leptospira bourretii (assembly GCF_004770145.1). Taxonomy (NCBI): domain Bacteria; kingdom Pseudomonadati; phylum Spirochaetota; class Leptospiria; order Leptospirales; family Leptospiraceae; genus Leptospira; species Leptospira bourretii. The sequence goes on along the minus strand of NZ_RQFW01000015.1, from coordinate 148,491 downwards.
ACACGTTCTCTATCATTTAGACGATCAAACATTAAGGTTCATCCTTCGGAGTCACAACATCCATTTTGATTTTAAAACTGACTTTGAATTTGTTAACACCAGTGATGAGTCTTTTGTTTTGGATTTGAATATTCGTAAATTTTTCAGATTTTTCAAGTGCTGATTGGATGGTTCCAATTTCTCCAAATTCGTTCACTCGCCCGTAAATTTGAATTTCCTTTTCTTCAAAATTAAACTGATCCAAAATAAATGGTAAAACATCTGGGGATGGAAATTGTTCCGTGGCTTCATTCAAAACGTCCAAAACACTTTCTTGTGAAAGAAAAAGGCGGTAAATTTCGGTTTTTTTACGTTCTGCTTTTAATTTTTTACTAGCTGCGTCAAGTGGATCTTCATCTTCTCCCAGTTCTCCACCAATCCCATTTTTATATTTCTCCAGTAACACCTGTTTATTGGCAGAAATTTTTCGTTTATCTAAAATAATTCCGATAATGAAAACGCCAAACAAAAGAACAAGAGATATGCTAACTAAAATTAAATGAGGTTTAAAGGCAGATAATTTAAACCGATTTGTATGAATTCTTTTTGCAAACCCGGTTTCTAAAAAATTCACCCGGTTTCTGGATTCAAAATGTGTGCCTGTAGCGACCGCCGTCACAAAACTTGGATCTTCAATTCCTAAAAACTCATACCTTCCCGTTTTAATTCCTAATTTTTCTTCTAAATAAGAAGTAAGGCCAGGGTATAAACTAGCCCCACCTGATAAAAGAATTAGGCTTGGTCGTTCTGTTTCGGGAAGTGAAAAAATACTATTTTCAACTTCGTGAATCAATTGGTCAATTTTTGCTAAAATAAATTTTCGAAGAGATTTCCATTGAACAGAAGTCATATGAAACTTTGAAAGAAAACTACTTTCCTCTGATTTTTCAATAGTTTCAAAAAGAAATCCAACAGGAAGTGATTCCTTAAGAACCCGAGCATCTTCTAGTTCGATCCTTAACAAATTTGAAATCTCTAAACTTACATCCTCTCCACCAATATAAATTTGGCGAGTATGCCGAAGTTTTCCTTCAAACACCACATTGAGAATGCTATACTTTCCACCCAAATCGAGTTGTAAGATGGTTTGTTCTGCAAGTAACAAAGGATAGTTTTTTGTAACAAGAGACGACAAAGCAAAGGAATCAAGAGACAAACAAGATAATGAAAGATCTCCTTTAGCAAAAGGTTTTAGGGCCCGAAGCAATTCCGAGTGGTGTACATTAAAGGAAATGACTTCAGAGTTTTCTTTATTTCCTCTCCATGTTTTACCAATCACTTCCAATTCTTCCATGGGATAAGGAACCAGATTTTCCACTTCAAAAGGCAAAACTTCTTGGATGGCTTTTTCTGAAACCAAAGGAACTGTCAGATCGCGTACAAAAAGATTGTGGATTCCTAAGTTGAGGAGAAAACGATTCTCTTCGGGAAAAAAACTTTGAATGAAACGAATGATATTGTATTCGAAGGGATCCCCTTCTGATTCATCCAGTTCCACAACAGGAAGGCTTTCTGTGCGAAGGATCACAATTTTTCCAAGAACCTTTTTAAAAAGAACTCCTTTGAGAAACGTGGAACCATAATCGATTGCTAGGTATTGGTCAAATGATAACATAATTAATCTTCAGTATAGTATAACATTTGGTTGTTGGTAAGGTCAAAAAGACCCGACACTTTCCGAACCACTTTATCCTTGATAATCCCAACCCCTGTGATTTTATAAACTTCGCCCTTGGTTTTGATACGCCCACCAGAGACATCTGTTCCCTCACCCGCCAGTTCCTTATACAGAGTGAGGTCCCCTGTCGTTTTTACTTGGAATTCTGGTTCGGTCTCCAGATCTTTCAATTCTTTAATATAGCCTCCTTTCTGCAACTTGAGTTTCAAAATTTTCATGGCCGCCTGTTTGGTCATAAAGTCGGAAAGCGAAATTAGGACAAAATAGGGGGCTGTATTGATATTGATCCGATCATCGTAAGAATCGCCCGCAGGTAAATAGGCAGTGATATTGTTGGAGAGCACATAATCCTTATCGGAACGAAGGGCCCTTTCCTCTTCCGTCATAAAGTCCTTTGAGTTATTTTTGTCATAGTCCTTGGGTTTCAAACTTTCATAGACAACAGATCGATCAAATCCCTTCACACTCAAAAGCTCTGAAAGCGAATAGAGGGGTGCATTTTTGATTTTTCGAGGTGGTGAAAGCCTATTGTAATAGTACTGTTCTGCCCCTCCTCCCGTTTCTTGGTGGTTTTCATCAATCCAATCCAAAATAGGAAAAATCATCTCTCGTTTCAATCCAAACTGATAAAATAGACGAGTGACCATTTCAATGGTTCTTTGGTTGGGTTGGTCATCATAAATTTTTACAAGAGAGTTGATATTGATTTTTCCATCTTCCGGACTCATCGTGTAATAGATAACACCCCCACCCAAAGGAATGGGAGGCGGATCCATCGCAAGACCAGATTGGTATAAAACCTCTTCCGGAATTTTCTTAAGTGCTCCCACTGCCCCCATAAAACCTGCCTTGGCTAGCATATGGGCACGAAATCCGTCAGCCTGAGAACGAGCCACTCGGTACTCCGTTGCAGCATCTTCAAAGAATTTTGAGGCTGTGAATAGAGAAGCCGTACCTATGGCCATCACAAGGAGATAGACCATAAATCCTTTTTTGACTTTTTTATTTGTAGAGGATAACCGGATGCGCCAGCGATTCATATTTAACAAAGGCATTCCCCACTAGTGATATAATTTCAAACCGAATGAGTCTTGGAATTTTTTTGGTCGTACGGGAATTCCAATCATCAACCCATTTATCCCCCCGCTCAGAAAATTTCATTTGAAAACTTTTTACATTTTCTAATAATACATGTTCGACTCCACCTTGCGTTGGAAAGGTATCAATCATTTCATCTTCCCGGCGGATTAGATAAGACAATCCATCCATTTTGGGATTGGGCATCTTTCGCAAATAAAAAGAAACTTCTCTGACGGAAGCCTGTCCTTCTTCTTCGGAATTGGGATTAGAAGTGGCGAATACAATCCGGTCGTTTCTTGTACCTGTCACTCCATCTTGTTTGCCCACAAATAAAATTCTCTTTTGATTATCTATAAAATAGGTCCTAGAGAGTGTTCCCCGTATATTTTCCATTGCATAAAGGATGTCTTTACGATTAGCTCCTTTGTTCGAAGCTCCTTTTTTTGAAATCTTATTCGCTGTATAAAATACAGAGAATATTCCTGTAAAAATTACCGCCATAATCATCACAACAATGGAAATCTCCACCAATGTGAATCCACGTTTATGCCGATAAACAAACATTAGTATTTAGTACTCCTGAATGTTTCTACACTATATGTTTCTTTTTTGTTTCCATCCATATAAAAAATGGATACTTTTACTCGAAATACTTTTAAAACTCCACCTGTTTCAAAACTTTTTTTCTGACCTCTTTTTTTCATAAGGTCACTAAGCCCTACATCTTTATCACCTAACATGTCTTTCGGTGCTTTGTTTCGCAGAGCTTCCGCATTCGGACCACCTGCAAGTTTGAGTAGATCCATTTCTTCTTCTTTGATTTCTGTTTCGAAAGTGTATCCAGGGAAGGCATCGATGGAACCACGAGAGGTATCTGTTTGCATGGTAGTAGAGGAATCAACCTGAGCCATTTTAATCTTTGCCAAATGGACTGCGTTGGCTAGTAGGACAGCTTTTTTCTGATAAGAAATTCCTTCTGCAATCAGAGAATATGTATAAGTCATCACCATTGCTGCCATTGCCATTGCAATTGTGACCTCAAAAAGAGTAAAAGCTGGACGGAGATAACTATTTAGGTTGGGTTTTAGCATTGGAGTCTATCTGTTCATCTCTTTCATCGAGCCCATAGGAAATTTTCTGGATCTGGTTTGTTTCTGGTTCTGGAAAAAATTCTGTTTTATGGATTTTGATTTTTCCACCATATCGGTAGATTTGAATGGTTCTTTTAATTTCCGTATCGGAGCCAACGTATAAAAACAAATCAGTAGTGGTTCCTTGAGGAGTAAATACAATTCGAATTTTTCCTTCTGATTTTGGCTTACCACCTAAGTCACGTACGCTGACAATTTTTGAATAAAATGGTAAGGTAACCTTCTTTAAAATGGCTTCTTCTTCCAGACCTCCTTCCTCTCTTTTCAAAAGAAAAAACTGGTATTCTCTTTTTTCAAAGTCGTATTGGAATAAAACAGATTGGTTTGTGAGCTGGGCTTTGTTGTATCCGAATTTAAAAGATTCTTGCAGTTTTACTGCAAGATCTTCGGTAGAAGGGATGATTAGGTTACGAAGCGTTCCTCCGACAATCACCATAATCAGACCAAGAATGGAAATTACAACGGCAATCTCAATCAGAGTGAGACCACCTCGTAATTTCCTTTTGGTTTTCAAAACCGAAATTTTATCGGAAAGCGGCCGGGTAATCATCCGGTGAAAGGATATTAAAATCTTTATTTTTTCCTTCTCCACCTTCTTTTTTATCTTCACCCAAAGTGAGAATTTGAGGAACAGCTCCTTCAAATTTCAAAACATAAGGTGTTTTCCAAGGATCTTTTAATACTGCTTTTTCACGAACGATTGGTTCGTAATCATCACCGATTTTATCATCGTCTGGTTTTTCAATTAAAGCTTGTAACCCTTGTTCTTCGGAAGGGTATTTGTCATACACTTCTAAATAACGTTCCAGTGCCGTTTTCAAAACTGCGCTATCATTTTTAAGCTTCAATTTTTTTTCGCCTTCACCCCGGTTTCCGATACTGGAGTAAAGAATAGCCATAAGAGATCCTAAAATGAGCATTACCACGGTAATCTCGATTAGAGTTAGTCCCTCACGTATCTTTCTGTGTTTCCCTTTAGTTTTCATAAACTCTACATCCCCTGGATTTCTTGAGTTAGTTTGTACATTGGCGTCATAATCGCCGCCATGATTGTAAAAATAATTCCACCCATTACAATGATCATCATTGGTTCTAATGATTGGGTCAAAGATTTTATTGCCGTATCCACCTCGGATTCGTAGATTTCCGAGAGTTTATTCATCATTTCGGGTACTTTGTCAGACGCTTCCCCCGCACTGAGCATCCCAAGAACCATTTGCGGTAGGACCTGGGATCCTTGTAGAGAATCCGAAAGTTTCCCGCCCTCTTTGATTTTAATGATTGCCGCTTCAATTTCTTCTTTAAAAACCGTATGGCCTACAACATCGGATACAATGTTCAAAGAAACGATGAGAGGAACTCGATTCAGAAGTAAAATCGATAAATTCCTAGCAAAATTTGAAACCAAAATTTTTCTAAGTAAGGTTCCAATCACCGGTAACCTTAACAAAAATTTGTCCCAAGTTTTTTTCCCTTCGCCTGAACTTTTCCATTTCATAAAACTGAGGAACCCACCGGCAATGGCACCGAGAATTATAAACCAATAATTGGTCAAAATATAAGATAAAAAAATAACACCTCTAGTCAGTAAGGGAAGTTTGGCATCAAAGGAAGCAAACAACTGTTCAATTTGCGGAATGACCACCACAAGAAGGAAAATGGAAACACCTAAGGAAAGTAAACCCATGATCATGGGATAAATCATCGCCACTTGGACTTTGGATTTTAATTCAGAAGATTTTTCTTCTAATTCAGCTAACCGGTGCAAGGTGTTTTCGTAATTTCCAGTAGACTCACCGACTGAAATTAGACTTGGATACTGGTCAGGAAAAACTGTTTTATGTTTTTTCATGGACTCAGAAAGACTCATCCCTTCTGTGATGTCTGCCCGCATCTCAATCAAAACTTTTTTGAAGTAGATGTTTTCCACTTGGTCAATGATCGATAACAAACATTTATCAAGTGGGATACCCGCACCAAGTAGTGTTCCTAGTTGTTTACAAAATAACCCTACTTCTTTTCTGGGAATTCGATATAATAATTTTGATAAAAACGGGAAAAGTTCTCTTTCTTCTTTTTCACGATCTTCTTGGATGGAACGAACATAAAGCCCTTTCGCCTTTAGTTTGTTACGAGCCGCCTGAAGATTCGGGGCATCGATAATATTCTTTTCTTCTTTCCCCTTTCTGTTGAATGCAACATAAGTATAAAGTGGCATAAAATCTAAGATACCCGAAGGACTTCTTCTGGGGTAGTAACACCCTCAATCACTTTATATTTACCGTAATCTTGCAAAGTGGAAAGGCCATTTTTTACTGCCAGTTCCTTGATCCGATTGGAATCGGCTCCTTGCAAAATCGCACGTTTGATTTCATCGTTCATGGTGAGAAGTTCATACAAACCAGTTCGGCCTTTGTATCCAGAATTTAGACAAGAAGAACAACCTTTCCCCCTGTACAAAACACCATTTTTTAATTCTTTTCTTTGGATTCCAAGACCCGCTAAATCTTTATCAGTAGGTTTGTAACTAGTTTTGCAATCCTTACAAATCACACGAACAAGCCTTTGGGCCATAAAACCCAAAACAGAACTTGTAATGAGGTAAGGTTCGATTCCCATATCCACAAGTCTTGTCACTGCCGAAGAAGCATCATTCGTATGTAAGGTCGAAAACACTAAATGCCCCGTGAGTGAGGCTTGGATGGCAATCCTTGCCGTCTCCTCATCACGGATCTCCCCTACCATCACCACATCCGGATCTTGACGAAGGATGGAACGAAGGCCGGCTGCAAAGGTAAGGCCAATTTTTTCGTTCATTTGCATCTGAGAAATCCCATCCATTTGGTATTCCACTGGATCTTCGCAAGTAATGATATTTCTCTCTTCTGTATTGATTTCGGAAAGTGCGGAATAAAGTGTCGTAGATTTACCGGAACCTGTCGGACCTGTTACTAAAATAATCCCATATGGTTTGTAGATTAAATGTTTAAAATCATTTAGGATTTCTTTATTAAAACCCATAGTTTCAATCGAATACTTTTGGTCCGTTTTGTTTAAAATACGCATTACAATGCGCTCTCCAAACTGACAAGGGATGATGGAAACCCGAACATCTACATCTTTCCCTGCTAATCTAAGTTTGATTCTACCATCTTGCGGCAAACGGTTTTCCGCAATGTTTAGATTCGACATAATTTTTATACGAGTAGAAATACCCGCCAAATATGATTTAGGTGGGCTCAAAACCTTTTGCAAAACCCCATCCACACGATATCTGACTACTACAGATTTTTCAAATGGTTCTACGTGAATATCGGAAGCTCTTTCCGAAACAGCTTGTGATAAAATCACGTTCACCATCTTAATGATGGGAGCTTCATTGGATAAATCGAGTGCATCGGATTCAAAAGCATCGGAAAGATCTCCGAAACTTCCATCCATTTCATCCATCATCTCTTTTGCTTCGGCAGTGGTTTTGTCGAACTGAGAATGGATGATTCTCATAATTTCGTTTTCGGTGGCGAGAACGAACTGGATTTCGTATCCTTTTAGGAAAGATCTCATATCATCCATTGGATGGAGATCTGTCGGATCACAAGTGGCAACGATTACTTTTTTGCCTTTGACAGAAACAGGCACTATTTTAGAACGTTGGACAAGTTTTAGGGGAATTTTTCCAAACACATCCTCATTTCCAACAAACTCAAGTTTGTCGATAAACTCAATACGATGGAGTTTTGCCAGGGCCTTTAGAATGTCAGTTTCAGAAGCGAGACCTTTTTTTTGGATGATATGAGTGATGGGAAGATTCGTTTTTTCCTGTTGTTTGGAAATATCTTCGAGATCCTTTACGGTAAGGATCCCATCTTCTAATAGGATTTGGCCTAAACTCTTTCTCATCGTAATTTCTTTTCTCGTTCGTCGACCATCCTTTCTTGTTCATTTTTCTTTTGGATGGTCATACGATCCGATTTATCGCGGTCGTCTAGAATATGAGGAGTTAAAAATACCATCAAATTGGTTTTACGATTTTGATTGGTAGTCCTTCGGAATAAAGTTCCAAGAAGTGGAATCTCACCTAAAATGGGAATCTTTTGCACTTTCTTTTGTTTGTCATTGGAAAGTAATCCCCCAATCACAATGGTTTGGATATTGTCTACAACGATGGTAGTTTTGATATCACGTTTGTTAAAGGTTGGGTTTCCTCCCGTTGCTTCCGAAGAAATCCCTGCTACGTTTTTAATCTCTTGGTAAAGATCTAAAGTGATTCGATTATTTTTATTAATATGGGGAGTGAATTTGAGTTTAATCCCTGTTGGGCGGTATTCGAAGTTGGCTACTGTGACAGCGTTGTCTCCACCAAGACCTGCGTTACGGTTTTGTGTTCTCACAGGAACATCTTGCCCCACATTGATCTCTGCCTCTTGGTTATCCAAGGTCAAAATTTGAGGAGCAGATAAAACGTTAAAATTTTCATTGGTAGAGTTTGCATTTAAAATACCAATGATCTGTTGGCCCCCACGACGAATGAACCCAAGTGAAAATCCAGAAAGTGTGTTTACATTAGTCGGTCGCCCGTTTTTATCGATGACCCCACCAGTTGCCGCAAGACCCGTGTTAAACTGTCCATAAGCCAACTCTTGGTAACGCCAATCGATCCCGAAGTCATTAAGATCCGTAGATGTTAACTCAACAATCAAAACCTCAAGTAACACTTGTTTTCTGGGTGTATCTAGAATTTTTATAATTTTTTTGATTTCTTCCCATTCTTGGGGAGTTGCCGTCACAATCAGAGAGTTGGACTCTTTATGTGCCACAGCTTTGATTTTATCCTGTTTGCCTGGAACTTTAGCTTGTTGTGCCACAGGTTGTGGAGGTGGAGTCGGTTTTCCATCGGGTCCAGGTTCTCCTGGTTGACCACTTGGTGCTGGTGCCGTTGGTGCATCAGGCATATCCAACTTTACAAGGATTGCAGCAAGTTTTTCTGCTTCGTTGTATTCCAAGGTATAAATATGAATATCACCAGCAGAAGAAATGGATCCAGGTCCATCCACTCTGATATCCAAGTTATCCACTAACTTCAGTAACTTATTGATATCAGAGGTAGAACCGGAAAAAATCAATGTGTTTTGGTTTTTAGGAATGATGATATCTGTATCAGGAGAAGTAACCCTTTTAAGGATTGGCTCTAGTTCCACCGCATTTGAAAATTCTAAGGGAACAATTTGTGTGATGGTTTTATTCAGTGAAACTTCAGATTCAGAAACCGGATCTTTTCCAATTCGTACAATCGGAGACTTAGCAAGTGCATCTTTGATTTTGACTACTTTGATAAGATCATTTTCTTCAATCAGTCCGAAACCTTGGGTTTCTAAAACGGATTTCATAAACCCATAGGCATCTTCAATTTTCACTCGTTTCTGAGAAATGATCGTTACTTTTTTTCCTTTGACCGCATCATCAATCAAGATGTTTCTTTTGATGATCGCACTCATCCCCATAAGGAAATCTTTGAGTTCCGTATCTCTCCAATCGGCAGTAAAACTTGCAGGCTCCGGGGAAGATTTTGTTTTAGGTTTTCCCTTTTCCTGGGAAAAGCCCGGTGTCACAAATACATAAAGGCAAATACTAAGTACTACTAAAGGAAGACGATTTCTCATTTTAATTCCGAATGATAAATTCATATGTGATTATTTTGCCTTGTCTCTCTAAATCCACTGTAATTTTCGGAGCTTGTTTGATCGAACCCCAAATTTCCAACATTTTCTCTGTTTCGTTCAGTGGCATTCCATTGACACGTTTGATGATATCCCCGCCACGAGCACCGAGGGAATAAAACACATGGTCTTTTGCCACCTGATAGATCTTGTAACCCTCGATCTTTCCGTCTACTAAATGAGGACCAAACCTTGCATTTTTATAGATAGTATTCGGGTCCTTCAATTTCCTGTTTACGTCTTCTCGGGAAAGAACTTTTTGAACCGTTTGGCTGGATGGCCCTAAACTTGAAACCGAAGCTGCATCTTTCGGACGGATTCGTTCTTTGGCTTGGGCGGGAGTTTCGCCAATATTCACTCGAAGGCTAAGCCCACCTTTTTTTAGAACCACATAATGTTGTTCGATGGTTTGGACTTTGTATCCACCCACCATTTCACCCGTTCCATATTCTTCCGAATCATTGTTTTGTTTTTCTCGGATGGTCACTCGTGCAAATGACCAATGACCTGAAAGTGTCCCTGTGACAAGCATCTGGTCATCCTCTCCATTGTCCTGAGCAATTTCTGGATCTAGCGGTGTGCCATCTGCCCCGCGTTTGGTGGCGTCATTTGGATCATATACTTGGCCGCGAATCAAATTTCCCGTAACGATGTCTTCGTAGGTACTCACTGCCAAAATCACTTCTTGGCGCATTTGTTTGGGACGAGTGTTACCTGCAACGCTGATCCCGGTTTCTGTGGAAAACAAAAGGAGAAGGACCAACTTCAATAAATAGGCAAGAGAAAAAGAAAAGAGTAAAACCGCCGGAATCAATGTCAAAAACTGACTCGACTGGATTCTTTGAAGGATTAGATTCATGCTCCCCACAAACCGGAGAAAAACTCCGATTACATTCCGGCTACTTCAGATTTAGGGAGTCTTGTGACTTGTTTTTCCGTGATGCTTAAAGCGGATTCAGGATTCATAATTTTCCCGTTTCGAAACACTTCAAAATGCAAATGTGCCCCTGTTGCCGTTCCCGTCCTTCCGACGAGAGCAACCACACGACCCATCTTCACCGTTTCCCCAACCTCAACTAAAATCTGTGAACAATGGGCGTAAACTGTTTTATAACCATTTTTATGTTGGATGGTAACTGAATTTCCATACCCGCCGTTGCGACCTGTAAAAACCACTTCTCCGTCGGCAGCAGATAAAACGGGAGCTCCTACTTTGGCAGCAAGATCAAGTCCCGTATGATAGACTCGATTGTATTTATTAAAAGGATCCACACGTCGTCCAAACCGGGAAGTCACTCGGCTTTGTGGTACAGGCATAATGAAGATTTTTTTGAGAACCACTCTGGAAGAAGAAGCATTTTTTACTTGTACAGGAACTTCCAAAACTTGGCCAATCTTCAACTGGTCACTGGCAAGTCCGTTGTGTTTCTTTAATTTGGCCAATTCAATAGAAAAAGAACGGGCAATCTTTGATAGGTTGTCTTTTTTTTGTACTGTATATTTTTTTACAATGATTCCGGATTCGTGAACGACGGTATTACTCACAACGGGCGACACATCAATGTATTTGGGTAAATCAAGAGAAGCTAGTTCCACTTCCTCTTCATCAGAAGAAACATTGACACCGGCAGAAAAGAGTTTATGAACTTCGGAATCTTGGGATTGAGAACCAAAGAGACGAAACATCCCAGATTCTCCACCGGGGAGAGATTCATTGATTTCGGAATGGATTTTTTGGAAAGGGTTTGCGAGAAGCCCGGATCCAAAAAGAACCAAAAGAGAAAATGTTACCAACCGGAGAACTTTCACGATTAAAATATCGGGACTAAAGGGGAAGAATCTTGAACCAGAAACAAAGAAAGAAAAAAAACGAAATGCTAGCGACAATGGAGACTTCCCAAACCTTTATTTCTTTGTTTTTTTGACACTGGGTTCGACAAGAGTGAATTTTTTAGAAACCCATTCTTCCACATCTTCCAAGTCATACTGCTTCTTTTTTATATCATCATTGATGATATAGGCTGCCAATTTTCCCACAGAAGACTCTCTAGACTCCGCAATGGGATACACCTTCAATTTCAATAGAGAAGGTGTGGATTCGATATAAATCTTAACAAGAGTTCCTTTTTTCCAAACTTCTGTTTGGGAAAATTTGATCTCCTCTTGTAAAGCATATGTCTTTCCATCATAGTATTCATTGATTTCCCTTAATCTTTCTTTTTTGATCAACCTTTGGGAACAATGACTGAACACAAGGAGAAGAACGAAGGGAATTACACGAATGACACTACAATTCAAAGCAAACTCTCAGGAAAAGTCACCATGATGCCTCATTTATGAAAAGTCTTTTTTATTTTTTGGCCCAAAAGAGGTAGAAGATTACCCCTTCTCGTTGTGATCCCCAAACGCGCAGAAGTTGGTAGCCTGTTATATGAATGGAATGGGACAAAAGAAATCCAAGTGGAGGTTGGGATCCGAAGAGGACTTCCCTATTTCCAAATTTTGGGTTCTGCGACACTATCCACCAAAGAATCCAAAGATCGCATCCGTTTGGCTCTGGAGGCATCAGGATACCAGTTCCCACTCGAAACCATCATCATCAATTTAAAGCCGGCTCATATCCCGAAAAGGATGGTTTGCCTGGACCTAGCCATTGCAGTGGGAATCCTCCTTGCAACAGAGCAAATCCAAATTCCCGAAACCCAGATCCTTTTTTTGGGAGGGTTAGGACTTGATGGATCGATTCTCGGAGGAAAGGAACTATTGCCCTATCTTTGGCAAAACCAGAAACAAATGGGGGCTTCCCTCTGCCTGCCTCGTTCTTTGGAAAAAGAAACTCTACCCGATGGCCAGTATTACTTCCTCGAAAACCTGGATGGACTTCGTGAACTAAAAATCTCGATACCCGACACTCGGGACCTGCCTTCCTCACCCTCAGAGCCTCTGACTTGGAACGAAGTACATTTAGATCCTTACCAAATGAAAGTCTTTCAAGGGCTTTTGTATTCTGTTCTTGGAAAACACCATAGCCTCCTTTTGGGTAGCCCCGGTTCTGGAAAAACGATGCTCCATAGAATGTTAGAATCATTATTACCTGTAAAAGAAACAAGAGACCAAAAGAGCCAAGGGATTTGGACTTTGGAAGGAGAGTTCGAAATTCCCTCGAACAAACGCCCTTTTCGTTCCCCTCACCATTCTGCGACAGAAGTGGGCCTTGTGGGAGGAGGACTTCCCTTCCAACCAGGAGAAATCTCTAAAGCCTTCGGAGGAATTTTATACTTGGACGAAGCCTTGGAATTCAAAGACAGAATTCTAGAAAGCCTCAGAATGCCTATGGAAGATTCGTATTTGGAAATTGTAAGGATGAATGAAAAAACAAAGTTAAAAACTGATTTTACCTTAATGTTATCGGCAAACCCCTGCCCCTGTGGAAATTACCATAGTCACCAAACTTGTCATTGTTCCTTACAAAGAATTCGTCTCTATTTACAAAAAATAAGTGGGGCTTTTTTGGATCGAATCACCGTCTTTCAAACGTTATTCGAAACATCAAATGATCGGTGTATCAAATTAGAAGAATTTAAAATGAGACAAATTCTGCTGGAACGATTTGAATTTAGAAATACAAATCTCATTCCAGAAGAAGAAGATAAAAAAATTCAAAAAACTCTGGATACAGAAAATCAAACCAAACAACTGTCCTTACGAAAGAAAAAACAAATCATATCTTTAGCAAGAACCATTGCAGATTGGAATCTATCCCCCCGAACCAAGGAAGTACATATTTGGGAGGCCGTTGACTATTGTATCGGATACCAATGGATTTATAGTTTGGGTTAATTACTTTGAAATAAAGTGCGAAATTTCCATCGCAATTTTATTTATCGCATAATCCATGTAAGCCGGATCATCGATCTTCTTTTTGTAATTTTCGAATTTTTTCTGGATGGTAGATGCCATCCCTCGTTTCCGGAGTAAAACCGGATCTGGACCAAATTCTTCGGTTTCTGCTAAATTCCCAAAAATACTAAATTGACTCATGTGGTTACTTCCTTGTAACAATCAAACTCTCATCCTTGAGAGCGTTTTCCCTTATGGGATACATGATCAATCGGCCCGGTACAAAAATCCCTTGATGAAGTATTTTAGAAGATTGACGAATAAAAACGCACTTCCTTTTTTTCGGTGATATGGATCAAATTAAACGAAGGTGTTAGGTGATAAAAAGCAGGAATCTCTTTCAATAAATAGTAATATACCTTCCGCATTCGCTTGCGTTTTGTCTCATGAAAACATTCCAAAGGATGAAATCCACTGCGTATATCCCAAGTTTTCACCTCAGAACAATGGAGTAAATCGTTCTCGAGGCTAATTATGTCCAGTTCTCCAAAAGATTTTCTGAAATTACGAAAGAGGATGGTATGACCTAAAGAATCCAAAAATTCAGCAGCCAAATCTTCTCCTGACCTACCCAAATCCGTTTTTTTCGGCATTTTCCGGGCCACACATCACCAAAGAAGGATCAGTAAATTTGTGAAAACGGAATCGCTTGTTGGATGTAGAGATTGAGGTCTTTCATAAGATCCACAAATTCTAAATGTTTGAGGCGTTTGCCTTCTGCATCTTTTGTGACTCGGATGACAGGGCGAAGAGGTTTGTCTTTATTAGATTCAATGACCATACCCATCCTTAGGTCAGAAAGAACGACACCGGACCCCACAGGAAACATTGAAAGTTTATTTAAAAATAGTCGTACCATTTTTAAATCAAAACGGTTCACGTTTTCACTGATCATAATCTTCATCGCTTCATAGGGAAGGATGGCTTGTCTATACGGCCTTGGATGGATCATAGCAGCAAATTGGTCAGCGATCATAAATACTTTTGTGAGTTCTTCGATTTGGTTGGCAAGAATCCTCTGCGGATAACCAGAGCCGTCCACTGCTTCATGGTGTTGGAGAGCAACAATCGCAAGAGAGTTTTTTAATTTTAATCTTTGAGTTAGGATTTGGTATCCTGTGACGGGATGGCGTTTGATGGTTTTTAAATCTAGTTCCGAAAGATTTCCTTTTTTTTCAGACACTTCCTCTGGGACAGTCACCATTCCTATGTCGGCAAAAAGAGAGGCCAAAGCCAAATCGATGAGTTTGGGTCTAGAAAATTCTAAAAAGTTTCCAAGCATCACCGAGAAGAACGTCGCATAACAGATATGAGTGTATAAATAATGACCTGAATGAGAATGGGATAAAAGTAAAATGGGAATTTGGGCGTTGGCTTTTGTATGGTCTGCAATCCGTTCCGCAATCTCACGAAATTCGCGAATTTCCGTATAACGACCTTCAGATGCTGATTTATAAGTTTTTTGCACTAAATCAAAACAGTCTTTAAAAACTGCGTTAAACTCAACCTTTGTGGTATTGGTTTTTTCTAATAAATACTTAAAACGTGTGGAATTTTCATCATCTTGGTAAAAAGGAAGGTTGGTATCAAAATATCCAGGACCTGCTCCAGCGGTTGCTTTTTCACCTGCTTCGGCCAATACCTTTTCTCCATCCGTTAAAACAAAGCTGATTCCAAATTGAACCAAGCGGTCTAAATCTTGTTGGGTGATGGGTTGGTCAGCTCCGACAAAAACAGTGTCTTTGTCTAAATAAATTGACTTAGTAAACTTCGAGCCAGGTTCTAAGTCTCGAATGGAAATTTTCCGCATAATTGCGTAAATCCTAGTAAGAAGCTTAGAAACATCAATTGTTTTTCTTTTGTCTCTCTAAAACAAGAATTCGAAACACTGCTGCCACTGCTTCATACAATTCTCTCGGAATTTCTTTCCCATTAGGGAGATGATCTAAGGTTTGAATCATCACTTCATCTCGTATGATAAGAACACCAGACTCTTTGGCGAGCCGAATCAAATTTTCAGCGAACCTTCCTTCTGCCTTTGCCACAAGTTTTGGTGCGGAATGAAAGTTCGGATCATAAGCAAGTGCTGCCATTTTTTGTTTCATCTATAATCTCCGTTAATGGTTTCTTCCTTCCAAGTTTCCACTTGTACCGAACGGATTTGGGGAAAGTCCCGAACAAGGTTTGCCAAAGACTGACTTAAGTTTTGGTTTTGGAATGGCTTTTCTCTTGTGATTTGCACAAGGATCGGTTTTTCTTTTTCTGGATCATAATGGAATTGGATTCCCATTGCACCTGTTATTTCAGATTCCCAAAATACATAGAGAACCAAACCTTTGTTTTTTGGTTCTACTACCATTTGTAATGATTCTTTGGCATCAGGATCAATATAAGTAAGAAGATCCGAAAATCCAGTTTCGCCTAAAAGATAATTCCAAATTGGTTTTAAGTCAGAAACCTCCATCGATTTGGAATCCGATTGTATCGCCATCCACTGGGTCCAACGCAAACGATTTTCAACTTTCCAAGAATTTGTTTGGACTTCTCTTTCGAGTCCGTTTGCCAAGAGAGTTCTTTGATCCGTTGCAATCTTTTTGGTTTGTCCAAGAGAGTAAGAATGCATTCCTTTGGAAGGAACGGATCCTTCTTTAGATGCTTTGGTTTCGAATGGCGAATTTTTTACCTTTTGCTTGTGGGTTAGTTTGCCCAGAGAGAAAAATGGAGAAATAGAATTCTGATTAAAAAAGAGAGGGCTCACTTCCCTCAGATCGGAGAAATTTACAAAAACTCAACCTGTGGATGGGAGAAATTCCGAGTTTTATCAGGGCCTCTCTATGTTCTTCTGTACCATAACCTTTGTGTTTGGCAAACCCGTAACCGGGGTATTTCAAATCCATTTTTTCCATATATTCGTCTCTATAGGTTTTGGCAAGGATGGAGGCCGCAGAAATGGAAGGAATCAAATCATCTCCTTTGGGAAGAGAAAAATATCCTTCTATTGGTTTTGTGATCTTTAGTTTATAATTTCCATCTGCCAAAAGATAAGGCCTACCGTTTAACCATTTGTCTTCATTGCGATTTGTCTTTTCTTCATGAGTAGAAGTAGACAAATGCAATTTTTCATTCGCCGTTCTGTTTGCTTCGAATGGTTGTGGGTTTGTCGGCAAACAGCGGTTCATCCCATAAAAAATAGCTTGGTTGATATTAAACCGATCAATGAACTTGGCACTCACAAAACTCACTCGGAAATAGGAAGCATACTGTATGATTTCCTTTCTGAGTTCGATTCGTTTGGGTTCGGGAATTTTTTTGGAGTCGCGAAGACCTTTTAAGATTTCACCATTTTTGATTTTTTCTAATGTTTCGAGGGTAAAAGAAACACAACCCACTGAGACGGGGCCAGCAAGCGTACCACGACCTGCTTCATCGAGTGAATAACAGGTCAGGTGAGGAATTTGAAATTCAGGAAAGAACGGCCGAGTGACGGCCGCTTCAAGAGAGATTATGCGCTAGGTGCTTCTGCAGCTTTTGCTTGTGCAAGAGCGGCTTTAGAAGCCTCATCCTGTCTCTTTTTATCTTTGGCAACAATTGCTTGTCCGCCTTTTCTTTCTTTGATACGTCCCGCTTTTCCTTTTTTATCACGGAGATAGAAAAGTTTTGCACGACGAACCGATCCTTTACGAACGAGTTCAATCTTTGCAATGCGTGGGCTATGAAGTGGGAAAATTCTTTCCACTCCGATATCATAAGACACTCGTCTTACTGTGAAAGTTTTGCTTTGAGATTTGTTCGCGATGGAGATCACAATGCCTTCGTAAACCTGAACTCGTTCTTTTCCAGATTCAACGATTTTGTAGTGAACTTTTACAGTATCACCAATTTCGAAATTAAGTTCGTTCTTTGCTTCGCCTGCGAGTGCTGTTTCTAGAATCTGATTCATGGCTTCCTCTAAGAATGATTTCTTGTTTTGCGGTTTTTCTGCCGCCATTTACGGATCTCTTCATGATGCCCACCGAGGAGAACATCTGGAACCGTCCAACCCATAAAATCATAGGGTTTTGTATACTGGGGGTATTCTAATTCTTCCGTTTCGTTGTGCGATTCCTCGAGAAGGCTTTCTTCTTTTCCTAAAAACCCCGGAACAAACCGAGATAGGCAATCGGCAACAACGAGAGCAGCTAAATCCCCCGATGAAATAACATAGTTTCCAATGGCCACTTCCCTGTCAATTAAATGCTCCGCGACACGATGATCCACCCCTTCATAATACCCAGAAATTAAGGTAATGGTTTCTGAGGACTCGTAAATCTCCCGAGCGAGCGTTTGGTTGAAAAGTTCCCCCGATGGACTGAGGAGGATGACCTTCCCTTTATTTTCGCCAAGGGATTCTAAGGCCCGGTAAATCGGGCCCACTTGCAAAAGCATCCCTGGTCCCCCGCCATAGATGGTGTCATCTACCTTTTGGTGTTTGTTGTCTGCAAAGTCACGGAGGTGGACAGTATTGATTTCTACCACCCCTTGTTTCACAGCCTTACCTGGAATTCCTGTTTCAAAATAGGAGGTGATTTTTTCTGGGAAAAGCGTGATGAAATTAAACTTCAATCCACTGCTCCCAGTGAATGATTTCTAAGGTTTTGGATTCTAAATTCCAGTCGCCGACAAACCGATTGAGAAAAGGAATAAGAACTGTTTCGCCTTCCCCTGATTTCGGTTTTAGTTCTAAAATAGGATGAGCGGGATTGTCTATGACTTGGGTCACAACATAATGCAGCGATTGACTTGTTTCTTTGGAAATGGCAACTAGTCCCACTAAATCCTCGGTGTAAATTTCGCCTTCAGTCGGTTTGGGAAGATCTTCTCTTTTCCATAACAAAGAAAATCCACGGTATTTGATGACGGTTTCCGGAGTTTCAAAACCCTTTAGTTTGACTAGGAAATGATTTCCATTAGGTTTGATTTCATCGATTTGGATGGTAGTCTGATTTCCACGTGGGTCTTCGACTGTGCAGGTAAACGGTGGTTTGGCGGATAATAGGGTGTCACCTTCGGTGAAAACTTTGATGAACCCTTTGATTCCATGTGAGGATCCGATGACCCCCACTTTCACTAAACTTGGTTTAGTCGACAATTTCTAAAGTATAGTTTTTGCCTTGTTTGGTTCCGGCTGCTTGTAAAACAGTACGCAAAGATTTTGCAATCCTTCCGTTTTTTCCGATCACCTTCCCTAGGTCTTTTGCTGCTACCCGAAGTTCGATCACTGTTTCTTCCTCTCCGGGGACTTGGTTGACAGCCACTTGTTCTGGTTGGTCAACGAGAGATGTAACGATATAACGAACTAAGGATTCCATGTATCAATTAACCTTTGAATTTTGACCAAACGTCGTCTTTTTTCAAAAGAGCAAGAACTGTATCAGTTGGTTGTGCGCCTTTTTTTAACCAAGAAAGAGTTTTTTCTTCGTTGAAAGTAGCTTTTTTCACAGAGGAAGTAGATGGATGAAAATGTCCAATCGCTTCAATGAACTTTCCGTCACGTGGAGCACGGATGTCTGCTGCGACAATGCGATAGTGCGGGTCTGCTTTTGTTCCCGTTCTTTGTAATCTTAATTTAACCAAGGAAAAATACCCCTTTTATAGCGAGTTTTTTAAATAAGGACGATCTGTCAAGAGCGAGTTCTAGCACTTGCAGCGAGTTCCTTTAATTTTTTGCCCTGTGCGTTCGGATCTCCTGTTTTATAGAGACCAGATCCCACAACGGTGATGTCCACTCCGAGTTTTGCAAGCTCCTCCATATTGGATTCGTTCACACCCCCATCCACCTCCAATTCAATATTGTAAGGTTTGGTGAGTTTGCGAACTGCGGCGATCTTCTCAAAGCCGGATTTAACAAAGGATTGTCCATAAAATCCAGGATCGACCGTCATGAGTAAAACAAGGTCCAAATATGGAAGGATTTGAGAGATGGATTCCGGAGGAGTTTGGGGATTCAGAGACACTCCCACTTTGATTCCTGCTTTCCGAATTTCTTCTGCCAGTCTCACAGAGAAGTTCGTGGTTTCAATATGGAAAGTAATACAATAAGGATTGAGGTCAAAGTATTTAGGAACATGGAGTTCGGGATTACTCACCATTAAATGTACATCGAGTGGGATTTGGGTATGGGACTTAACTTCTTTGGTAAAAGCTTCTCCAAAGGAAATTTGAGGTACAAAGTTTCCATCCATCACATCGATGTGAATGAGGTCGATATTTTCCTGTTTGTAAGTGGGTAGTTCCTGAGAAAGGCCCGTCAGTTTTGCCGCAAGGATCGATGCAGAAATTTTCATATTAATAAGTTCCTTTGAGTTTCCAAACCTTAGCCACTCCGGTTTCTTTGCCGATAAGAGTAAGTTTTACATTTCCCGATCGATGGATGAGAAAACGCACAGGTTCATCTTCTTTTAGTTTTTGGTCGGTTAAGATTTCTTTTTCGATTTCTGTATCTTCCCCAGGTTTTGTATAACTAAGTTTGGCTGAGTACAGATCATCATCATCCACTTCATATTCCAAAAATTCATAATCTTGGACAAGTGATTCTGAGGGTTTTAAATAGTAAGCACCCAATTCCGCGCCAGTCGGTTTTAATTCAAACGAAGATGTGAGTCCATGTGAATCACGAAACTCTGGTTTGGTGGCTTCTTTTAAAAGATAAGGAATTTTTTTTCTTTGTAAAAAATCGACAACAAAGGGAACAGGAGTTCCTACAAATTTTGTGGAATCCAAAGGTTCATTTGCCGATTGGTTGGATTTTTTTTCTGTATTTGGTTCTGTTACGAGTAGGTAAATTTTTTCACCGGAATGAGTTTCTTTTCCAGGCCCAGGGATTTGGTCAATGATGGTGTCAGCAGGTTCATCACCCACAGCAGGCACATATGTGATTCCACCAATTTGTAAAGGAACATACACTTCCCCAGAAAGTACCTTTTCTAAAATGGCTTTGGCACGTTTTAGATCCTGTCCTTTGACATCGGGAATGGTGACCCGATCAAATCCAATGTTAACAGTAAGATAAAGTTTAGATCCAGCTTCCACTTCCTTACCGGGATCAATGGATTGAGCAAGAATGATCCCATCTGTTTTTTCAGGAATCCTTTGGGTTTCTAAACGGACTTTGAGTTGGAGTCTTTGTAATTCGTTATGAACCTCTATGTAGTTTTTGCCAATCACATAAGGCATCATTACCTTTTGTTCTTCTTTGGTTCGAACCACGACCACAAGGAAGGCTGCGACAAAAAAAACAAGGAGCCCTAAACCAACAAATAGAACATAACCACTGTAAGGTAGTATTTTTAGAAACTTTTCTTTCACGTAAATGATTCTCCGGCTAAAACCCGAGCCCCATTGAAAAACTCAAATCCTTTCATGGGTTTTTTCCCTTCGGGTTGTAAGGTGTCTATACCAAGCAGGTTTCCGTCTCCACAGAGGCAGAAAAGCCTTTTTTTCTGGTATAGAAAAAAGGAACCAGGGCTGAGACCTTCCGGTATCGGAACCGGTTCCTCTTCGGTACTGGGCAGAAACGAAGAGATCAGGATGAGTTTTTTTTCCCGAAATTCGGTCACAGCCAAAGGATCAGGATACAGGGCACGGATTCGGTTGTGGATGTTTTTGGCAGATTCCGACCATTGGATGGGACGGTCACTGGCTGTTATTTTTTTGCAATGTGTGGCCTCGGTAGCATTTTGTGGCTTCGAGGTCCAAACGCTACCTGTGGATTCTAATTCCTTAAGGAGACGGATAAGTTCTTCTCCCCCTTCTCTCGTGATGGATTGCAAGAAAGAGGCTGTGGTTTCTGTGGTTTCCACCTTCCAAGATTTTTGGGAAATGATATCTCCCGAATCTACTTCCTTGGCTAAAAACTGAATGGTAAACCCAGAGTTTTCTTCTCCACTGAGGAGGAAACTTTGGACGGGAGAGGCTCCGCGGTATTTGGGGAGCAAACTTCCGTGTAAGTTGATGCTACCGAATTTGGGATCTTTGAATACATTATCGGGAACGATCGATCCATAAGCATAAACGATGTGAACAGGAGAACCGTAAGATAAGATTTTTTTTTGAGCTTCTTCATCGGTTCGGAGTTTCGGAGATTGGATGACAGGGATTCCCTTCGACACAGCAAATTCCTTTACTGGTGTGGGAGTGATGATTTGTTTTCTTCCCACAGGTTTGTCAATATTGGTCACAACAAAGTCGATGGTGATTCCTGCTTCGAGTAAGATAGAAAGTAATTCTTTGGAATGTTCCGGGGATCCAAAGTATCCAATTGAAAGTTTCATAAATTATTCCTATTAAACAAGTTCTAAAGGATCCAAATCATATTCAATATAACATTTGGAATCGACTTTAAATTTATTTTTGGTTTCACGTAAAAGATTTCGTAAGTTAGTGATGGATTTTGATTTTAACAAAATATGATAGCGAAAGTTATTATCGATTTTGTAAAAAGGACATTGGCTTGGGCCAAGAAGAGTAATGGATGCATCCATATTTTCTTTTAAAGTTTCCGCATAAACAACAGATTGTTTATTTGCTATTTCCTCATACTTTGATCTGAAAACAAGTCTCGCCAAACGAGAAAAAGGCGGATAAAACAAATCCCTTCTAAACGTTAGTTCCCATTCAAAAAAAGCAGGATAGTTTTGTTCCATCGCCATCTTAAGGACTGGATGTTCAGGATCATTCGATTGGATGAGGACTTCCCCTTTTTTTTCACCCCGACCAGCACGACCTGCCACCTGTGAAATCAGAGAATAGGTTCTTTCGCTACTGCGAAAGTCAGGAACTCCCAACCCATGATTGGCATTTAAAATTCCGACAAGAGTGACGTTTGCATAATCAAGTCCTTTGGCGATCATTTGGGTTCCCGTAAGGATGTCTAAATTTCCTTCGCCTAACTTTTCGAGAACATCGCGGGTGAGTTCTTTATTTTTGGAACTGTCTTGGTCCAATCTTTCAATCCGGGCTTTGGGAAAATGGGAAAGTAAATACTCTTCTAATTTTTGAGTCCCAGCACCAAATAAATCCAGTTCCTCACCGTGAGTCTGTTTTAAATTTTGTAAGGTCGATTTATACCCGCAAAGATGACACCTTACCGTTTTATCCGAATGATAACAAAGTGTTGCCGTACATTTTGGACAATGGATGAATTCTTTGGTGGTTGTGGAATAAATAAAAGGATTATACCCTCTGCGATTCAAAAGGATGATGGTTTGTTCTTCCTTTTTCAATCGGTCTGCAATTTTAAATTGTAAATCCCCTGATAAAAGTTCACTATCTTCCTTTTTCTCTGTGATTTCCACTGCAGGAAGAGAAGCCTCTGGATTTGCCCTTTCCTTTAATTCAGAATATCCAATTTGGCCTGCTTTTGCTAAGTAAAAAATTTCTAAACTTGGAGTGGCAGAACCTAATAATAATTTACCGTTGGTTTTTAAGATTCTTTGTAATGCCACTTGGCGTGCATGGTAACGAGGTGAGCCATGTTCTTTGTACGAACCATCATGTTCTTCATCTAAAATAATGAGGGCAATGTCAGACAAAGGAGCAAAAACAGCGGAACGAGTTCCGATACAAATCCGTTTTTTTCCTTCCTTTAAATCCAAATAGTTTTGGAATTTTTCTGAGGTTCTGAGATGAGAATGTAAAACCGCCACTTGTCCAGGAAAGATCCGTTCAATCCTTGTAATGGTCGGGTAAGTGAGTGAAATTTCAGGAACAAGAAAAATCACTGATCCTTTGGGTTTGGAAAGAACCTCAGCCATGAGGTGGAGATAAACTTCTGTTTTTCCACTTCCCGTAACTCCATATAACAAATGTGTGTTGAAATTTCCATTCGCCTTTATTTCATCGAATGCTTTTTTTTGTGCAGAATTTAAAGGAAGTAATCGATCCAACTGAATTTGAACGGGAGATTGTTTTTCCTGTTTTCTTTTTTTTCCTTTGGGGACCATAAGAAACAAAGCTTCCCCAAGAGAAGAAAGATAATTTTCTGCCATCCACTCGGCAAGATCCAATTGGTCTTCCGTTAGGACTGGTTCCGAATCCAAATTCTTTAGAATGGATAGAGTTTCATAATTTGGTTCATTCGAATGAATCTCGATCACAACCCCTTCCCATTCCTTTCCATTCAGTGGAACGAGAACACGAACACCTCTTACTAAGTTTGGAATGTCCTCGGGAATTTCATAGGTTAAGGTTCTACTTTCCCAAGATAGGTTGAGAGCAACTTCCGCAAATTGGATCATACTAGAGATAAGGTTTTAAAAGAGATAGATGAGAGATAAAACTTTCTTCCAATTCTTGTTTTTCTTTCCCGTATTGGAAAAGGTTACTTTCTGAATCCGTTTTTTTAGCCTTTTCACCAAGGAACACAAGGGCTTCCGGAGACCTTGTCGTGACAATGGGAATCGAGAGTCCAGACAAATCCCACTGGGTTTGTTTTCCAAGAAATTCTTTTGCTTTCTCTGCACCAAACAATAATTTAGCGGATGAACCCAAAATCACGATGGATTTGATCCCATATTCTTCGACAGTATCTTTTACATGAAATTTGCAATTTTCCACTCTGGTTTGCCAATCGTTTTCCTTTGAATCGGTATTCGAAAAATTACAAGCCGGATATTCTTGGTAATAAAATTCCTCAAAGGAAAAACCAAATACTTTTTGGATGAGTTCTCCCCAGCTACTTTCCGTTAGTTTGTCTTTAAATATTTGGTTTGGTTTTGTTTTTGTAAATGGTTTTTCTTTTGGACTTGTGGCCCCAGAATAATGAAGGACCAAAACAGGTTTTCTTCCTTTATGTAAAAACTGCCGAACTCCGCTGAGTTTTCCTTGGCAAAGTGTACAAGAAAAATTAACTAGATCCTTGTTTTTCCTTTGGTTCTCTTTTTGTTGTTTTTTCTGGATTTCAATGGACTCAGGAACTTTAGATTTCCAAGGGAAAACAAAATCATTTGGATCTTGTTCCTCTTGGAACTGATAAACAGAAACCGATTTGTTCTGGATTAAAAATTTAGTTTCTTTAAGAATGTCAGTAAAACGTTCTAAAATTGATTTTTGATCCATACTAACCTTCGTTCAACTGTTCAACAGAAATATTTAGGGAGCGTAATTTCCGATACAAATGTGTTCTTTCAATTCCCAAAGCCTTAGAAGTTCTTGTCACATTCCCTTCACATATTTGTAAGGTTTTGATGATGTATTGTCTTTCGAACTCTTCTTTGGCATGTTTTAAATCCCCACGAGCCACCATTTCATTTGCTTTTTTAAATCCGTGGAGGGCTTCCTTTACATCTTTGGCTCGGATGGTATCCCCTGGAACCAGAATACTCAAACGTTCCAAAATATTTCCAAGTTCTCTTACATTCCCTGGCCAAAAATGAGTGGTGAGGGCATCAAGACCCTCTCTGTCAATGGTTTTTGGAGAAAGTTTATTTTCAGAAATGGATTTATTCAGATAAAATTCCGCAAGTAAAGGGATATCCAAATTTCTTTCTCGTAACGGAGGTAATTCCAATGGAATGACACTCAATGCATAGTATAAATCTTCTCGAAATCGTCCCTCCCTGATGGCCTCTTCCACATTGGAGTTGGTGGCAGCAATGATTCGAACATCGACGGGAACAAATTCCTTTCCACCCATACGTTCTAATTTTTGTTCAAGGATTACCTTTAGAACTTTGGATTGAATGGAAAGTGGTAAATCACAAACTTCATCTAAAAACAAAGTTCCATTCCCAGCAGCTTCCCATTTTCCGATTTTGATTTCTGGAACTGAATGCTTTCCTTGTATTTCAGAACCAAATAACTCTTGTTCTAAGGTTTCTTCAGGAACTGAGGCACAATTGAATTCAATATATGGTTCGTTTTTTCTTTTGGAATTTTGGTGGATGGCCCTTGCTGTCAGTTCTTTCCCTGTTCCGTTTTCGCCAGAAATAAAAACACGAGCATTGGTTTGCGCCGCCTGAAAGATAGCAAACTTAACACGTTTGATGGGAGCAGATTCTCCTAAAATTTCGTCTACCTCGAGTTGAAATTCGGGAATCGCATGGTCTTTGGTTTTTTCTAAAGCAGACTCAATGGTTTGGATGACCTTTTCGATGGAGAGTGGTTTTTCCAAAAAATCAACGGCACCTTTTTTAGTAGCATTCACTGCAAGTTCAATGGTTCCGTGTCCCGAAATCATCACAATCGGCAAACTGGAATATAATTTTTTGCATTCATCTAATATAGAAAGTCCATCTTCCTTTCCAACCCAAACATCCAATAGAACCAGCGATGGCCTTTCTTTAGATAAAGCTTTGAGTAGAGATTTTCCATTAGCAAAATCTTCCACTGAATAATCTTCGTCTTCTAAAATCACCCGCAGGGATTTTCTGATTTCTTTTTCATCATCAAGTATATATATCAATTTTTGCATCAGTGACTATCCAAAGGAAGTTCGATTCTAAACTTACAACCACCTAACTTAGAATCTTCGACAACAATGTGTCCGTGGTGGTCAATAATAGTTTTTTGAACTATGGCAAGGCCAATCCCTGATCCATGGTTTTCTTTTGTAGAAAAATAAGGTTCAAATATCTTTTCTTTCCATTCCTGTTTTAGACCGGGTCCCGAATCATCAATTTCAATCACAATGGATTTGCGAAGTGCTTTCTTTTGTAATTTTGACATGATTCGAATTTTTTTCCGTTTCAGACTTAAAATATCCATTTCCTCTTTGGGATTTTCTGCGGATTGAATGGCCTCAACAGCATTTTTAATTAAGTTATTGATGACACCAAGGAACAATCGTTTGTCGAGAAATACTTCAGGAAGATTTTCAGCTAATTTTAATTCAAATTCAATATCGGTAGTGTCTTTGAAAAGGGCAACTGCCTCTTCCAAAATGGGATTTAGTTTTTGATTAATAAGTACAGGAACAGGCATTCTTGCAAATTCGCTAAATTCTTTGACAAGATGTTCGAGAACGCGCACTTGACCAATGATTGTATCTGTCGCATCAAAAATAACTGATTCTAAATTTTCTGATTTTGGATTCTGAAATTTTCTTTGGATCCTTTGTGCAGAAAGTTGAATAGGAGTGAGCGGATTTTTGATTTCATGGGCCATCCTTTGCGCAACTTCTTTCCACGCAGCAATCCTTTGGGTATGCATAAGTTCTTCTGACTTTGCATTTAAGTCACTAACCATTTGATTGAAACTATCAATCAGAATTCCCATCTCCCCTTCTTCAGTTTTTTCTAAACGAATATCAGATTCACCTAACGAAACTTTTTTTGTAGCATTTGCCAAATGAATGATGGGCCGAGAGATACGTCTTGCAAATAAAAAGGAAAACAAAATGGCAATTAGAAACATTGCAAATGAAAAAGAAGCAATGGTGATCCGAACGCTAAAAGGAATTTTTTCTTTCCACAAACTTACCTTTTCATAGGTAGAAGTTGCATTGACAATATTCTGAACATCTGATTCCAAACCCTTGTGGATTCTTTGTCCAACATAAACTTCCATTCCTTGTCCCAGAAAAAATTTACAAAGGATATAAGAACGATCACTTAAATACAACCGACTCACAAAGATTCCGTTTTGTTTTGATTCTACAAATTCCAATCCTTTGAAATTACGAAACAAACCTCTAGATTCAAAACCGAGTTTTCCTGATTCAACAAAACCTAAATAATACTCATTTTTCTCAAACAATCCGTTTTGTATGCTTTTTTGGAATACAGAGTATCCGTCCGGTTTTATCCCTTTCAGCCTAGAACGCAAAATACCTACTTTGCTTATAAATTCTGTCTCAATTTCTTTTTCCTCATTTTGGATGATCAAATTGGCAGATCTGAGGGCATTGGAAATATCAACACGATAAAACCCTTCAATCAACCTACCCGTCAAATTGGAAGAAAGAATAAATATAGGCAATGATGGGATTAGGGCAACAAATAGAAAAGCAAGTGTTAGTCGGTAACGGATGGAGCTTCTAATTTTCCCAGTCTCTCTATTACGTCGATTGCGATAAACATAACTAAGGATTAGTGAAAGTACAAAAAATGGAATTAGGATGAATACATAAGTATCCAACTTGGAAAAAAAAGAAATGTCTTCTTCCTGGCGAAAAAAAACAAACTCTGAAAAAACTACGGAAACAACTATGGTCAGAAAAAAGATAAAAATATCGCGAAGATAATACCGATTTTCATCGGATAATCTTGGTAGTATTTTAAAGAATCTAATTGGCATTGGCTTCAAAATTTCGACCAACCAAAGCTTCTAAAGCAAGAAGTGCCTCCTCTTCTCCTTTTCCATCTGCTTTGACAAAAAATATAGACCCGGGTCCAAGAGCTAACATCATAAGACCCATAATGGATTTCCCATTGACTTCAATGTCATCTTTAATGACAAAAATTTCACAAGGGAAACTTGCAGCCATCTTTACAAACAAAGAGGCTGGCCTTGCATGAAGTCCCGAACTATCTTCTCTAATCTTTAATTGGATTTGTTTCAATTGAATTCTGTTGAATATAAGTATTTAGTTTATTAGAAAATTCTTTAGCACTATTTTTCCCCATTTTACGCAAACGTTGGTTCATGGCTGCCGTTTCGACAATGATAGGGATATTTCGGCCTGGTTTGACTGGAATTTCAATGTACGGGACAGAAACACCAAGGATCTCTTCCATACTTTGTTCGATTCCGGTCCTTTCGTATTCACCGGAAGTTTGTTCTTCCCATTCTTTTAAATTGATAATGAGTTCAATGAGTTTATGGTCTCTGACAGATCCGACACCAAACAAATCTTTGATGTTCAAAATCCCCAGGCCCCGAATTTCCATATGGTGACGCAGTAAATCAGAACAAGATCCTATCAGATAACTTTCACTTAGGCGACGAATCTCTACCATATCGTCCGCAACAAGTCTGTGACCTCTTTCAATTAGTTCCAAAGCAGTTTCACTTTTTCCTACTCCAGAGCGACCTGTAAGCAAAGTCCCGATTCCAAATACTTCAATGAGAACACCATGACGCATCGTACGGGGTGCAAGAGCCCGATCTAAAATTTGGGATATCAGTGTGATGAACCTGTGAGTGGCAATTTCTGTTTTAAAAAGAGGAATCCCTTTGGCCTTTGCTCTTTCTACAAACGGAACTTGTGGTTCATTACCATGCGTATAAATGATACAATTCAAATGAAATTCAAAAAACTTCTCTGTAATTTCGTGGAGTTTATCTTCAGCAAGAGAATTGAGATAGGCCCATTCTCCTTTGCCTAAAATTTGAATACGATCATTAGCAAAAAAATCAAAAAATCCAGTAAGAGAAAGTCCAGGGCGATTGATTTCAGCATTATTGATCCGATTGGAAAGCCCAGCTTCACCAGTCACTAAAACCAATTGAAGGTCTTCATGATCTCTAAGAATTGTATCAACAGTGATCCCTGGAACTGGCATTGGATTACCCCTTTAAAGAACTGATCCTTTTTCTTTCGTTAGAAGGAAGGATTCTTAAGACCTTTCTATACTTTGCAACTGTTCGACGAGCAATTTCAATTCCTTTTTTCTCCATGAGTTCAACGATATCTTGGTCAGACAAAGGATTGTTTTCATCCTCATCTTTTACCAAATTACGAATGATTTCATGAATTTTTTTGGAACTTTCCTTTCCACCTTCTGCAGACTTCACCCCAGAGGAGAAAAACCATTTGAGTTCAAAAATCCCCCAAGTGGTTTGGATATATTTATTTGTTGTTATGCGAGAAATTGTAGATTCGTGTAAATTGAGTTTTTCTGCTACTTCCTTTAAGGTAAGTGGTTTGATAAACCCGATCCCACCTCGAAAAAAATCTACCTGAAAATCAATAATACAACTCACCACACGTTGTAAGGTCTGTCTTCTTTGTTGGATGGATCGGATGAGCCACTGTGCTGAGCTATATTTTGTTTGAAAATATTCCTTTTCTTTAGGAGGCAGTTTATGATTTAAAAGTTCTTTGTATTCTTCTTGGATCGAAAGTTTTGGTAACCACTCATCGTTAATGAATATATTAAACTCATTTCCAACCGCTTTGACAACTACATCAGCAACTACATAATCAATTTTTCTTCCCTGGTATGTTGTGGCAGGGTATGGTTCTAGTTTTTTGATTAACCTTGCTAAAATTAGGATCTCTTCTTCCGTAATTTTAAGGTTTTTTGCAATTTTTTTATAATCAACTTTTTCTAGATCAGATAAAAACTCCCCAATCAATTGGTGCAAAAGGATATTATCAGGAAAAAGAATTTTTCCCTGGATGAGGAGGGTCTCTTGCATATCCTTCGCGCCAATCCCGATGGGATCCAGTTCATTGATAACTTGTAATACCCGTCGAACTTTTGTTTCAGGGTATCCCATTTCTTTTGAAACAATAGCCAAATCATCGGTGATAAAGCCCTTATCGTCAATCATACTGATCAGCACTTCGCCAATCTCAAATTCTAATTTGGTAAGTTTGATAAGCCTTAATTGATTTAATAGATGTTCTTCTAATGTTTCTCCACGAGTAGAGGATTCGATGTATTTTTGATTTCTATCACTAGCTTCTGTATCATAAGAACGTGGGCCTTCTAAAGAATAAGAATCTTGCCAATTGACATCGGTACTTTTTTCATGATTTAATTTTTCTAATCGTTTTACTTCATCGATAGAAAAGAGTTCCGGCATTTTGGTTTTTTCATCCACCCCGACTTCATCTAACAATGGATTTTCCAAAAGTTCATTTTGGATTTTATCAGAAAGTTCTAAAGTAGATAAAGATAACAATTCAATGGACTGGCGTAAGTCTTGGGTCATCACCAATTTCTGCGTTTGGCGTTGTGAAAGTGAAGCCCCGAGTTTCATTTATAGTTTAAAATCCTCACCCAAATAAATTCGTCTGGTTTCTGGATCATTGATGAGGTCATCGGCTGTTCCGGAAATGAGAATTCGACCACTATACATGATGTAGGCTCTGTCCGTAATTTTTAGCGTTTCTCTAACGTTATGGTCGGTGATTAAAATTCCAAGACCACGTTCCTTTAAGGATTGAATGACATTTTGGATGTCTTTCACCGCAATCGGATCCACACCCGCAAATGGTTCATCCAAAAGTATAAAATCGGGATTCGTCACGAGGGCCCGTGCAATTTCACAACGCCTTCTTTCACCACCGGACAAAGTGTACCCTTTTTGGTTAGCCACTCGCATGATCTGTAACTCCATTAGGAGTTCATCCCGACGACGAATGATTTCATCCCCTGGAAGATTCATCGTTTCCAAAATGGCTTCTAAGTTTTCAGCAACGGTTAATTTACGAAAAATACTTGCTTCTTGTGCCAAATAACCAACACCCATTCTGGCTCTTATATGCATGGGAGCTTTTGTTAGGTCTTCATTATCTATAAAAACATGGCCTTCATCTGGTGTGACAAAACCAACACTCATATAGAAGCTTGTAGTTTTTCCGGCACCATTGGGACCAAGAAGTCCAACAATTTCCCCTTTTCGAATATAAAAACTTACGCCATCAACTACTTTTCGTTTGTTATATATTTTAACAAGATTTTCCATCCGGAATGTTTTTACATTCGGATCAATCTCTTGTTTCTGCGTTTGTGTTTGAGTTTTACTTTTTTTCGCCATTCGGTATTACCTTCAGCCCATCTGTCAGATAGGCTTTGTCCGATTTAGGAAAGAGAATGATCTTTCCTGCAGAGACCTTTGTATTGTCCTTTACCAGAGTCGGATTTCCTTCTAGAACCAGTTCATCCCGTTTTTCAAAATACGTTGCATATTCTCCAGTGGCGGTGGCGGTTTGTGTTTCTACTTCCACATTGCCTCTTGCCACTGTTTCAAACCGCTCATCAAACCTTTCCAAAAATACAGCGGTTAATTTTCCCCGTTCTTTTAATTCTTTTTTGTCCAAAAAAATAATTTGGGGGTTTTCTGTTAGATAGGAATATCCTTTCTCTTTATCATAGGATAAGAATCCACCTTCCATACGATAAGCGTTTTCGCGATCTAAATAACTGACGTTTCCTGTGGCTTTGATATCTTTATTGTTTCGACGACTTTCTAAAAGATTGGCTTTAAACTCAGAATTTTTCCGATACATAAAGGCATCTCCACTCATAGAAGTTAGAGTATCTTTGCCTTTATTTTTGTGAGTTAAAGTTTTTCCGGTAAACAAAGTGACAACGCGTTCTTTTGTTGTCGTATCTTTTTCTTTGTCTTTTTTATTTTCATAAGATACTTGGTAGATGGTTGCATCTCCATCCAATTGAATGTTTCCTTCTTTCACAAAATAAGAAAGAGTTTGGCCAATTAAAAAACGATTTTCTGAAAAGAGGAATGGTTCCCCAGCCAAATCAATCCGATCTTCTTTTTCGGAAAATACAGCATCTTCACCAAAAACTTGGAATTCATCCGAAGTCACCACTACCTTACCTGCTAAATTTGTTTTGGCTTCTTCTAAATAACGAACTATGGATTGGCATTGGATTTTAACGACCTTCCCATCTTTTTTCTGCACAAGCACGGGATTGTTTTCTAAACTTACCGTTCCGCCTATTTTATTATAAATCCCTTTGGTAGCTGTCAACGTGACTCCATTTTGAAAGTCTTCCACAACCACCTGACCTTTTAAATTCCCGATGAGAGCATCTTCTCCAATGATTTCAATTTCACGAGCACTCAGTTTGATGGTTTTATGCATAATATAAGCACCACCACCTAGAATAAAAACCTTCATGGGTATTCCATTGATGGTTCTTTCTTCCTGAGTTAGACTGCTCCCTCCCCAAATGACTGGGATCTTGTCCTTCTTATCTTTTTTCTTATCTGGAGAAAGGAATGAATCTTCTTTTTTCAGAAGATCTTCTGATCCGTATAACACAGGTATTGGCGAAGGATTTGCAGAAAGCATAGAAATAGAAAAACAGAAAATTAGAATTATCTTTTTCATTGTTTTTCCTTCAGCGGGTTACTCCCACCCACAGTCACTGCTTTGGGTTGGATGATGGTAAATTTATTCAGTCCTTTGTCTGCACGAAGTCCCTTTCCTCGAATGGTTGTCCCATCGGAATATACCAAAACGTCTTCTTCTGAAGATAAAGTTTTTTCATCCAAATTGTAAGTTAAGGATTCTGATTCTATAAATTTCCCATCATTGGTTTTGAGTCTCACCTTTCCACTTAAGAGCACTGTTTTTGTTGAATGATTGATCTCACCGCGCTCTCCAGTCATTGCAGAAGTGGCATTTCCCTTTTCATACTGTTTGAATTCGAAACCGTAAATGATGGTTTTATTTTCTTTTGGAAAAATATAAGACTCTTCTCCTTTTAGTTTCCATTCCAATTCCCCAGAATCTTTATAAGAGGAACGAGAAAAATGACGCATTGAAACCATGGAACCCGATTCTCTTTCCACTTCGATGCGAAGGTATTCCTTATCTTTGCAATTGATCATTGCCAAAAGAAAAATGGAAATCATCATCCTGCGCATCATAGAAGTTGCTTTAGGCCTCTAAAAACTTGGTTTTAACCAAACGATCGAGTTCGAGAAGTTGTGTTAAAAGATTTTTTGCCTTTGCTAGTGGAAACTGAGTGGTGGCATCAGAAAGTGCCTTCTCTGGATCAGGATGGACTTCCATAAAAAGTCCTTCCACACCAACAGATACGGCACCACGCACCATATGAGGGATGAATTCACGAACCCCACCAGTGATATTCCCTGCAGCCCCCGGAAGTTGTGCGGAATGAGTGGCATCAAATACAATCGGAATTCCATGTTTGTGCATCATTGGAATTCCACGTAAGTCAAACACTAGATTTCCGTATCCGAAACTAGCTCCCCTTTCGGTTACCATATACCTTTCAGATCCTGATTCTTGGATTTTTGTTTTGATATGACGGGTGTCATCCGGTGCCATAAACTGGCCTTTTTTTACATTCACCCATTTTCCCGTTTCCGCTGCCTTTGCAATGAGATCAGTTTGGCGGCTAAGGAAAGCTGGAATTTGAAAAATATCAACCGTGTCTTTTAATGGATCTACTTGGATGGTTTCATGAATGTCTGTGAGCACAGGAACATTGTATTTGTTTTTGATAAAATCTAGAAGTTTTCTTCCTTCTTCCAAACCAGGTCCCCTGTAAGAATTAATAGAAGACCTGTTGGCTTTATCAAAGGAAGATTTAAAAATATAAACAATCCCCAAGTCATCGCAAATGGCTTTCATCTCGCCACAAACTCTGTCGAGTAAGTCTTTGTTTTCCATCACACATGGTCCGGAAATGAGGAAAAAGGGATTTCGACCCCCGATTTTTTTACCGAAAAATTCTCTTTCTTCAATTAAATCGTACATCTTAATCCTCCGTTTTTTTAGCTAATTTGGATGCTGCTCGAATGAACCCAGCAAATAGTGGATGTGGGTCAGTCGGTTTGGATTGAAATTCTGGATGGAACTGAACACCAACAAACCAAGGATGGTTGGCCACTTCTACAATTTCCGCCAAACTTCCATCAGGCGAAAAGCCAGCCAAATTCATTCCTTTTTTCTCAAAATCATCTTTATAACGCAAAGTGAATTCGAAGCGATGTCTGTGTCGTTCGGAAATACGTTCTGCTTTGTATTCCGAATAAGCAAGACTTCCCTTTTTGACAATACAAGGGTATGCGCCAAGACGCATGGTTCCGCCCATTCGTTCGATTTCTTTTTGTTCTTCAATCATTGAAATCACAGGGTATTCTACATTGGGTTTAAATTCTGTAGAGTTTGCATCTTTGAAACCAAGAACATTTCTCGCAAATTCAATCACGGCGCACTGCATCCCTAAACAAATTCCGAAAAAAGGAATTTGTTTGGTTCTTGCATAATGAATTGCAGCAATTTTTCCTTCAATCCCACGTTCCCCAAAT
Organism: Leptospira bourretii; assembly: GCF_004770145.1. Taxonomy (NCBI): domain Bacteria; kingdom Pseudomonadati; phylum Spirochaetota; class Leptospiria; order Leptospirales; family Leptospiraceae; genus Leptospira; species Leptospira bourretii. The sequence goes on along the minus strand of NZ_RQFW01000015.1, from coordinate 113,968 downwards.
CCACCAGGAACCAAAACTCCATGAACACCTTTGAGGAGTTCTTTGATATTTTTAGAATCAATATCTTCTGGATTGATTTTAACAACGTTTACTTCTACGTCATTGGCAATCCCACCATGAGCAAGAGATTCATAAACAGAACGATAGGCATCTTGTAAGGAAATATACTTTCCAATTAACGCTACTTTTACGGTCTTTTTTGTATTTCGAATCTTTTTGACCATATTTTCCCACTGGGAAAAATTTAGTTTACGGAGATCCATACCAAGTGCGTTTAAAACCACTTCATCTAATTTATCTTCCCGATACATAAGAGGAATTTCATAAATCGAAGTATCAATATCAACTGCAGAGATTACATTTTGTTCTTTTACGTTACAAAAGAGAGAAATTTTATTTTTCATCTCTTTGGACATTGGTTTATTGATACGGCAAATCAAAATGTCTGGTTGGATTCCAAGAGCTAGAAGTTCTTTTACCGAGTGTTGTGTTGGTTTCGTTTTTGCTTCGCCCGCTGCCGTAATGGTCGGAACAAGAGTTAAATGCAAAAACAATACTTGGCTTGCACCATGTTCATAACGCATTTGCCTGATGGCTTCTAGAAAAGGAACAGATTCAATGTCACCAACCGTTCCTCCAATTTCCACAATTACAAAATCCGTTTCTTGGTCTCGTGTTAAGTTATAAATTCGGTTTCGAATTTCATTAGTGATATGTGGTACAACCTGTACGGTTCTTCCTAAGTAATCACCTTTTCTTTCCCTTTCAATCACCGCATGATAAATTTGGCCTGTGGATACGGAATTTTTTCTAGAAAATTTAGATTTTGTAAATCTTTCGTAATATCCTAAATCTAAATCTGTTTCTGCTCCGTCTTCCGTCACATACACTTCCCCATGTTGGTACGGACTCATCGTACCTGGGTCAATGTTGATATAGGGATCCATTTTTTGTAAAGAGACGGTATAACCCCTGGCTTCTAACAAACAACCGAGAGCTGCAACGGTAACCCCTTTTCCTAAAGAAGAGGAAACGCCACCGGTAATAAAAATATATCTGGTCTTGGACAAAATGGACCTCAAAAAAGAATGTTTTTTACAGAGTGGCGAGATTTGGGTCCAAAATCAATACGTTTAGGAAGGAGATTTGGCTTTTTCTAAAATCTTGGTTGTGGATTTTCCTGAGACAAAAGGCAAAATTTGAATATCCGCTCCCATCTCTTTTAAAATTTGGTATTCCGGAAGGGTTTCCACTTGGTAGTCCCCACCCTTGGAATGGATAGATGGTTTTACTTTTTTCAAAATTTCAAGTGGCGTATCTTCTGCAAAAGAAGAAACAAAATCAACCGAAGAGAGTCCTGCAAGTACAAACATTCTATCTTCGCAAGAATTGACGGGTCTTGATTCTCCTTTAAGTCGCCTAACACTTGCATCTTCATTGACCCCAATCCACAACAAATCCCCCAAATCCCTTGCTTGGGCTAAGTAACTCACATGGCCTGGGTGCAAAATATCAAAACACCCATTGGTAAATACAATTCGTTTCCCTTCCAAAGCCTTTCTTTTGGATTCAATTTGATCGAAAGAAACAATTTTTGAATTTAATGTATCATAAAAACTCATTGGTTTACATCCAAATAACCTAGTGTTTGCAAAGCTTCTTCAATTTCCGGTTGTGTGACGGTGGCAGCACCTAACTTACCAACAACGATCCCTGCACTCACATTGGATATAAGAGCTGCATCAGCGATGGACATTCCGGTAGCCACAAAGGCAGTGTAAGTGGTAATGACTGTATCTCCCGCACCTGTCACATCAAATACTTCTCTGGCAACAGTGGGGATATGATAAAAGGAGTCCGTTTTTCTCTCAAAAATAGACATCCCTTTTTCCCCTCGAGTGATCATCATGGCTTCGGGTGTGAGTTTTTCTGAAATTTCTCGACAAGCAGATTCAATTTCAGAATCACTAATTAGTTTTCTACCCAATGCCTTCCCTGCTTCATGGTGGTTGGGTGTCATAATATGAATATTTTGGTATAGGAAAAAATGACTGACTTGTGGGTCCACCGTCACAATTTTATTTTCTCGGTTACAAAGTCGAATCACCGATTGAATCAAAGAAGGTGTGAGATAACCTTTATCATAATCTGATAAAATCACAGCAGAACATTCTTTTAGTTTTATCTCCAATTGATTGAGAACGGAACTTTCTTCTTCTTTGGTGAGAGGAACCACTTCCTCCCGGTCTACCCGGCAAATCTGTTGGTGGGTGGCAATGATCCTTGTTTTTAAAATGGTAGGTAAAGTTTTGGATTTTAATAATACTAAATCGTTTTCTGCAACGGAATGGGAACGGAGTAGTCCTTCCAAAGATTCTCCTGCTTTGTCCTCTCCAATCCTTCCAAACACAACACCCGAAACTCCAATGGAAGATAAGTTTTGAACGACATTGCCCGATCCACCTAAGGATTGTTTTTCGTTGCGAACCCAAACGACTGGAACTGGTGCTTCTGGGGAAATTCGTTCCACAGAACCAATCAAATACTCATCCAAAATCAAATCTCCGATCACAAGCACTTTGATTTTGCCTAAATCCTCAAATGATTTACGGAGTGAAGTTTTCTTTATTTTCAACAAAGCCAGATCCTTGAATTGGTTTACAACTAAACAGAGAATCTAAAACCTTTCTCTGTGTCAACCTTCCCCTTACCTCTCTTTCCTTTGCCAGATGTATTTCTGTTTCCGGGAATGTTTTTGCCTCTCCATATCTTCGAACCCAGATACCGGATGATGCTCGACTTTTGTATGGAAAATGGTGGGGAATTGGGAATGGCTCCCTACCCGAAAAATTGGATTGGTGCGGGACTCCCTCCCATCCCAGAAGTTGTGGGGTATGGGCATATCATCCAAAAAGAATCCTTACCTGATGGGAGATCCAATATCATTTTAGAAGGGATTGGGACGGCTGAGATTGTTAGTTTGGATTCCACAGAGCCGTTTTATATTGCACAAATTGTCCGTAGGGAACACCAAAGAAATAAAAATGTTTCGGAAACATTAAAAGAAAAAATAGAAGAGTTACTTGTTCTCACCAAACGGATCTTACTTGCTGAAGGTGCCGAAGAAGATTTAATTTTGAAAATGAATCAAATTTTAGTCCATCCCTATCCGGTGGATTTTATCGCCTCACTTATTTATTTTGATTTTAAAACCAAACAAACCATTTTAGAAACCACTCATTTGGAAACCAAAGCAGAACTTCTCAAAGCGGTTTTACTTGGCCTTAATTTGAGTGAGTAGAAGACTTCGTTTTTAACTCTGCCACTAAAAATAAAAATTCGGGTAAATCCGTTGGGTTTTCGCGAAAAAACACCCTTGGGTTCGTTTCTTTTGAATTCAAATACAAATAACTAGAGTTTTCTTTGCGGATGTATGCCCGCTCCAAGTAGTGATGGGTTTGAGAATATTGTAAAAAATCTTTCATCAAATCACTGATGGCGATGTCACCTTCGCTTTGTTTGTTGGTTGCAGAAAAGAAAACCGAAGTTGTATCTTTCTCCACCCTCTCCCAGTGAAATTCACGAACCCAATGCCCTTTCCCTCCAAAGGTAAGGGCTGGGATGAGAGAATCAGAAACTAAATTGGGAATGAATTCTTGGGATTCCCAAGGGACCCCTTTTCCAAAAAAATTTACTTTGGCTAAGTATGTTTTCCAATGTTTCGAAAGACCTTTCACTTGGAGTTTGGGTAAGGATAAATTCTCCCGTAAAAAACCTCTTAAGGTAAGAAATCCTAAAAAACCGAGATGCACTTGGGTCACAGATTGGAAGTCCCAAACCTCTTCTTGTTTCATGTGCGATAAAAACAAAGAATCCATCGCATAAAAGTCCTGGTGTTGGTAGGGGTAAAAAACGCCTGTAGATGAGGAAACTAAAGATCCGTCCGATCGATTCACAGTTAGTATATCGACGGGAAGGGAAAAAGGGAAGAGGAAAAACCGCCCGGAATTTCTCTGGGCGGTAGAAATTTAAACCTTCTTAATCCTTAATCACCAGCATACAAAGCAGCAATTTTATCTTTGTATTTTTCTGTGATCAAGTGGCGTTTCATTTTGAATAGGTTTGTCAACTCATCGCCCACCTCAAAGGTTTTGGTAATGAGGATAAAAGGAGTTACCTGTTCAAAAGATTTAAATCCAGTTTTGGTATTGTTTAGGGCTTTGATTTCCTTTTTGTAGAAATCGAGAACCTTCGGATTTTCAATGAGTTTCTGTTTGTCAGTCTCAGAAATTCCGTTTTCTTTTGCCCACTCAGTCAACTTATCAAAATCAGGAACCACAAGTGCTCCCAAATTCTTTTGGTCTTGTCCAATCACCATCACTTGTGCAATATAAGGAGACTCTGTCAGTTTGTCCTCAATTGGAACTGGTTCTACGTTTTCTCCACCAAGGAGAACTACCGTATCTTTCGCACGGCCAGTGATGGTCAGGGTCTTTTTGAAATTGAACATTCCAATATCTCCCGTATCCATCCAACCATCCTTTAGAACCTTAGCAGTGGTTTCTGGATTTTTATAATACCCTTTCATCACTTGTGGTCCACGGATGTGGATGACCCCACGAGCCCCATATTTTCCAGAAATGAGTTTTTGGTTGGCGTCTACATGAGTGAGAACCTTTCCCAAATCATCACGGATTTGAACGGAAGTTTCTGGAGTGATGACCCCAACTGAACCTTGGACTAATTTTTTGAAAGTACGAACCGAGATGACCGGAGAAGTTTCCGTCATTCCATACCCTTCCAAAACATTGATTCCAATATCATTGAAGAAAGCATCCACATGTCTTTGGAGAGCTCCACCACCGGAAACTGAAGCTTTCAGTTCCCCACCCGTTGCCTCACGGATTTTGGAAAGAACCACTAAATCCAAAAGGAAATATGGAATGGCCAAAATGATCGCCACAGCTAAATAGTAAAAACCTTTGAAAAGGGAAACAATGGGATTTCTTCCCACGTAATCCACTTGGTTTCCTTTTAAAAACCTTGTAGCGGCATTAAAATGTTTTGAGAAAAAATAAGCCAAATTGAACAAACCTCGGCGTAGAGCTGGAGTTTGTTTTGGATCGTTGATTCTTGTATAAATTCCGTTGTAGATACTTTCCCAAAGTCTTGGCGCAGAAGCCATAAAAGTAGGTTTAGCCTTTTTCATGTCATCTCGCAAATCACGAACGTTGGTGTAGTATGTCGCACAACCTGCCGCAATGGCTAGATACTCAAAAACTCTTTCGAATACGTGCCAAACAGGAAGGATCGACAACATTCTTTCATCTTGTTTGATTTCGATCATACTACCTAGAATGACGGATGTTTGGTGGATCATGTTGCTATGTTTCAACATAACACCTTTTGGCATCCCTGTCGTTCCAGAAGTGTAAATAATTGTAAAGAGGTCATCAGGAGCGATTGCTTTCATTCGCTCTTCTGCTTTTTTAGAACCTTTTGCGCGGAGTTCTTTTCCCTTTTCAATTAGATCATAAAGTTTTAAAACACCAGTGGCAGTGGATTTTTTATCCATAACAATGAGTGTTTTTGCAAATTCTAATTGAGAGCGGTTCTTTTGGAATTTCTCGAGCATTTTATCATTCTCAAGAAAAATCACCTTTGCTTCACAATGGTTTAGAATATAAGCAATTTCTGAATCGGTAATGTCGGTTCCGCGAGGAACATCTGCTGCACCGGCCATGAGGATTCCATAATCGGAAACAATCCATTCCAATCGGTTATCAGCAAGCAAGGCAACATTTTCCTTAGCAGCTACACCCAAATCGATGAGAGCTTCTGCTAAGTTGATACCAAGATCATATACTTCTTTAAAAGTGACGGGTTGATAGGACTTAGATTCGTCTTTACTGACGAACGCGGGGCGGTTCCCAAATTTTTCAGCACTCTGCTGGAAGAGTTCGGGCAAATTGGCTGGCATTATTCTGACTCCTTTCTCAAAAGAAAACGTAAAAAGGTATCTTTAAGGGACTTTTTTAACGAACATGAGTCAAGACATTTTCAATCTTGTCATTGAATTCAATGGAAAATCAAAATGTTGTTTCGCATTGCACAATTATGGCAGATCAGAGTTTGCCCAAACATGTGAACGAATGACAAGTCCTGAAAGGTCAGACCCAATCAGTCCGTACTGCCGATACACAATTTTTCCTGACCGATCAAAGACAAGAAGGCAAGGAATTCCTTCTACATGATAAAAATCTGTCATTTTCCAGTCTTTATCCAGTAAGGTGGGGTAACTCATCTTCAATCGATCCATATCCTTTTTAATTTTTTCCAACGGCTCCGTTGTGTCAGTGTTGATTCCTCGAAAGACAAAGTCCTTTTCGGAAACAGAGGATTTCCATTTGTTGATCGTCGGTACTGCCTTTGCACAAGGTTCACACCAAGTGGCCCAAAAATCTAATACAACAACCTTCCCTTTCCAATCCTCCATTCGTTCTGGATTACCTTGGATTGTTTGGAGTGGTTCAGGATAAAAATCGTTAGGTTCTCCCTCTGGTTTACAAAAAAGGAGAGAAAGGAGAATCATTAGATAAAAACTGGATTTAACGTATCGCAAAGTTTGGGTCATATTATTTGAATTCATTGATTTACAATTACTTCTCCAACTTAGACGAATGGAATGATTACGTAAAGGGAAACTGGACAGGGAAAGGAATTTCTATGATTCCCTCGAGCGTTCAACCCTATGAAACAGGGGATGAAACAACCGTTACCTGGAAAGCAAATTCCAAAGAAATCAAAACTCATTTCAAACGTGGAAAATCTGAATTTTCATTTGTTTGGATTCTAGAATCGGAAGTGCTTTGTGACCGAGTCAAATTGGTGGCACAAAATGCCGACTGGGAATGTGAAATCCAAGCCATGACAAAAGACCGGTTTCATTTGCACGTCCTTCCAAAGTCAGACAAATCCAAAATTCTTTATTCTGGAGTGGTCACAAAAAAGAAGGGATTATTCTCATTCCTCTAAAACCTTTCTAAAAACTTCTTCTGTGATTTTTGCTGCGTTTTCCCAAGTAAATTCAGAAATTGATACTGTTAATGGTTTCGGATTTTCAAAATACTTTTTAATTGTCTCGGCCCAAAGTTTTGCATCTTCTTTCGTTTTGTATGGAAGATAGGTAACTCCATCTTTTCCAATTTCATGAAATGTGGGAATATCAGAAACCACACAATTCAATCCATGAAAGATAGCTTCTGCCATGGGAATCCCAAACCCTTCGTATTTACTGGCAAAAGCAAATAAACCTGCTCTTTTGTAGAGATGTTGTAATTCAGAATCAGAAACAGAATCCAAAATATGGATGTCTTTGTACAAACTGCGTTCTTGTAATAACTCTTCGATAAACTCAGGTGATTCCCATCCAATTTTTCCCACAATCACCCAAGGCCTGTAATGGTGTGGTTCAGTCTTACGGTATTCCCGAAAGACTTCTAGTAAAAATGGATAGTTTTTTCTTGGTTCAATTGTGGAAACTGATAACAGAAAATCTGTTCCCAAATCTTTTACTCGATTGGAAATTTTTGTTTCCAATTGTTTTGTCATCTCGATCGGATTCACACCTGGATACGAAACACCAGTTTGATCCACTGGATAACCAAATTTGAGACACATATCAGTGCTTGTTTGTTTCGAAATCGATAGAATAAAACTTGATCGCCTAACAGAGTATCTTTGAAATAACCTTTGTTGAACTTTTGCGATCCAACGCATAGTTTCTGGATACAAATACAAAACCAAATCACAATATGTAAGAACTGCTTTTAAGGAACTTGGCAAAAAAGGTGGTAAAACTTGTTGAGATCCCCAAAAAAGATCCAAACGATGTTTTAATAAATAAAACGGAATGTATAGATTGTAATACAAACCACCTTTCCATTTTAAAAAACCCCCACCATTCACCCAAGTGATATTAGACAATGACAATACAGCTTTGTGGTCTTCGTGAATGGGTAAATGCGAAAACAAAAAGAAATCATATTCTTCTTTGTGTGGAAAAGCTTTTAGTGTTTCTGCAATCAATCTTCCCACTCCAGAAACTCGAGTGGAAAGAGGCCTCGCATCAAGGCCAATTCGTTTGGTTTTTACCATCGTTCCTTTACCTTGAGGGATAATTGGTGGATATCTATTTTGGATTCTAAATATTGGACAGCAGTTTTTTTACCAGCAACCAATCCATAAGATAAGGTATTGGACTGGTTAAAAAGATATCCTTTGTCCTTTAAAGGAAAAGAAGTGAAATTCTCTTCATCCAAAAGAGCAATGCCTCCACAAATGTCCCATTCGTTTTTGGGTTTTAAGGAAACAATTAGATCAATAAATCCTGCAGACAAAAGCCCCAATTTATAAGCGATGCTTCCCATGGATCGAATCTCAAAATCTTCCTGCCAAAAAGAATCGGAGAAAAGTCCTTCTTTCATTTCCGATAAAGACACAAGTAAAACGGGTTTATTAGGAACAGGTTTTGATTCCTCTAACGGGTGCAATACGGAACCGCTTTCCACCACGAGAGTTCTAAAATTTTCTTCTGTGGAAAATGGAGGTTGTAATTTCGCAAAAAAAGTATTTCTAATTTTGGAAAAAAATTCTCCAGTAGCAGGATTAAATATCACTCCCCAAACCGCTTCACCATTACGAACAAGGCCCAAACTCAAAGCAAACTGGTCATTTTTTTTTACAAATTCACGAGTTCCATCAATAGGATCTAAAATCCAAACCCATTCCTTGTCCAAACGTCTATTTGTATCTGTTTTTTCTTCTGATAAAAAACCATGGTTCGGAAAACGTGAAGAAATTTTTTCAAAAAGAAACTCACTTGCAAACAAATCAGCCTCGGTAACAGGGTCGTTGCCACCTTTGTCGCGAATTTGGAAGTCTGATTTATAAATGGAAAGAATAGAATCTCCAACTGATAGAACCCACCGCCAAACTTCCTGAAAATCTTTTTCTTCCATTCCGTCCTGATCAGTAATCTAATTCTTTTTTTCTTCTTTATGGGCGTTTGAACCTAAATCCAAACCTTCCGGTTTTTCCAATACGATCTCTTCCGATGGAGAAGTAACATATGTTTCTGGATCTACTGGGAATTGGTATTGAAAATAATAGTTTTTATACTTAACAAAAAAAGTATTTGTTCCTTCTGGTCGTTCCGTTTGTAAGTCCTGAAATTTTAGATCCTTTAAATCTTTTTTAGGATTTGCTAGACGTTTAGAAAGAGTACTTCGAACTGAACTAACCATATTGGATTCGAAATTCTTTTTTTTCTGTTCTTCCGTTAGTTTTGGATTCCGAAGGTAATCTTCTAACTTAGTAAACTCGTCCGCCAAACCAGAGTTCTGCTGTGCATTTACTAATGTCAAAGGAAACAATACAATTATACTTAAAGTCCAAATCCGATTCATAGCCATTCCTCTTCTAGTTCATGAAATTATCTCTAATGGTGTGTATGCCAATAAGAATTTTTTATCCAAATGAGAACCAAATCGAACTTCCACCTTTCGATTGTCCCCCGATCCCGAGATGGTTAAAATACGACCATCTCCGTAGACTTTATGGCGCACTTTGGTTCCAACTTGGAAATCCCCATCGCCAGACTTTGCGAGTACTGTTTCAAATTTTTCTTCTGATTTCTGAAATCTTTCTGCTCTCGGTGAAAACTCTGGTCTCCTGACACCAAAACGATTTTCGGTAAATTCTCCCTCAATGAATTGGCTCGGAAGTTCTTCCAAAAATTGGGAAGGCAACCTTGCTTCTATTTCACCGAACTTTCGAGTGAACCGCGAAAAACTAATTTCTAAATTTTTACGAGCACGAGTGATCGCCACATAAGCAAGCCTTCTCTCTTCTTCCAAACCATCTGCCGAATCAATGGATAGAAAATGCGGAAAAGTTCCCTCTTCCATTCCTGCCATAAATACATGTTGGAATTCTAGTCCTTTTGCATTATGGACAGTCATTAGAATGACATAGTCAGGTAATTCTTTGGTGTTGTCTTCACTGGTAATCAAAGATATATTTCCAAGATATTCTTCAAGTGTTGCTTCTGGATTATTTTCTTCAAATTCCTTTAATGCATTCACAAACTCATTTAAGTTTGACAACCTGGAAAAAGAATCTTCCGTACCTTCATTCTCTAAAAATTCGCGATACCCAGAGTGTTCCAAAACATCATAAGCAATTTCAGAAGGAGTTTTTTTTCCAAGATCTTCCATCGAAGAATCAAACATCCTATATAAGGAAGACAACTTCTGCAAAGTTCCTTTTTTGATATCAGGCACCGTCTTTCCCAAACATTCAAATAAAGACAGACCTTCACTCACAGAATAGGATAACAAACGATTCACAGTTGTATCGCCGATCCCTCGAGGTGGCGAGTTGATGATACGAAGAAGAGAAGTAGAATCGACTGGATTGACTACCACTGAAAGATAAGCAATCAAATCCTTTACTTCTTTCCGGTCAAAAAAGCGGAACCCACCAAAAATTTTATAGGGAATTGCTTTTTTTCTCAGTGCTTCTTCAAAATAACGAGATTGGGAATTGGTTCTATAAAATACAGCAAAGTTCGAATACTTTTGTCCCTGTCTCACATTTGCCTGGATTTTTTGAACAATTCCTTCTGCTTCTTCAATCTCATTCTGATAAGAAGTGAGTTTGATTTTATCTCCAATAGGATTCTCGGTTCTTAAAGTTTTATTTGTTCGTTGTTTATTATTGGCAATTAAAGCTGCAGCCGTTTCAATAATTGTTTTTGTAGAACGATAGTTTTCTTCTAACTTAACAACAACAGCTTCTGGATAATCTTTTTTAAAATTAAGAATATTAGAAATATCTGCACCACGCCAAGAATAAATAGATTGGTCATCATCTCCTACCACACAAAGATTTTTGTGAAAGGAGGAAAGAGACTGCACCAAATGATACTGAATTTTATTTGTATCTTGGTATTCATCCACCATAATGTATTTCCATAACCTTTGGTATTTTTCCAAAATGACGGGGAAATCACGAAACAGAATAACTGTTTTTAAAATCAAATCACCAAAATCCAAAGCATTCCGCAAATCTTTTCGTTTTTCATATTCTAAAAAAACAGAAGCAATTGTTTTTGTATAAGAATCATCCGCCTTTTTTTTGGCATATTCTTCTGCTGTCATAAAAGAATCTTTTGCCGAAGAGAAGGCATTCGCAAGACTAGAAGGACGAAACTCCTTTGTGTCCATATCTTTGGATTTTAGAATTTCTTTAATGAGAGACTCTTGCATATCACTGTCGTAAACAGTAAAATTATTTCCAAGCCCCAAAACTTTTCCTTCCCTACGTAACAAATACAAACAAAGGGAATGGAAAGTACGAACCAATGGTTCAGCATTCCCCTCCGGTAGTAAACTCCGGCAACGACTGCGCATTTCCTCCGCAGCTTTGTTCGTAAAAGTAACAGCAAGAATTTGATTCGGATAAACTTTATGATTGAGAATGAGGTTAGCGATTCGGTAGGTAATGACTCGAGTTTTACCTGAACCTGCACCAGCGAGAATCAGGAGTGGCCCATCAACTGTTTCAACAGCTTTTTTTTGTTCGGAATTAAGCCCCACTAACTCCACTTAGAATCGCATATCTCCAATACCAAAAACGAATTGAAAACTATTATTGTCGGGATAAAGACCAAAAGGTCTGTCTTCCACACCCGTATAACGAATCCTTTGCGCAAAATACAAACGTAGAGGCAATACGGGAATCTGAATCCTTAGTCCAAATCCCCATGAAAAACGGAAGTTTGACATGGAAAGGTTTTTACTAGAAAGAACCAAATTACCTGGATCATTCACAACGAGAGGCGAATCCGGCAGTTTTTGTCCATATGAATTGTAATTTTCATACAAGTAGGTTTCAACTGGTTCTTTTTCCCGTTGGGCTCTGACTAAAGAATCATAATTTTTGAAGAACTCTTTTCTTTCTCCCACTGCGCGGTTAATTTGTTCATACATCGCACCCGCATCAAAGAAAACAACAAACCATAGTAACGAAGGTTCAATGGGGAATCGCATTTCAGAAGTAAACAATACCCTACTGGAAGCACCATCCTTCCATTCATCAGGATAGTATTTATCATCAAAAAACCAACCGCGAAGTGATTCATACCCGCCAAGGAACAACCTGTCTTGGACCTGTATATAAGGGATTCTTTCTTTATCCTGATTTTTATACTTCGGAGTTCGTTCAAATGTAAATACAGATGAGGTTCTAAATTGTTGGACTACCCGCCACCGCCTAAGTGCGTTTTTGCGAATGAGTCCAAAAAATGTATAATCGAACCATGTATGGTAGTATTCCAAAATTGGACTGAACTGATCGAAATGGGACTCTCCACCAAGGAACTGACCCACGTTATCTACTGAAAAAATTAAATTAAAACCTTGGGTTGAATTGAATACGTTATCACGACTATCGTAAGCAATACCGTTTGTTAACTGAGAGCGAAATTGCCAACCACGATCCACTTCCGCTAAAACTTGATCAGATACAAGTGAGGTTGGTCTAGTGGATGCAAAAAAGGACGGAGAATAACGATGGAAGTGAGTCCAGTTAATGAGAAACCTGTGACCAAGTCCCGCACTCACCCCCACACCAGAACGTTCATAAGAAGCAACTTCCTTAATCCCTTGGTTGTTGTTTTCTGTAATGGAAGTCGCTCCCACATACAAAGTTCGGGAAGAATAAAAAGCAGAAAGGGTAAGTGACCAAGGTTTGTCCATAAACCAAGGTTCAGTCCAGGAAATTTGTAAATAACGACGAATCGGACCAAACTCTACCCGACCAGTGATTTGTTGCCCGGAACCATTTAAGTTATTTTCACCTAACTGAGTAAAGATGGAGAATCCAGTAATAGTTCCGTAACCACCCCCCATTGAGACTGTTCCTGTGGGTTGTTCCACAAGTTCAATGATGAGGTTCATTTTGGTTTCATCTGAACCCGGTCTCATGTTAAAGTTTACTTCTTTAAAATAACCTAAGTTAAAAATACGTTCTCTGGAACGATTTACAAGTGTGGAATTAAAAAGGTCACCAGGTTTAAAAAGAAGTTCTCTACGAACCACACGATCCTGTGTTTTTTTATTTCCTTTGATAATGATGTTTTCAATAAAAGCTAAATTGTTCTCACGAATTGTAAAATCGACATGGATGAATTTTTTACCTCGTAACTTTGGCTCATCTTCATAAATCTTTCTTAATTTTGCGACATTCAGTCGGTTGTATTCCTCTGTACAATCAGAACTTCCATCTGAACTTCCGCGTTTATCACAGTTTTCGTATCGTGACAAGGATCCATCACTCAACTCAATGACCTTTCTCCGCGGAATTACCTGAGCAAATAAATACCCTTTTGCCGAATAAGCTTCGTTAATGGAAGCTCTATCTTTTTGGAACTTTGTTTCATCAAAAACTTCACCTACATCTGCTGGGGCAAATTCAAATTGGTCCTCCAAGAACTTAACAGGGTATACGGGCGCCCACTCTTCTTTTGGTGTTCCAATCGGGTTATTTTCTTTGTTTAAAAACTGTGGCATTCCATTGGGAGCAATGGTCATATCGTGACTTGTGGAATACCCATTATAGAAGTATTGTTCTCCTTCTATAATCTTAAAATTAACAATTACCACACGTTTGTCTTTTTTCTGCGGATTTTCCCAACGAATTTCCCAGTTGGTTCCTTCGTTACTAAGTTCTGCATCAACATAACCTTTTGATTTTAAATAAGCAGAAATTTTCTGTTTATCAGATTCAAAAGCGGATTCTTTAAATACACCTGATTCAATAATCCCACTTTCTTTCAAATCCATGATGCCTTGGATATCGTAGGTATCGATTTCGCTATTTCCAAAAATATTAATTTTACTGACGGGGATTTCTTCACCTTCATCAATAATGAACTTCACCTTTACTGTGTTTGTTTCAGGATTTACCGGTTCTGTTTCAAAACGTACATATGCTAAAAAGAAACCTTCATCTCGGTACTTTTTTAAAATTACTTCTTTGGAAAGAGTCACTTTTTTCGGAGTGATCACTTCGTTTTCTTTCAACGGGATTTTATCGCGTAAATCGGAAGGAAATACTTCATCGGCCCCAATAAAGTCAATGTCTTTCACCCGAGGTCGTTCTTTTACAACCACAAGGATTTTAACTCCGTCTCCGTCAGCTTCACCTTGGATATCGATATGATAAAAGAACCCTGAAACAAAAAGAGCACGCATATCTGCGTTCAAAATACCTTGAGACAATTGCATCCCAGGGCGCATGTCCATTAAATCCAAAATATCATCAGAAGAGGTATTGATATTTCCCTTAAATTCAATCTTGGTAATGACTTTATCAATAAACACAGAGCGATTTGACCAAAGGGAAACCCACTCTGCCGAAACTAATAAAAGGAGAGATAAAACAAAAAGACTAAAATACTTTATTTTCTTTCGAATATTCAAAGAATCACTTAGATGTGCCTTTTACCATGGCCAGGTTAAAGCGACTAACACCCGCAGCATTCACTGCATCGATAACCTTAACCACAACCTGATAAGACGCACCACCATCTCCACGAATAATGACTTTATTTTTTTTAGGGTCTCTTTCTTTTTCAGGACCAAGAAATCCATTAATTTTTTCAGTCAGTCCCTCAAGCGGAACTGGTTCTGAATTTTGGTCCAAATAAATTTTCCCTTGTTTGTCTACAGTGATGACAAGTTCATCTTTTTGTTTTTCTTTAGCGACACTGGATGAACGAGGTAATTCCACTTTCAATGCAGTGTTTTTTTCTAAAGTTGCATTCATCAAAAAGTAAATCACTATAAAGGAAATAACATCAATTAGCGGTGCAAGTTCAATGTTATTAAATGATTTTTGCGTTTTGCGAAATTTCATTTAGTTTTATCGTTTGTTTAGGTGAGGTAACACCAAATCTGTAACGTTCTCCATTTCTGTGATTCTTTCCTCTTTCATTCGAGAGAAAAGATTGTAAAAAATGTATGCAGGAATCGCAATCCCAAGTCCCATCGCAGTCGTAATCAAAGCTTCGGATATACCAACTTCCGCACCTTGGGTTCCCGCTCCTTCCGCAAAGGAACGAACAATTCCAATGACCGTTCCAAGAACTCCGAGTAAAGGTGCAATGGTGGCAATGGTTCCTAGACCTGTTAAATAACGTTCCATCAAATATATTTGGCGAAAACCTTCTTGGCGAATGTCCTCTTCCCAGAACTCTACACCTCGGCGTTTCAGATCAAAGGCCATACGCAAAAGTACAGCTGCCGGAGATTGAACGTCTTGGCCCAAAACATCCTTTGCATCATCCCATTTTTGTTCACGAGCCAATTCCCGAACACGGCGGAAATGGTCTTGAGGGATCGCTTTTAATCTCCAATAGTAAACAAGTCGTTCCACGATGATGGTAAAACCAACAATTGAAACAAAGATGATTAAAATGGGAATGGTTTGCGGTGGAACCGAGGAAATGATTGAATCTGATTTAGCGAAAGGAAAAAACATGAATGAGACCCCATTGAAGGATTACGAATAGAGTTTTCAGTCTTCCCTTTTTCGCCAAATACTATTTTTAGACGGCTAACCTGCTTTTTTCATCAAAAGATCTGTCGCCGCTTTTAGCACTGCCGATGTCACTTGTTTGCCACCAATCATACGAGCCAATTCTCGTTTCCGTTCTTCGAAATCCAAAACAGAAGCAGATGAGACCGTCCGACCACCTTCTTGACGTTTTTCGATCTTGATTTGGTGGTCCCCTGAAGCTGCAACCTGTTGGGTATGCGTAATCAGAAGAATTTGTGAGTTCCTTGCTAGTTTTTTAAGCTTTACCGCCATTGCTTCCGCGGCCTCCCCACCAAGTCCTGTGTCGATCTCGTCAAGGACCAACATCTGGGGTGAAGGTGCCTGTTTTCCGAGAACACTACGAAGGGCAAGCATTACCCGAGACAATTCTCCCCCCGAAGCCACTTTTCGAAGAGGTCTTGGTTTTTCTCCCGGATTGGCACTAAAGTAAAACTCAATTTGGTCAAGACCTGACTCAGAAAGGAAATAAGATTTCGAACCCTCTTCCACTTCCCCCTCAGGATTTTCTTCCCAACGAAGGACTACTTGGAGTTTTCCACCTTCCAAACCTAAATCCACCATTTCCTTTTGGACTTCCTCTTCAAACTGAGAAATGACATTACGACGTAACTTTGACAATTGAAACCCCAGTTCCTTCATCTCGGTTAAGCACTGGTCCTTTTTGATTCGTAAAAAATCCTCATCTCCCGCTTGTTCATTCCAACGTTCAAGTTCTGATTTTTTTTCTTCTAAAAGAAGATTGATTTCTGCTAAACTCACATTGTATTTTTTCTTCAATTTTTTAATATCTTGGAGTCTGGACTGCACCATATCCAATCTTTCAGGACTAAAAAATAATTCTTCTTCTTCCTCGCGAATGACAGACTTAAGAGATTTTAATCTATCATAAACCTCTTCCCATTCTTCTAACATTTCCTTTTTCTCAGGAATTAAGATGGAAATTTTTTGAATGGCATGAATGAGAGTCGGAAATACTTTTAAAATTGAGTTTTCCTTTTCAGTCAATTCCTCTAACACCAAACGGTAGTTTTCCGCAAGTTTTTCACCATTTGCCAACAGAGATTCTTCAGTCGTTAAACTTTCATCCTCACCTTCTTTGGGAGAAATGGATTCAATCTCTTCAATTTCGTATTCCAAAATTTCTTTTCGTTTGATCATGGAACGTCTTGTTTCTTCGAAATCAGTCAGTTTTTGTTTCCAATGGCGGTATTGTTGTAAAGCAGATTTGAATTTGAATTTAAGAGATTCCAAATTACCAAAACGATCAAGAAACTCCAATTGGTTTGATTTTTCCAATAAGAAGAGTTGTTCATTTTGGGAATGAATCTCTGCCATGGTTTTTCCTAGTTCTCGTAAATGAGTAGTGGAAGCAAGGCTCTCTCCAATTTTTACCCGTGCCTTTCCATCCTTCATGAGTTCCTTTGTGATGATGATCTCATCTCCCGTATAACGGAAACCTTGCTCCATCAAATAGTCTTTTGCTAAGTTTTGTCCGGTCAAAGAAAGAACTGCCTGCAAAGAATACCGGTCTTTCCCTTGCCGGATATTGGCTGTAGAACAGCGGCCACCAAACAAAGAAGCCAATGCATCGAAAATTAATGATTTTCCGGCACCAGATTCTCCAGTGAAGACAGAAAGACCATCCGCAAGAGAAAGTTCCAGGGATTCGAAGAGGGCAAAATCTTTAATTTTCAAATGTGTAATCATATAGACTCCTGTTTGCTATACATACAGTTACTACTTAACAAAAATATAGTCAATGAAATTTTTTAGAATTGGGTAAAAAACGAAATTTCTCTCTCTTTCCCATCTGAAACTCTGGTGGAAAAGACACTATATGAAAGATTTAGAAGGAAAAATTCACCTAGTTTCTAGTCTCCCACTGTTCCGTGGCCTTTCACGAAAAGAAAAGGTTTGGGTGGCAGAATCCGTTCATATTGTCGAAGCAGAAAGAGAAGAGACCCTTTTTACGGCGGGGGATTCAGACCGAAGTTTATTTTTAATTCTTTCGGGAGGGATCAAACTCTTTCTCCCAAAAAAAGGGGAAGGAAAAAGAGAAGAAGAAGTCCAATATCTCAAAAAAGGAGAGTATTTTGGAATCCAATCCCTACTGACTGGCGAAAAGCACAACCATACAGCCGTTACTGTTAGTGAATCCAGATTTCTTGTTCTTTCCCAATCAGGTTTCCAAAAGTTAATCCAAAAAATCCCCTATCTTTCGATTACATTTTCAAAAATGCTAACAAAATCATTACGAAGTGAACTTCTTGGGGGAAGAGAATACTTTCGTAACTCAGTGGTTTGTCTCGTTCATTCTGATCCAATTGCCAAGGAACGAATCGCAAAAGAACTAGTAAAAACCATTGAAGTTGAATCTGGAAAAAAATCGGTTGTCCTCCATTTCCAACAAAATGGCCAAACAGACAACCCTTATGTAAAATCATATAAATTTAAGGATTCGGATTCAATCAAAGAAACACTTGGAAAACATTATGCGAGCCATTCCTTTATATTTTTAGAAGTTTTTCCAGAAACAGATGAAGAGCTAAAACGTCTGTTAATTGATGAAGCCGATCATATTGAAAACTTTGTATCTTTGGATAAAAAAATAAACCTCTGTGATTCCATTACAAAAGAATCAAAAGAAAACGAAATCCTTTACCATGAAACAAATATCAAAGACATTCTAGACCATGGGAAATGGGAAATTTTTATCCGAAGAAAAGCAAGAGAACTATCCGGTGTAGAAATGGGAGTGGCCCTTGGAGGAGGTGCTGCCTTGGGTCTTGCACAAGTGGGAATCATGAAAGTGTTGGAGGAAGAAGGGATCATTCCAGATATGATAGCAGGAACCAGTATTGGTGCGATCATTGGAGCATTCTTCGCCAGCGGTCTTGGTTACAAAGGTATCTTACCACTGCTAGGTGAGATAGATAGTATTTTCAAAATGTTTAAACTTGTAGATTTGTCTTTTCCGGGCCAAGGGCTTCTACATGGAAAACACGTCAGGAACCTTCTTGAAAAATATTTAGGGGATCTTTATTTCGAAGACTTACCCATCAAACTCAGACTCATCAGTTGTGATATTTCCACACGACAGGAAATTGTTCTTTCCGAAGGAAAAGTTTTGGATGCAGTGATGTCGAGTATTTCGATCCCTGGGGTATTTGTACCCCAACCCCAAGAAAATGGAAAAACCTATGTGGACGGAGGGATCGTCAACCCACTTCCTGTTTCTGCCTTAACCCATGAAGGAGTTCAGAAGATCATCGCCATCAATTCCATGCCTAGTTCAAAAGATGAAATGAAAACAAACAAACTTTTGAATTTGAATGTATTGGATATCATTGTCAATAGTTTGTATTCTTTGCAATACCGTATTGGAAAGTATAGTGCTCAGGAAGCTGATGTGTATCTCAACCCAATTTTACCCAACTCCAATTGGTTTGAATTCTGGCGAAGTGCAGAGTTTATCCAACTAGGGGAAACTGTGGCAAAAAGTTCCCTAGAGGAAATCAAACAGTTGTTTAGCGAAAAAACCTAATCTCTATCCGGAGAAAGTATCACAATATTATAAGGATTTCTTTCATTCTTTTCTGATTCAGAAAGAGACTCCGAAAACCTAAGGGCACCTGTAATCACGGTTCCAGTCGTGAGTCCTGCAAAAATTCCTTCTTTTTCGTAAAGGTCGGCTTGCAAATGCAAAGCCTCATCTTGGGTGACATGAAAGTAATGGTCGATGAGTTTGGGATCATAAACAGCAGGGAGTTGGATTCTTTCCCTTTCTTTTGGATTATCTGTTTTACCATATTCCATAAAAGGCGAGTTTTGTTTTCCTGCAATGATGACCTTAACACGGCGGTCTTGTGATTTTAAATACCTACCGATTCCTGTAATGGCTCCACCAGATCCAGGAGCAGAAATCACCGCACCCACTTTCCCTTGTAAGTCCCGCCAAATTTCTGGCCCAGTGGTTTTGAAATGAAAATTGGGATTTGCTGGATTGGATGCTTCATCAGGAATCCATCCACCTAGTTTTTTTGCCTTTTCTTCTGCGAGGTCATATAAACGACTCAGGTCTCCTTCGCCGGTGACTGTCACTTCTGCCCCATAACTTCGCAGTAATTGGATTCGTTCTGGTGCCGTATGAAGGGGAACCAAACAATACACGGGATACCCTTTTACCTTGCCAATCCAAGTGAAACTAATGGAGGAAGAACCAGCACCAACAAGAACCACGCTCATCCCTTTTTTTAGTTTTCCTCTTCTTTCCGCATCGATGTACATCGCAATGGCAGTACGATCTTTGGCAGAACCCGTTGGATTTAAAAATTCGGCTTTTAGGTAAAACTGAACTCCAGAATATTCTGATCCAATTCGATTCAACCGAATGAGAGGAGTGTTTCCGATCAGCTGGAGGATATTATCATGAATGGGTTTGGCAACGGAAAGTTCCTTTCCAAAGATACCTTGTACGTTATTCAGTGCCTGTAAAAGGCTATTGCCTAGGTCATCGATGCCTTTGGAAATTGGATCTATCATTATTTTACTTTAATTAGCTCTACATCAAAAATCAAAGTGGAATTCGCAGGAATCGGGCCGATGGCGCGAGCTCCATACCCATATTGTGGAGGGATGGTAAGTTTACGTTTTCCACCTTCTTTCATTCCCACAATACCACGTTCCCAACCTTGGATGACCTGTCCTTGTCCTAGTTGGAAACTAAAAGGTTCACCACGATCCACAGAAGAATCAAAAACTTTTCCATTCGTTAACTTTCCTGTGTAATGAACAACCACAGTTGTTCCGCGAATAGCCTCTCTCCCTAACCCTTGTTTGGTGTCTTGAATGAGAAGCTCATCTGCAAAAACACTGCCCGTTAGAAATAAAAATCCTAGTAAAATTGAAAACCGTTTCATAGTGCGATTATACGGTTTTTGCATACAACCAGGGAACTTCTTTTTGGTTCTTTTCCTCAAATTTTTGAATAAAATCTGCCTTTTGGAGAGTGAGTCCGATATCATCAAGTCCGTTGAGGAGGCAATGTTTACGGAAAGCATCGACTTCAAATGGGTATTTTTTTCCCTCTTCCGTCACTACTACTTGGTTTTCTAAATCAATTTCTAAGTTTGCACCAGGTTTTTTATCGATTGTTTGGAAGATTTCTTCGACTTGGCTTTCCGACAAAACAATGGGCAACATTCCATTTTTAAAACAGTTATTGTAAAAAATATCTGCATAAGAAGGAGAGATGATGGAACGGAATCCATAGTCCTCTAAGGCCCAAGGAGCATGTTCTCTGGAAGACCCACAACCAAAGTTATCTCTTGTCACAAGGATATTGGCACCTTTGTATCTTTCGGCATTCAGAACAAATTCTGGATTTGGTTTTTTTCCGGCGTCATCTAAAAATCTCCAGTCATGGAATAGATGTTGCCCAAAACCAGATCTTTCAATTTTACGAAGGAATTGTTTCGGAATGATTTGATCTGTGTCTACGTTTGCCTTATCCAAAAGGGCAGCGATTCCTTTTAACTTTGTAAATGCTTTCATCTTATTTCCACTCCCGAATGTCTACGAAATGTCCTTCCACTGCCACAGCTGCGGCCATTGCAGGACCAACCAAATGTGTTCGTCCACCTTTTCCTTGTCTTCCTTCAAAATTTCTGTTAGAAGTAGAAGCACAACGATCACCAGGTGAAAGAACGTCATCGTTCATCGCAAGGCACATGGAACAACCAGGGTTACGCCATTGAAAACCAGCTTCTAAAAAGATTTTGTCTAATCCTTCTTGTTCTGCTTGTCGTTTCACACGGCCAGATCCAGGAACAATGATGGCTTCCACTTCTTTGTTTACCTTTTTCCCTTTGACAGTTTCAGCCACAACACGTAGGTCTTCGATTCTAGAGTTGGTGCAGGAACCAATGAATACCTTATTCACTTTGACATCGGAAAGTTTCTGACCTGGTTTTAAATCCATATAAGCAAGAGCGGATTCTGCTGATTTTTTCTGAATGGGATCATTAAAGTCTGTGGGCGCAGGAACCGTTGCAGTCACAGGAATCACTTGGCCAGGAGATGTTCCCCAAGAAACCATAGGTGCAATTTCATTTGCATTGAGTATGACTGTTTTATCAAACTTAGCACCAGCATCGGTGGCATAAGCTCTCCACTTAGCAGCTGCTACATCAAAAGCATCTCCTTTGGGAGCAAAGTCTCTTCCTTTGATATAGTTGATAGTCGTATCATCAGGAGAAATGAGTCCAGCACGAGCTCCTGCTTCAATTGCCATATTACAAATGGTCATACGGCCTTCCATACTAAGGGAACGAATCGCCTCACCAGTAAACTCAATCACGTAACCCGTCGCCCCGTCCGTACCAATTTTTCCAATGATCGCAAGAACGATGTCCTTTGCAGAAACAAGAGGAGATAATTTTCCATCCACTCTGATTTCCAAAGTTTTTGGTTTCTTTTGTACGAGAGTTTGTGTAGCCAAAACATGTTCTACTTCGGAGGTTCCAATCCCAAAAGCAAGAGCACCAAAAGCACCATGAGTGGCAGTATGCGAATCTCCACAAACAATGGTCATTCCAGGATGTGTCAGACCAAGTTCTGGTGCTACCACATGGACAATTCCATTGTCTGGGTGATTGATATCAAATAATGTAATTCCGTTTTCTTTGCAATTGTCCATCAGCGTTTGCATTTGAAGGACAGAGATTGGATCCACTGATTTCCAATCACGAGTTCGTGTGGATACGTTGTGGTCCATAGTGGCAAAAGTAGCATCAGGTCTACGCACTTTTCTGTTGGTTAATTTTAAACTTTCAAAAGCCTGCGGGCTTGTCACCTCATGGACAAGGTGTCTATCAATATAAATAAGACAGGTTCCATCTTCCTCGTGGACCAAATGGTCATTCCAAATCTTCTCAAACATGGTTTTCATAACTAGACTCCCCCACTTCCAGTCATAACTCGGACATGGGGTAGTCTGTCCAGGGAATTTGAAAAAATAGCGGGGTTCTAAGGGGTTTGGACAGTTGCTCCGTCTACATAGGTTCCGGAAAGTCCGCTACAATGAGTTGCGGCAGTTCCCCCACCCCCACCCGTTTTGGGTGCAGTATAAACTCCGATGATATAACCAACACCAGACTGAGTTACTTTGCAAGAACCAACGACACTGGTTTCTGTACATTTGGCTGACTGTTTGGTTCCAGAGAGGCAACTTGTTAAATATCCATAATAATTTTGGCAGACACCTGAACCTAAATCGCAAGCAAACTTAAAAGTTTTAGTGGAGCCTCCATTCAATAGATCGGACAAATCAGAATCAGAGATGGTTTGAACAGGAGTACCATCCGTTAAAACTGTCAAAGGATTTGCAGTTCCACTTTCTTTTTGGTATAAGTAAATTAAATAACTACCGGCCTTTGTAAAAGTAATCACTGTGGCAGGGGAATCCACTTTTGAATATTCAGTTCCTTCTTTTGCCAGAGTTGCAGAAGACAAATCTAAAGGACAACTTGTGGATACATAAACGGAAACTTTCGCATAACGAGAAAGTACGACTCTTGTACCAATTTGAGCACCAGCGATTTGCATGACTGCATAATAAGTATCCCCAGCGAGCGCAAAAGAAACAGATTGTGAAGTGGTTGTGATTCCAGTATACCCTGCCTTGATTTGGGTTCCAAGACCTGCGACAGTACATCCATTGGCCCCTGATTCTTTTGCAAGAAGAAGGGAAGTTGTCGCATCATTTTTGGAAGATTCACCAGAACATTGAACCAAAAATAAAAAGAGAACCGAATGAATGATGAAAACTTTCTTTTTCATTAGTCGCAACATATCTTTACCTTCCTCGAAATGACAGGATTGTTTTTCCAATTTGGATTTCGTCCAAATTATGGAGAACTTTGGGACGAAGTAACTTCTTACCGTTTAAGTATACACCGGTCTCCGATACACAATCAAACAATATATACTTCCCCTTCCTGTTTTTTATTTTTGCATGAAGCCCGGCTACGGTGGGATCAGAAATTACCAAATGATTGGATTCCCAACTTCCAATGGTCACTTCATCAAACTGGAGTTGGAATTGATCTGTATTTTGATTTCCTTCCCTTCGCATCAAGACAGCATAAGAGTACGCAGTTCCCGGAAGTGATTCCTTTTCTGCAATGGCAACGGCAATTTCTCTGTCGCGAGCTGCCCTTTCCAAAGTCTCCCCATACATCCGATCATAAACTTGTAGTTCTTCTTTGCGTTCGGAAAATTCTGGAACAAGAGATTGTTGAGAAGGAGGAGGATTTTGGTTTTCTTTCTGGTTTGTTTCTTCAAACCCTCGCAAATAATATAAGGCCGCCAAACAAAGGAAAATGAGGAATAGACTAACAGGAAAAAAGAATAAAGGGTCAGAAAGTTTTAGATACAAAGAGCGAAACAACGAAAGTTCATACTGAAATTCGAATCGAATGCCTTGGTCAACAGAAACCAAATTAGCAAAAACTAAATTTGTTTTCCATTGAGAAAGTTTCCAAGGTGATTCATATACCAATTCAAAATCCGGTTGCCCCAAACCTCTCAAATAAGAAAAAAGATCCGCATAACTGTCCGATTTAGTAATTGAATAATGTTTTCCATTCGCATAACTTGCAAGTTTGGTTGCCTCCAAGGAACTGGGAGCAAGGACTATCAGTTGCAAATTTTTTTCACGTATGCGTTTAGCAAGTTCTGGAATTTCAAAACGATCTTGCCATTCCGAAGCAAAACTAACAAAAATAAGAATATGATCTTCGGAAGATTGGTTTCCCTTTATGGTTTCTAAAAAATTTTCCCAGTTCCGAATGGGATAAACGGGAGCAGGTTCTTTCGGAAAAGGAAAAGAAATATCCAAAACATTTGAACGAATTCTTTCGAAGGAATGTTTATTTGTATCAGACTGAATTTGTAACTGAGTAGAACCACCACTTTGTTCCGAAATTTTTACCAATTGGTTTGCCAATTGGATGATCCAACGTCTGTCCTCTGCATCCGTGTAACTGGGAATGGAAAGGTATAAGTGAATGGGATTTTTTGAATCTGTTTTTTCGAAGCGAAAGGATTCAGTAAACCTTCTATTTGATTCCAATTGTTCAGAAAGAACGAATCCATTTGGATCTAAAATTCCATTGGAATGGAATCGAATTTTTACTTCTGGATAGGAGCGAACGTCGATCGATCTGAGTTTGAACCCAGGGTTTGCAGTTAGAACTACTGGAAAAAGAATAGAGAGGAAAAACCAATTACTGAAAGAGTAAAGATGCTTCCTTAAGTTGTTTTCCATATTCTGTTTTTGGCTCCAGGTTGTGGTTTAAAACCGGAATGGTTTCAACAACTTCACCTTGTTTCATTATCGTAACTTGAGAGGTCAGACTTTCGACGATCCGAAGCTCATGTGTAATAAAAACAACTGTCATCCCCATTTTTGCAAGGTTTTGGACGGTTTCTAGAACAATTTTTTCGGAAAAAGCATCGAGACCCGTGGTTGGTTCATCTAAAACGAGAATCTCAGGCGTACGTAAAAAAGCAAGGGAAAGGAGAATCCTTTGTTTCTCTCCTCCGGATAAAGTCTTTGCATATTTTTTCCAGTGATTTCTCGGAATGGACAAACGATCCCAAATTTGAAACAAAGATTCGAAATGGATCGTTTTCAATTTTGATAATTTAAAAAAATCTTCGATTTGTGCTTCAATGGTTCGGAAAGGATGAAAGGCCCAATTAGGATTTTGTGGCACCATAAACAACTTAGAACAAAAATTAAGGTGAGTTACATCTTCGCCTAATACAGAAAAGGTTTTATATGTCATTTGGCAACCTTCCGGAACCATACCAAAAAGCGAAAATCCTAATGTTGATTTTCCTGATCCCGACTCACCGATCACACCATAGACAATGCCCTTGGGAATTTCCAAAGAAATTCCATTCCAAATCTTTTTCCCATCCTTAGTGGTAATGGTAGCATCTTTGATTTGGACAGCAGGAAATTCAGTCGAGCCCAAAGAGTTCCTTTTCTATGATACTACAAAGGATATGACCAATCAGAATATGGCATTCTTGGATCCGAGCAGTAACCTTAGATGGGACAATGATTTCTACATCTGCCTTTCCTTTTAGTTTTCCACCATCTCCACCTAAAAATAGAACAACCTTCATTCCAATTTTTTTTGCTTCCTCTACCGCCAAAATAATGTTTTGCGAATTTCCAGAAGTGGTGAGTCCTACAAATACATCTGACGGTTTTCCAAATGCCTGAACTTGCCTTTGAAAAACATATTCGTAACCATAATCGTTCGAACAAGCAGTAAGAACTGCTTGGTCACTATTTAAAGCTAATGCGGGAATGGCTTTTCTTTCATTCCCCGACTTATAACGAACCACAAGCTCTGCGGCAATATGAGAGGCATCACAACTTGATCCACCATTTCCACAAAAATACAATAATCCATTTTGTCTCAGTGACTCTGTCAGAAGTTTTCCCGCAGCTTCAATGGATGGCAAAAGTCCCGGTAATAAACTTTGTTTTACGGCAATTGAATCTTCGATTTGTGTTTGGATGAGCGATTTATGATCCATGGTTTTGTTCTTTATCCCTTCTTTCTTTGATTGCATTCACAGCATTCCCGAACTCGATCAGTGCAGTCCCAAATCCATACAAGTTTTTAGCTTTTGAATAAGGATTATTTTGGTCTGTGTTTCCAAGATTCAGATAGAATAGTTCGTCTCTTACGAGTTTCTTTTGTCTTTCCGTAGCCACCGATTCAAAAAAAATCCGACATTCTTCACCAATGGCAAGCATCGCAAGTGCCATTGCATTTGGCTTCATATGCAAAACCAATTGTTCTTTCCAAAATCTCTCCCAAGAAAGGACAACTCGCCAATCATCTTTTGGAGCATTTGTATCTAAAAATAAATCAGTTTTCGGAATAGAAAGTGAAGAAAGTAATCCATCGAGTCCAGAGAGATCCTTCGAAAGATTTTGATTCAATTCCCCTTCATCCACAAACAAAACGCCAGACCATTTTTCTTCTTTATTTTTATACAAATGGTTTCCTGTGACAAGGATCAAAGAATAATCCAATCCTTCTGCGCGGAATAGTTTCTCGTTTGTTTTTGTTAAGCGAAACTTGGGGGATTCAATCACCACACCGGAACTCACTTGTTTTGTGCGGAGTTTCTTTTTCCAATTATCAACGGCGACTGCCCATTCCATAGAAAATGTTTTTGGTTCTTTTTTTCTTTTTGCCGGGTCTTGGTCTTCTGCCTTCCCCTTCGAACTGAAAAAACGGAAGAACCAGGAGAATAAACCAGGTTTGGATGGTTTTTTAGTTTTTGCCATATTCTTTTCTAATATTAGAAGGGCGTTCTATTTGTTTTCTGTCTAGTTCATACAACTTAGCATATTTCAGAAAGGTTGAAAAGGAAGAGGCAATGGCAATCCAAAGCCCTGGGATTCCATCCAAAAAACCAAATTTAAAAATATAAATTTCTAAAAATTTACCAAAAGGTTTCAGAATGGTTTTCGCAAGAGAGAATCTCTCTCCTTTCGCATAACGAGTATAAGCAACAATACTGGAAAACTGATTGATGGTGGTAATTTGGTGACTAAAATCTGTAAAACTATAATGAAGGATATCTCCTTTCATTATTTTTCCAACAGAACCTGGTTTGAGTTCAATATAATCATGAGGATTTTCTCCCACCCAAGTGGCCGAATTTTTTTGGAATAAACGAAACCGGCGAAGAGGATACCAACCACTATGACGAATCCATCGTCCCAAGTGGTAGGTTAATCTTGCAATTTTAAATCCATTGGCATGGATCGCATCTGATTCCAAAAAGGCATGGATGGACCGAACCAATGTTTCATTTGCACGTTCATCGGCATCCAATGACAATATCCAATCATGGGAACAAAATCCAATGGCTTTGTTTTTTTGCTCCACATGGCCAGGAAATGGGGATTCATAAAATTTTACTTTGGAAAAGGAAGTCGCAATTTCTTTTGTACGATCAGTACTTAAGGAGTCCAAAACAATGATTTCGTCGGCAACGGTCTCGACGGAACGGATACAATCTCCGATATTTTTTTCTTCATTGAAGGTGATGATGGCCACCGACAATTTTCTTTTTCTCTTGCCTTCCATAGGAGTTAAAACCTATTCTTTGAACCAAATATGATTGGGAAAGAAACATTTCATAAGATTTCCGTTGTTTTTCTATACCTTTTTTTCGTTCTTTCCCCCTTTTCGATTAGCCTTTGTCAAATTTTGGCAGGGGCCTCCCTATTCTTTTTGTTCTTGGACTGCATACAAAAAAGAGAATTTCCTAAATTCGAGTCTCTGGTTCTTTTTTTGATTCTTCTCTACATTAGCTTTCTTTTTACCCCAGTATTCGATTGGGACCAAACTAACTGGAAACAAACCATTTTCCGCTCCGAATTTGGAGATGTTTGGATGGCCTTTTTATTGCTGCACCATACAAGGCTCTCTTACCGAGAAAAAACTAGGTTAAAACAGGCGGTACGGCTCGGAGCCTTCTTTCTCCTTCTTTCAGGAATCCTCTCCTTGGTATCACCGTATCGTCTGGCACCTTTCGTAATGGATGGATTCCAATACACGGAAGGAAGGAGACTTCCACACCTTCTTGTTGTCCTTTGGGAAAAACTTTCTCTTTATTTGCCAATTGGATTCCAAAGTACCCATCTCACTTACGGAGGCTTACTTGCCATCTATCTCCCTTCCATTTGGGAGAGAACCTTTCGATCCTTCCAAATTGCGAGAAAAAAAACAAACTCCTTTTTTTACAGGTTTGGATTCCTCACATTGAGTTTGGTTGGATTCTTTTTACTTTTCCTCAACCAAAGTCGTTCCATTTGGTTTGGACTCCTTTTTGGAATCTTACTTCTTTCCTTACAAAAAAAGTTACAAATCAAAAAATACCTACCGGTACTTAGCCTGGGGATTTTGGGAATTGCCGGGATCCTTTTTCTTCTCTACCAAAACAATTGGCTTTTCCAAAGAGCCATTGACGATCTATTCGCTAAACGTTCGTTAGAGAACCAACGAGTTTGGATTCATAAAATGAATTTTGCAATTTTAAAAGAAAATTATCTTTTTGGAATTGGATCAGGTAATTATCCAAAAGAATTTATCACCCAAGCGACACCTCTGGTGAAAGAGTTACCGGAACTCTATTATGATTTGTCGATCACACCCAAATCGCACGCCCATTTTGATTTTCTGCATTTTTGGATTTTAGGTGGTATTACTTCAGTTGTAGCTTATCTTAGTTTTCTATATTGGATCACAAAAAGAATCTTACAAGTTGGCAAAAATAATCTTTTTTATTTAGGTTTTTTCAGCGTCATTTTTGCAGGAAGTTTCCAATGTTTTCTGTTAGATGATGAAGTATTACTTCCCTTTCTTGGTCTTTTGATTTTACTTCCTTCGACTTCGATTAGAAAAAAAGAAAGAAAGAAGAATTTTATACAAAAGGGTCAAATCAAAGTGTATGGAATTCTATTTTTCTGGATTTTGATTTCTAGTTTAGGGGCCCTTTATTTGACAAAAACACCTGCCAAGGATCTTTTTTTTCATAGGACTCGCACAGAACATAACTTTCCATCTCCCTTTGCCCAATCTTCGATGAATTCGATGGTCCCTATCGCACTTCCTACGGGAACCAAGGAATTTTATTTTAAACTGGCTGGTTGTTTGGACCACAATACCAATTTCAATCAAAGAGCCCTTGTCAGAGAAAACCCCGTTGGATTCCTGATCCATTGGGAAGACCTTCCCGATGATGGAAAACTTCCTGAAACATTCGAACTTGAAATTCGCAAACGGGAGAGCTTTGACCAGGACAAAGAGTATAAAGTCCAAGCAGAGAGAATTGTAAAAAAGGAAATTTTTTTCAATTCAAAACAAATCCAAAAAATCCAAGTCCATCCAAAAGAGTATTTAGAATCTCTTGGAAAGGGGATTGAATTTGTTGATTTTGGATTTTTATTTTCTTGGAAAGGGGGAAATCCATTTCTTCCACGAATCGAAATTTCTGGGAATTGCGACTAGTTAGCGCGAGAAGAGCGTAAAGTTGTTAAGAAGTAAGAGATGCTTGAATTAAGTTTGGTTTGATTAGGAAAGCCCTGAGGGAATCGCTTCAAACTTCGGCCATCCTGGCCTTTCGATCTCAGCCCGTCCTACTCGCGACTTCGGACATCCTGTCCTCAGAAAAATGGCTTCACGCTCCATCCACCCTTGGCCTTACGGCCAACTTCGCCTTCGGCTTTTATAAAGCCTACGCGGGGTCGCTACCATTTCTTTCGCTCGTAGTCGTTCGATTCATACCTGGAGCGGGAATCGAACCCGCACGGGATTACTCCCACAGGATTTTAAGTCCTGTGTGTCTACCAGTTCCACCATCCAGGCGAATATTCAGTGATAGGCGTCGGCCGGATTCGAACCGGCGGTCAAGCTTTTGCAGAGCCATGCCTTACCACTTGGCCACGACGCCAATCGTGACTTTGGATAGGCTAAAATGGGAAGGCCTGGTGTCAAATGGAAACTGAATTCACTTTTCATCGGATTGTAACATTTCGCTCAAAAATCAAATTGCCTAAGGTCCGAAAACAGATGGGCTGTAATTATGAACCGAATGAACTTTCTCACTGTATCCATTTTAGTGCTCCTTGCCCAAAATTCGTATGCGGACACAGTGACAGTAAAAGCAAGCAAAGAGGTAATGGAGAACGTAAAAACATCTTCTCCGACTGCCAATTTTATTTTAGTAGAATCTAAAGACGGCACCAAACAAGCGTTTAAAAAAACGGCTGTCGACGTAGTTGTTCTTCCAGTTGTTTGGGAAGAGGCAAAAGAAGAAAAACCAGGATTCTTTGGGTCTCTATTTGCTTCCAAAGAAACTAAGGAAGAGACAAAGACCGAATCCAAAAATCCTGAGGAACCAAAAGAAAATCCGGAAAACCAAAGTTTTATCCAAAGAAGGTTACCTGAACTTGCCATCGGTGGAATGGCCCTTCTCTGGATCATTCTTCCTTAAACCATTGTTTAAAGAAAAAAACTAAAAACTATCAATTTCACTCCCATTCAATCGTTCCAGGTGGTTTGTGAGTGAGATCATATAACACCAAAGAAATCTGTGGCAAAGCCAACAATTCTTTGGTGATACGATTTAAAATCTTTCGATCCATTTCGTAAAAATTGGCAGTCATGGCCTCTGTTGATTCGACTGGACGTAACACTACCCCATAAGAATTTGCGTGTAAACCCACAGGAACAAGAACCACAGGCATTTGCCAAATGGATGTATGAATGGACTCTTGATAAAGGATTCGGTTCACTATGGCATCGGCATCACGAAGGATGTCTGAATGTTCCTTATCTAATGTCAGTTTGGTATAAAAAAAAGATCCGATAAATTGACTGATCCCTGGTGCAAAAACCACTCGGTTGATTTCTTTTTTAAAATTAGTGATTTCGACAGCACATTCATCTAACTCATTCCAGTTGGTGGTAAAGTCATTTAACACAGCACAGTGGGCATAACTTCTTTGGTCGCCTTGGACTCCAACAGAAAGAATTGGTAAAATTTTGACTTCTGCTTTTTTCTTTGTAAAAGCCAAATCAGAAAAATCGATGACAGGTGGTTTTGTCTCTGGACTGGCAATCATTCGCACCACAAGTCCTGGACCCGGAAAAGGATGTCTTTCAATCCAACGTTCGGGTAGCCCAAGAAGTCTACCCAGTTCTCTCACTTCATCTTTATACAAATCAGCGATGGGTTCGATGATTTTACCTTCTTGGATGAGTTTTTCAATTTGAGGGACACGGTTGTGGTGGGTTTTGATTTTATGAGAATGTTTGGTTCCCCCAGATTCGATGGTATCAGGGTAAATGGTTCCTTGGCCAAGGAGCCAATGTTCCGAATCCAAACCAAGGGAATCGGTTGCTTTCCCTTGTGCTTCTAAAAATAAATCACCGACAATACGTCTTTTTTTTTCTGGTTCAAATTCTGATTTTAGATGTTTGTAAAAAATTTCACTTTCATCCCAAATGGTAAGGTCAAATCCAACGTGGTGGAGGTTGTCCATCAAATCCTTCACTTCGTTTTTACGCATAAAACCTGTATCTACAAGTAGGCCCTTCACCCGGTCTTTCCCAAGAGCTTTGGCAAGAAGTAAATAAGCTACAGAAGAATCCACACCCCCCGAAACGAGTAAAAAAACATTTTTACCTGGAGGGACTTTCTTTTGTAGTTCAGCGATTTGTTCTTCCAGAAACTGTGAAATACTCCAACTGGACCCAGCATTACAAAGATTCACAAAGTTACGAAGTAAAACTTCTCCTTCCTCAGAGTGTGTCACTTCTGGATGAAACTGGATTCCAAATTGTTTTTTAGACTCATTAGAAACAAACGCATAACGACAATTATCGGAAGAAGCAACGATTTGAAATCCATCAGGCATACGAACCACTTCATCCCCGTGGCTCATCCAAACTTTTGTTTTGAGAGAAAGGGATTTCGAAAGTAAGGAATCTGGATTTTGAATTTCTAAAATGGCAGGTCCATATTCTTTTGAATTAGAAGAAACCACCTCTCCACCAAGAGCCTTCATTAAAAGTTGGTGTCCATAACAGATTCCTAAAATGGGAACTGATGTTTTGAAAAATCCTTCTGGTAAAAGCGGGGCTCCAGTTTCATAAACACTACTAGGGCCACCCGAAAGAATGATTCCAGCATAGGACTCGTAAACAGAGAGTGGTTCTTCATTGGAAAGGATTTCTGTATAGGCACCAAGCCTACGAATCCGGGATGCAATAAGGTGAGCGTATTGACCGCCGAAATCGACGACTGCAATTTTTTTATCACTTTTCATGGGATGATTCCAAAATAATTTTGCAATTGTCGGGGTAAACAAATGTCGGAAAAAAAATCAGAATCTTCTTACGAGGACAAACAAGACCATATCCCGTCCTGGAAAACCCCGGAAATCGAATGGTTTGCCAATGTTTATGCCGGAAAAGAATACAATATCGAATTCACAATCCCAGAATTCACTGCCGTTTGCCCCAAAACCGGCCTTCCCGACTTCGGAACCATTTATATCGATTATATCCCAAGGGATAAATGTGTAGAGCTCAAATCACTGAAAGAATACATGATGTCATACCGTAATGTGGGAATTTTCCATGAAAACGTTGTAAACAAAATCCTCGAAGACTTTGTTTCGGCTGTGGATCCCATGTATGTCAAAGTGGTAGGAGATTATAATGTTAGGGGTGGTGTAAAAACCATTGTGAAACGAGAGTACAAAGCCTAAATGGAAAACCTCATCGGCTACGTAGCAGCCTTTTTAACAACAGTTTCGTTTCTTCCGCAAGTATTGCGAGTGGTCATGACAAAACAAACAAGAGATATCAGCAGAAACATGTATATCATGTTTTTTTTAGGAGTGCTTTTGTGGTTTATTTACGGAATTTTAAAATCTGATTTTCCGATCATTTTGGCAAACGTTGTCACCATATTTTTTGTATCCATTATACTATATTATAAATTGAGAGAGGATGTAACATGAGAAAGGCTTATGTAGACAAAGACAATTGTACTTCTTGCAACCAATGTGCTGATAATATGCCGAAATACTTTATGATGGATGAGGATGATGTTTCTCAAACTCATATCGGGGGTGAGTCAATCAATGATGCCATGATTCCTGATGAAGACGAAAAAAAAGTGCAAAAGGAAATGGATGAATGCCCAGGGGAATGCATCCACTGGAAAAAACATTAGTCAAATCGACTCCTCCTCCATCCAACTTTTGAGTCTTTGGTAAAATTCCTTCAAAGACTGAGGTTCTGTCTCTCGACTCACAAGATAAAGTTGGTTTTCAAAACCCTGACAGTTCTTTTCATTTATGTACAAAGAAGTGTTTTTTCCAAGTAAATAAGTCGGTAAAACAGAAATCCCCTTCCCGAACTCAAGGGCTGTCTTAATATCATGAAGGTTTGGAATCACTGAATACTCTTTGATTTTTGGTCTGGAATCAAAGTTAAACTTCCAGAACCGCCGAACAATGGCAAAGTCTTCGCTATACACAAACCAATGTTGGTTTTCCATCCATGATTTTATAGTTTCGATTTTTGGTTTGGTTTCTCCGCGAAAGGGAAAATGAGAATCCAAACGAATGGATTTAGATACAACCAATCCAAAAGTTTCCTTATACAGTTCTTGATAATGGAGACCAGGAAGGTTTAACTTCTGGTTACTGATCACAAAGTCAATCTCTTGTTTTCTTAGCGCTTCCATTAGTTCCTGCGGATGCCCATAGCGGACATAAAAACTCGTTCCCATCTTGGCAAGATTTGGCAAAACTTTTTCTAAGAATATTTCTTTGGCAGAGCCAATGCGAAGTTTTGCTATTTTTTCTTTGGGTTTAGTAGTCTTTTCTATTCGCTCTAGTTCTTCCATAGGACCTGCAATCTGAACATACAACCGTTTGGCGGCATCAGTTGGAATCAAATCTCTGGAAGTGCGGCGAAATAGAACTTCTTTTCTATGCCTTTCCAAAGATTGTAAATGCAAACTAAGAGCCGGTTGGGAAAGCCCAAGAATTTTCCCTGCCTTTGTTAAATTCCTCTCCTGGTAAATACAATAAAAACTTTGGTACAATTCGATGGGGTTCATATTGGTATTACTTTTTTAATATCGAATTATCAGCACCATCATTATTCTAATACCTAGTTTTCCTTGTCTAAAAAAACGAAAGGGAAAAATTTTTCCTATCACAGTCATTTAGAAACTGCAAACGAAGTGAGGGTCCAATGAAAAAAGTTTTATTTGTATTAACAAGCCACGGAGAAAAAGGAAATGCTGGTTCCACTGGTTATCATTTAGGAGAGGTTTCCCATCCCTGGAAGGTATTACATGATGCCGGTGTGGAAATGGATTTGGTTAGTCCCAAAGGAGGCGAACCACCAGTCGATGGGTTTGATTTAGAAGACCCGGTAAACAAAGAGTTTTGGAACCATCCTGTTTACCAAAAAAAACGCATGCATACAAAAACACCAAAAGAGATTCAAACCAGTGACTACTCTGCCATTTATTTTGCCGGTGGGCATGGAACGATGTGGGACTTTCCTGAGAACAAAGAACTCCAAAACCTTACAAGATCCATTTATGAATCGGGAGGGATTGTCGGAGCCGTATGTCACGGTCCATCGGCCCTTGTGAATGTCACTTTGTCCAATGGGAAAAACCTCATTGGAGGCAAACGAGTGAATGGATTTTCCAACGAAGAAGAGGAGATTGTAAAACTAGAAGGTGTGGTTCCCTTTCTTTTGGAAGACAAGCTAATCGCAGCGGGTGGAAAGTATTCCAAATCAGCACCTTGGAATAGTCATGTAGAAGTGGATGAAAGACTTGTTACAGGACAAAACCCGCAGTCGGCAAAGGCTGTAGGAGAGGCCATTCTTAGTTTATTAAAAAAATAAGAAGAACCTTTTCATCGGATCCGATTCAAATCGATTCGATTTTGGATCAAGGCTTTGTGTGCAAGGGTGGCACACGAGGCCCATTGGTTTTCTTTTCTTTCAAACCTAACATATCTTTGACGATTCCATATACATCCTTTACCGATTGGAAATCATGTTTTTTCCCAGTTGGATCATATACAAATCCAATTGTTTTCATTTCGGGGTTTGTATTCCAATATCCGTGTCCATGTATTTTGGTTTGTGATTTGGTAAACACATCCCCTTTTCTCGTCCCGCTAAAAAATAGCGGTCCTTTTGTACGAAAAATTCCCAAAGCTATCGGATGGATTTTTGTTTGGAGGATAGGATTTTCTTCGGATTCTGTAGATGGGTTTGTCAATTCACCTAACTTTTCATTGGCGGTTGTTGGAACCCATTCCGCTCCTGGGCAGGCAGTCAAAACTTCTGAAACGATGGAATTTATTTCTTCGATAGAAACATTGGTATTGGTACCAGGCAAAAGGATGGCAGTCCCACCAGAACTTTTGAAAGTAAGTTGGTAAGTACCTGCCTCGTCTTGAATGTACCCTTTTTGTTTTAGGATGACATTGGGGGCACAAACGGAATCAGCGGAATGAAACCCGTGGTCTGAAACAATCACAATCGCCGGCCCTTTCGGAGTAAAGGCTCCGACGGATTGTAAAAAAGAAAAGATAGCTTGGTCTAGTTCAACCAACCGAAACAAAGCCTTTTCTGACCCAGGACCGAATCCGTGGTGGTTTGTATCCAAATCCGTCGTATAAACAAACATCAAATCCGGCTTTTTTTTCTGAAAAAGCCAAGTGGCAGTATTTAGTTTCACTTCATCTTTGGATACATCGTTTAGCGGAAATCCAACGGCAAGTTCTGCCTCCTTATGCAAATCCTTTGTAGAAAGGACACGGAGGAGTTTATCATCTTCTGGGATTTTTTTTCGCCAATATTGAGGAAGGTTCCAATTGATACCTGCACCCACAGTCACGGGCCAAAAAACATTGGCAGTCGTTTTGTGATTTTCTTTTGCCAAATCCCAAAGGGTGGGAACTAAGATGTCTTCTGTATACCACATCCATCCCCCATCATTTTTCTCAAAAGGATCGGAAAGAGTATTGTTAAAAATTCCATGTACTGCAGGATCTTTTCCTGTTACCATTGAGGTATGGGCCGGATAAGTCACAGAAGGATTGACCGTTGTGATTTCGGAAACGCCATATTTCTGAAATAACTCTGCTAAATGGGGGAAATAAGAACGATACTTTAGATCTAACCAGTAGTATGCAGGAAACCCATCAATGGATAAAACAATGGTTTGGTGAACCTTGGCAGATTTCGAAGCAAGTTTTTCCGATTTCTTTTTAGGTTTCGCTTCTAAAGAAAGAGAACCGAAAAGAACCATCAAAATTCCGAAGACTGATACCAAACGAACATACATTCCCAAGAAAAAAAATACCTTAGAAACAATGTCTAAAGAGAATGAAATTAGATGCATAAGCTTCCCGAAAGTGGAAAATCTTTTCACTGATCGTTTTAACCTTCGCATAAACTCTGTTTAGCGAAAAATTAGTATTCTTGTTCCGATCTTGTAGATCCGAGAAGTTCGTCCGGAATGTCCTCAATGCTATCTCCAATTTGGATGGCAAGGCGGTTTCCTACGCGGCCCGGTGTGGCCTTGAACTTACTACGATCCCCTACTTTTACCATTAGGTCGGTTTTGATCGGAGTGTTTTCCAGTTTGATCACATCACCCACATGTAAGTTCATGAGATCATTCAGAGAGATATCCACACTTCCCACTTCGGAAATGAGAGGGATTTTGACTTGGTCGAGTCGTTCTTGGATGACAGCGCGGTTTTCGTCCACTTCCCCTTTACGAATCGAGGAATACCAGTACTGGGCAGAAAGTTTATTGATGATTGGTTCAATGGTGATGTAGGGAATACAAAGGTTTGTCATCCCTTCCACTTCTCCCACTTTTGTCTCGAGAGTAATTAATACCACCATGTCATTCGGAGGAACCACCTGTGCGAACTGCGGGTTTGTTTCGATGTTTCCTAGTCTTGGGCGTAAGTCAATTACCGTGGACCAGGACTCTCGTAAGTTTCCAAGAATCCTAACAATGATCCCTTCCATTACTGATAACTCGATATCGGAAAGTTCTCTGTTGACCTTAGAAGATTCCCCTTTACCACCAAACAGACGATCGATGATCGTAAAGGAAATGGATGGATCAATTTCTAGAATCGCAGACCCGCGAAGGGGGTCCATATTGATCACAGCAAGGGTCGTTGGGTTCGGGATGGAACGAATGAATTCTTCGTAAGTTAACTGGTCCACGGAAGCCACGTGCACTACAACTAGGGCGCGTAACTGAGCGGATAAACCGGTTGTTGCCAAACGGGCAAAGGTCTCGTGCATCATCTGCAGTGTACGAATTTGGTCTTTTGAAAATTTATCCGGACGTTTGAAGTCGTAGATTTTGACTTTCTTTTGTTCCCCAACCGATGAGTATTCATCCTCGGATACTTCTCCTGAGGAGATGGCATTTAACAGGGCATCAATTTCGTCTTGGGAAAGGATTTCCGTCATTTTTTTACCTTTACGAGTAAGTTTTTAATCTGCCAAAATCCAACACGGCTTCCCTCTTCTTGTCGCAAGGTGTATATATATTCGTACCTTGTTTTGAACCGACCCATCATTCTTTCTACATAAACTTGAACACGAGCATCCCGTTTTGAAGGATAGTCCACGTTCATGACCTTAAAGTATTTTAAAACACCGGAGGGTGTCTCCGTCAAATACTCTTTAAAGTCTTCGATGATCGTTTCACGTTCCCCAAGTCCAGCCTCGGTGTAGGCACTGCTGAAACGATCATAAGCCAAAATATATTCTGAAAAATCGATCCACTTAAAATGGTATTCCCATCGTTTTTTCATCTCCGCCCCAAGAAACAGGAAAATAGTCTCTTCTGGAGAAAGACCTCCGTTTTCCGTAATTTGGCGGGTGACGGTTTCCCTTCTTTCTGCTTTGGGATTTTGAAATAAGAATCCCACCGTATTCCCGGAACGAAGGAATGCGGATTTATCTTCCGTATAATTAGGATAAAAGTAACCAGTTACATAGAATTTTTGGTCAGGTAAAAAACTATAATGTTCATCCAAATAAATGGTTTTGGAAAAGGATTCGTTTCTGTGTAGGCTCACTTCTTTATTTTCATCGCCCACTAAATTGACAATGGTGGTTCTTCGTTTGAGAATCGGATCTGGAAACTCGGGATCTTCGATGGGAGTGAGGATTCTGTCATTTTCATCTTTCACAATGATTTGGAAAGAATAACGAAAATCAAAGGAAGGAAAGATACGAACCACTTCTTTTCCTGTATTGGTCACGGTAAAAGTGAGAGGAACTCTTTCCCCGGCTTGGTAACTTCTTTTCGTTAGGGACAAGCTGATTTTAGACTGGAGAGAGACAAAATTATCAATTCGTTCCCCCCTGGCATCCCTGTCAGGAAATGCATAAAGAGAATCTACCAAAAGAATTCCTAAAATCACGAAGTTTCGGAGAGACCGCATACAGTTTAAGATTTCGGCAAGATTTGGAATTTACGAAAGAATTTTTAGGACATAAAAAACGACTAACCGGTACCCATTTTAGCCTCTGCCAAAATGTAGTCAGCGATCCGAATGAGTCTTGTCATGATAGAACTCAATTTTTTGTACTGGTAGTAGTTTTCCCTTTGTTTGTCCAAATGGGGTTCCACAAGGGCTACCGTTTTGGAGGATACTTTTAGGTTTTTGATCTCGTTTTCTGTGACCCCATACAGGTTGGCCTCGGAAACAAAACGATTTAGTTCCTTCACCAAACTTTCATCCGTAAGATCTTGGATTTCAAATACCTTTTCAATTTTTAAGATAAAATCAGTTAACGTGCGTTTGATCTTAGATTCTTCTTCGGTGGGGCGACGTTTGGAAGTGACCTGGTTTAAGGATTCATACCGTTCCAAGGCTGTTTCATAAAGTTGGGCCATTTTTGATTTTTGACCCAAAATAAAACTGATAAAACTAAGGAGTCCGACAAAGGTATCGGGGTAACGATTGATGCCCCCGATTTCATCAAGTGCATTCGCAAAGGCTTCTTCATTATGCGGAATGGTCATAATGAATTTTAACACCGGCTCCACCGAGGAACCGGATGTGTATTTTTGAATGACTTCGATGCCTTCTAAGTAGTTCATTGGCGTTTGTCGATGATGACAACCTTACGGATGGTTGTCTGTAGATTTCCTTTTTCAATGATTCGGTCAAGTACATCGTATCCAGAAACTAAAAATCCAAATACAGTATGGAGTCCGTCGAGGTGAGGAGTGTCCACTTGGTTGATAAAAAACTGGGATCCATTGGTATTGGGACCTGCATTGGCCATCGCTAAGGCACCTCGGACAGCTTTCTGGCTAGGTAGGACTTCGTTGTATCGGTAACCCACACGGTGTAAAACTTCTAAAACCGGTAATTCCATTGCTTCTTGGTAAGCTTTTTCTACTTCTGTTCGTTTCTCTTCAAATTCAGCTCTTGATTGGATTTTAAATTCCGCAAGGACAGCTCGTTGGAGTTGGGATTGGTATTGTGGTGCGTCTTTGATTTTGACTTTATCAAGTCCAAGAGCCTTTCCGTTGATTTCATCTTCTATCTGAAACCCAGGTCCACCTGTTCCGTCTCCTCTTGGGCAACCACCTTGGGCCATAAAGTTTTCGATGACTCGGTGGAATTTCAGTCCGTCATAATAAGGCCTTCTTTCAGAGCCTTTGTCGGTTTTGAATTCTTTTTCGCCTTGGGCCAAGTCGATAAAGTTCTGAACCGTTTTGGGGGCAGCAGTATCATAAAGTTCTAAAACCAAATCACCAGAAGTAGTTGTAAACACAGCATAAATGGCTGGTTTTTCCGGTAACTTGACCGAGGTGGCATCCTGGCGTTTGACAATCACTTTGGAAGGTGAATACGATACAGGTTCATAAGTGATTTTTTTGAATGTTTGGTCACTACAGAAAACGGTTTGGGTTAAAGCCAAAAAGAAAAAGGCAAAATAAGAGAGTTTGTTCATTACACTAGATTTCATATTTATTTTTTACCTTTGGATTCTATCGATTTTAGCTTTTTGGTCAATTCGTTTACCTTTGCCTTGGCTCGTTTGATTTGTTCTTTTTGACGAGGAAGAGAGGTTCCTCCCATCACATCTTTTTTGTCACAAGAAGTTTCTAGAGAAATGGCAGCTTCATACCCTGGATCTGTGAGTACAGCATGGATTTGCCCCCTCTCTCCACTAGGAATCGTAAACAAATCATACCCTTTGGAAGAGCAGTGTTTTACTAGCTCACCGACAATTTCATGGGCAGAACGAAATGGAATTCCTTTGGCACTGACAAGCCAGTCGGCAAGGTCCGTTGCCGTCGAAAATCCAGAACGGAGGCTACGGGTCGCATTCTCTGGAAACACTTGGATCCCAAGAACCATATCCCGCACCCCTTCGATACTCAGTTTGACTTGTTTGACTGTATCAAATAACGGGAGTTTGTCTTCTTGGAAATCTCTGTTATACGATAAAGGAGTACCTTTTAGCATCACAAACAAATGAGTCAAACTTCCGATCACTCGTCCCGCCTTCCCCCGAATGAGTTCGGCCACATCGGGATTTTTCTTTTGTGGCATAATGGAAGAACCGGTAGTCAAGTGGTCAGGCAATTTAAAATAACTAAACTCTTGGGAGGTGTATAAAATGATCTCTTCACAAAAACGAGAGACATGGATCATAAATTGAGAAGCTGCAAAAAGAAATTTAAAAATATGATCTCTTTGGCTTACGGCATCCATTGAATTTTCTGAAATCCGAGAAAGAGACAAATCCTTTCTCATAAAGTCCCGGTCCGTGGCATAATTAACACCCGCAAGAGCACCAGAACCTAACACTAGCTCGTCTGCTCTTTCGTAAGCGCCTAAAAAATCTTCGAAGTCCCGAACATTGGCCCAAAAATGAGATAAAAAATAATGAGATGCACGAATGGGTTGGGCAATTTGTAGGTGGGTGTATCCAGGGATGATGGTTTTCGTATGGGCTTCTGCTTTTCCGATCCAAGCACTCAGTAAATCCAAAAGTAAAACTAAAATGGATTCCACTTCTGCTTTGATATATAAACGAACATCCTGGGAGACCTGATCATTTCGGCTTCTACCTGTGTGTAGTTTTTTTCCCAAATCTCCCAAAAGCTCCGTTAGGCGAGATTCGACAGACATATGAATGTCCTCGTTTTCGATTTTGAATTCAAACTTTCCAGAATCGATTTCTTTTTTGATCTGCCCAAGACCGGTTTCAATTTTTCTTTGTTCCGATTCGGTAAGGATACCAATACGTTTTAGCATTCGAGAATGGGAAATGGAGCCTTCAATATCGTGTGAATACAGTTCTTTATCAAAACTAATCGACTCACCAATGCGAATCATCAGAGAAGAAGGTGGTGCCTCAAAACGACCACCCCATAATTTTTTCTCTTTCATTCCGAATCCCCACTAAAACGATCCGACCATTGTTTTAAAATTTCTTTATCTTTGTCAGATAACCTAGCACTTGGGTGTAACAATAGATAGTCTTTGGGAGGCATCTCACCTTCTTCCACTTGTTCCCAAATTTCATAGATTTTTTTGTTTTGTTTTTTGTCCGTTAGAAGTCCAAACTCGGAAAAATTCAATTCATCTCTTCCTTCTTCCACATGGTGAGAGATGAGTAAGGAAGCGGGAAAAATATAGGAATACGTCGGCCAAACAGTTTCGTTCGAATGGCAATCGTAACAACTACGCTTCAGGATTTCTTTGGTCTCTGCACTGGTTTGGATCTCCGATTTGACAGGAGGATTGGAGCGATCGATGGGAAAAAATTGGAGGACGAGTAAAACTCCGACTAAGATGAAAAAAATTCGTTTCACACAAGACAGGTTCTAACCCTTCCTCCGAAATCAAAGTATTATTTTTCTTGCCTTTGCTTAGAATCCATTGTTCCTATTCTTTAGAGGTTTCTTTTGGATTTTATTTTCGCAAACTCACCTTATGTCTGGATTTTTCTTGGGCTCACACTTTTATTTTCGGAATTCTTATTGCCGGGAACCTTTGTGATGTTTTTAGGAATCGGAGCCATTTTTACGGGGATTCTGACTCGTCTCGTACCTATGGAGTTTTATTCCCAAGTGGTTGTTTGGGTGGTTTCGAGTTTAGTTTCTATCCTTGTGGGAGGGTCTGCTGTCAGACGATTTTTTAAATCAGAATCTTCTGTGGATCCTTTTATTAAAGATGATTTTTTAAACCAAATTGTGCCTGTAGAAACTGATATTTTAGTGCAGAGGCACGGAGGAAAAATAAGGTTCCAAGGAACCCTTTGGGATGCAGTTTCTAACGATTCCAAAATCACCAAGGGAAACTATGTTCGAATTTTGTCTCGGGAAAATCTGACTTTTACCGTAGAACGAGTGGATTCATAAACAAAAGATTTCATTTTTTTTTAAAGAGACTCAAAAAACCCTTTTCTCTTTTCCCTCATCTCGTATGGTCAAACGTCACAAAGGAGAAACTATGGGCGCGACCGTCATTGTTGTATTTTTGGTCATTGTTTATATCATCAAAAAGACAATCATCATTGTTCCAGAACAAAGTGTTTATGTAAAAGAAAGATTAGGTGTATTAAATGGGGTTTTGAAATCGGGATTTTATTTTATGATTCCGTTTGTAGACCAAATTCGTTATCGCCAAAATCTAAAAGAACAAACCATCGATATTGATCCACAAGTTTGTATTACAAGGGATAACGTATCCGTAGAAGTGGATGGGGTATTGTATTTAAAAGTCATCGATGGAGAAAAAGCATCTTACGGAATTGATAACTTTATGTTGGCAA
The DNA here is from genome assembly GCF_004770145.1 of Leptospira bourretii. NCBI lineage: Bacteria > Pseudomonadati > Spirochaetota > Leptospiria > Leptospirales > Leptospiraceae > Leptospira > Leptospira bourretii. Next base: position 70,784 of record NZ_RQFW01000015.1, on the reverse strand, counting down.
CAACTCAACTTGCACAAACCACACTTCGTTCTGAAATTGGAAAATTAATTTTTGATAATTTACTTTCGGAAAGAGATGAAATCAATGGTCGAGTGGTTTCCAATATTGACAGGGCCACTGATCCTTGGGGAATCAAAGTCACAAGATACGAAATCAGAAATATCACTCCACCCAAACAAATCCTTCTCGAGATGGAAAACCAAATGAAATCCGAAAGAGAAAGGCGAGCGGAAATCACCATCTCCCAAGGAGAAAAGGAAGCTCGGGTGAATCATTCTGTCGGAGAAAGACAAGAATCGATTAACATTTCCGAAGGGGAAAAAATCCGATTGGTGAATGAAGCCGATGGACGTGCCCAGGAAATCACACTCATTTCGAATGCGACAGCAAAAGGTTTACAGCTCATCTCCGAAGCCATTAGTAAAAAAGGTGGAAAGGAAGCAGTCAGTTTACAAATCACCCAAGAATATTTGGATGCTCTCGGTCAAATTTTGAAAACTTCCAAAACCACAGTGGTTCCCGAAACACTCGCAAACATTGGTGGAGTGTTTGAAGGCCTTTCCAAAATCACAACCAAAATCCCTCAGGTAGGAGAATAGTATGGAATTTGTATACTTAGCTTTTTGGTCGATCATTGCCATTTATTTGGTTTATAAAATCTTTCGCTGCATTCGCATCATCCCAGCACAGGATGTTCTCATTGTGGAACGACTGGGAAAATATTCCAGGAGTTTACGAGCAGGATTTCATATCCTCATCCCTTTCATTGATCGAGATGCGTATTACCATACTCTCAAAGAACAATCCATCGATGTACAACCACAAATTTGTATCACGCATGACAACGTGCAGGTGAAGGTGGATGGAGTCATTTATCTAAAAATCATCGATCCCGTTCGTGCCTCATATGGAATCGAAGATTTCCAATTTGCAGCCATCCAACTGGCACAAACCACAATGCGTTCTGTGATTGGAACCATGGAACTGGACAAAACGATTGGAGAAAAAGACTTAATCAATTCTACGATTGTGGCGGCGATTGACCAAGCATCGGAACCTTGGGGAATCAAAGTCAATCGTTATGAAATTTTGAATATTGTGCCACCGAAATCGGTTCTAGATGCGATGGAAAAAGAAAAGAAAGCACAAATCGCCAAACGTTCGCAGGTGCTACTTTCCGAAGGGGAAAGAGATTCAAGAATCAACCGTTCCCTTGGTTTTAAAGAAGAAGCTGTGAACAAATCGGAAGGGGAAAAACAAAGAAGGATTAACTCTGCCGAAGGGAAAGCAACGGAAATCGAAGCCCTTGCTGTAGCAACAGCAAAAGGGATTGAAGCCATTGCAGGTTCCATCTCTGAACAAGGTGGTGCCTCTGCGATCAAACTCCAAATCACAAAGGCTTTTATCCATAACTTCCTCAATGTTGCCAAAGAGAATACGGAAATCCTCATCCCTGCAGATGTAATGAATTTGCCAACCCTCATTGCCAACCTAACCGAAGGGAAAAAACCGAAAGCATAGTAGGACAATCCTAATATGCCGAAACAATAGTTTAACATTTGTCATCCGGTGGATCTTCCACCGGATTTTCTGTAAACAATCGAAAACTTGGTTTTGCCATTGCTTGGGCAGCAAGCGAAACAAGAAGTGCCTCGTTGTCATCTGGCCCAATCCGATTGGCATGGATCACTCCACATCCCTTACATCGGTGTAAAATCACCCATTCCCCTTTTCTCACCCAAATGGAAATCGCTTCCATCTTACTTCCACATGTGGCAGCACGGTCACCGGGAGAATTGTCCAGATGCAAACTCGTCAAACAATTGGGACAATGGTTTCTCTGGTCTGTTCCAAATCCAGGTGGAAAAACCATTTGTTTGCATTCCACACAACGAAATTCATCTACATCAGAACGGAAACGATGGGATTTTGTTTTGGGTTTTAGAGACGAAAAGCCTTCGTCTTCATCATCAAAACGTTTTTTCTTTGAGAACTTTTGAAATTTAGATAGTTCGGATTCACGTACCATATCCAGTTTTTGCGGCAAAACAAAAAGAGGAACCAAAACAGTGGATGAGAGGAATAGACCGCCTGTGCGAAGATAGCCGCCTCCTAATTGAATTTAGGCGGGGTATCCAAAACAAGTTCACCGTTTTGGCGGTCTACACAATGGCTAGAGTTAACATAAGATACAATTTGAAAGAGAGAGAATTGGTGTCAAGGAGATTCAGTTGTCAATTTTTTACAAAGGAAATAACAATTCTGACCTTCCGGGTAATTGGGGATCATTCCCACTTCTTCATAACCCAGTTTTGTATAAAATTTAGGAGCTTGGAACCCAAACGAATAACCAAATACAAGAGTGGCCCCGAGAGTTTTGGCCTCTTTTTCAATTTGATTTAGTAATTTAGTTCCTAAATCCATTCCTCGTTTTTCTTCTGCGACCCAAAGGAGTTGGAGGTTTAGTCCTTTAAAAAATAAATAACAAAGAGAGGCGGCCACAAGAGTATCTCCCTCTTTGACAAGGATGGCAAAAAATTCTTTTTTTTCAAGGTTAGGATCACCTAACTTGGAAACACTATATGTGTGGAGAAGGTCCCAAAGTTCCGTTTGTAATTCTTCGGAAGGATTGGTAATCCGTAGCATTGAATAAGGAGATACGAAGTCCATATATCAAACGACTCACTCGACAACTTGGCGAATGTATATTGGATTATAAAAAAGCAGGTCCACCCAGTCTTTCCATTGGATCTACAATTTGAGTGATTTGAACTCCGTAATAATCATCGAGGATGATGAGTTTTCCTCTTCCAACCAATTTACCGTTGGCTAAGATATCCAGTTCTTCCCCAATGTTTTTGTCTAACTCAACCACAGTACCTTCCGTCAGTTGGAGGACATCCTTGATGAACATCGTGGTTCGTCCTAGTTCAATCGTGAGCTGGAGGGTAACATCTAAGAGTAAATTAAGATTAGCAGTATTATTTCCTGGACCGCCTTGTGCTTTGGTAGCAGATCTTGTTGGACTGGGAGTGGCACTTGGGCCTAGGGCTGCAGCAATGTCGGCAAAAGATGGACCGTTGTCATCTCCACCACCACCTCCGACGAGGGCATCCAAATCATCAAGACCACCGCCACCTCCGCCGGAACCGCCAGCAGCAGGAGCATTTCCTCCTCCACTAAATCCGCCAAGTAGAGCGTCTATGTCTTCTTGTGATAGTGAACCTTCACCCATATCTTTGCAACCTCTCCAATCTATTCGTCGGTGGAAATCAAAATCCTTCCTTGAAAAAAAAGGGAAAGTTCCGTATTTTGTTCCTTATGTCCAATTCTCAGTCCCATCTGGATTATTTTAAAGCGAAAGAACTCTTTGCATCGGAACTAAAAAATGCCAACTACCAGTTTGTTCAGGAAAAAGAAGAAACCTTGTTTCGGTTTCGCACAGAAAATGCGAGTAAGGACCGAATTTTGGACTGTTTGGGAATTATCAGAAATTATATCGAAAACTTTCGCATTTATAATTTTGAAGAAGGATATATTAGCATCCAAACACTAAACGAAAATCTCTTTGAACCACAAAAGAACCTTTCGGGAAAATTTCGGATTCGATTTTCTTTCAAATCGGATTTAAAACTGGAGTGTTCCAAACATGGGGATTTTTCCACCAAAGAAATCCAAACCTGTGTCAGTCTCTTCCAATTTTTAAAGGCAGATGGAACAGAAACAAGAGACCCAAGGATCCTCCTCCACCAACTAGGGGCCGAAGTGTATGACCCTCACTTAGAAAAAGCCAAAGGAAACGATTTGGGGTTTGATTCTGTTTTTGGTTATGATGGGGTGAAGGCCCAAATTTTAGAGAGTTTGGTCTTTCCCGTTTTGAAACCGGAACCATTTTTTGAAATCACCAAACTGACCCGTAAAAAACCAAGCCAGAACCTCCCCCGGGCTGTTCTCTTTGAAGGCGAACCAGGAGTGGGAAAAACCAGTATGGCAAAAATTGTTTCCCATCTTTGTGGGGTTCCGATGGTTTATGTGCCTATCGAATCGATCTTAAGTAAATACTATGGGGAATCTTCCCAGAACCTGGCCATGGTTTTTGATGCGGCAGCCTTATTTCCCAAATGTATGCTCTTCTTAGATGAAATTGATTCCCTTGCCACATCTAGAGAAGACGGGTTGTTTGAAGCCACAAGAAACCTATTGAGTGTCCTCCTACGCAAGCTGGATGGATTTGCTGAGAGGAGCGGCACGATTACCATTGGTGCTACCAACCGCAAAACAGACCTCGATTCGGCCCTTTTGTCAAGGTTTGACCGTAAGATTTACTTTCCATTGCCAAACAAAGAAGAACGAAGTAAAATTTTGGAAGGTTATGCCAAACAACTGAAACCGAACGAACGCCAAAAGCTGGCCGAGGTTTTGGACGGTGCCTCAGGACGGAACCTAAAGGATTATTGCGATTACGTCGAACGCCGTTGGATCACCCAAAATTGGGAAAAAGAGGACTTTTTGTCCGCTCCTGAAATTTCTTTTTATTTAGACTCCTTCCCAGATTTTGGTTGGAAACGCTAAAAAGTAAGAGTTTCGGCTTCAATCTTCTAGGTGATTTACCGATAATTTTTACAGGATAGTTGTTTACGACCATTGGTCGTTCTTTGGTATCCTTCAAATTAACCTTTTAGGAAGATTCGGACATGAAAATAAAATTAATTCTCCCCATCCTTTTGCTCAACTTTGGGGTTTTCGCTCAAACTGGTAGCTCGGAAACAGGTTCTACTTCTGCAGGAATTGACCCAACCCAATCCGGTAAGTCCATTGCAGAGACAGAAAAAGAACTAGATAATAATATTTCTGAAGTGAACAAACGCCTTCGTTTGCACACAGTTTTATTTAAAATGAAAGTGAGAACCCTTCCTCACCGCACTGTCCTTTACAAAGGAAAACCAAGTGCTGACGGAGAAAGATGTGAAGCGACTGACAAACAAGAAGCACAAGATAACACTTGTTTGCATTTAGAAGTGTTTGACTTTGTTGGAAGTGAAGATGGACGTTCTGGAAAAAACTTAGGTGCAAAATTCAAAAAGATGGAACTCTTTTTTGAAGGTGCAAACAATGCTGATCCAGATCCAAGAAAAGAACAACCACGTAACATCACAAAAGTTAGAACTTATATTTACCAAAACAACTTTGTTTTAGAAGACAAAATTATTTCCGTTATTGCTGATGTTGCACCAAACGGAGCACCTGCACACGACGATAAAATTGAACTCTTCTACCAACATGATGACTATCCTGTATGGGGAACTCCAGAAACTCCTTCGGAAAAAGGTGTTGGTAAATACATTCTATCAAACGTAGAGAATACAAAAACAAACCCAATTAGAAATAATTTCAAAAAACAATTCTACTTCAAGAACTTGGACTACTTCGACAAATTGTTTACAAAACTTTTCGACTATAACGATCGTGATTCGAATAAACATTACAAGAAGAACGTTGAAGCATTGAAGAGTTCTTTAAAATACTAAGAACAACAGGTTCTTAATTGAATCTCGTTAAACAATGTCCGAATTGTTCCACGATGTTAAGGTTCCCTGCCACACAGGGAACCATTTTGGTTCAATGTCCCGTTTGTTCTCATCGTTTTACTTTTGTTCCCGATTTAGAATCTCCTGACGATTTTTCTACTTCGGAACAGATCCCCTCTTTTCAATTCAAACCTTCATTACAAAGTTATAAAGACCTAATCCTTGATTTGCTTTATGCCCCTATTGACTATTTAAAATCAAAACAAGGGCCGAAAAAAAGAGAATTTCCTTTCATACCGATTCTCTTATTTGTTATTCTACTTTTGTATTTTTGGAAATGGTCTACTGTTCCTGAATCACAAAAACCTGATCCAGTAATAGAAGAACAACTGCAAAACCCAAATATGGAACTGTATCCAGAGCCAAACCCTCTGGATCCTATAGAAGAATCACAACCAGAAACAAAACCTAGTTTTGAGATTTAAATTTTGAATTGGATTCTTGTTTACGAAAGGGAACTAATTCAAAACCACCTAGTATCACTAACGGGTGAAAGACATTCCCATATCCGAAACATTTTAAAAAAAGATATGAATGATACAATTCAAGTGGTCATTCCTTTTTCCGGTAATTTTCTTTTTAAAATCCAATCAACTAACGAATCTGCGACAACTATAGAGAAATTAAATTCTCTTCCAAACGTTTTAAAACCACTTTCGATCCACACCTTCTTTTCCCTACCAAGACCTCAAACGGGGAAAAAAATTTTGCACCTAAGTGGCGCATACGGTGTAACCTCTGTATCTTTTTATGCAACAGAATCTAAGAATAAAGAATATTGGACCTCCCCTGTTTATACCAAAGATACAGTTTCTTATTTAGAAACAGGATTAAGCCAAACAGGAAATTATAAACTCCCTGATTTACATTTGGCCCAGTCAGAACCCTGGAAACCGTTTCTAAAATCATGGAAGGGAAAGGTACTTATTTTGGATCGGGAAGGAGAAAATTTTACGGAAAGTTTAGGCAAAAATCAAAAATCATTCGAAGAGATTCTTTTTGTTTTTGGACCAGAATCTGGCTGGAAACCTGATGATCTATTGTTTTTTAAAGAATCTAGTTTTACTCGAGTTAGTCTTGGAAAAATTAATTTGAGAACAGAATTTGCTTTCTCAGCTCTTTTACACCAATTGTTTATTAGAAACTAATTCCACCAGAAACTAAAAATCGAATTTCATCGATACTAATAAAAGACTTTTCACTGCTATCTAAATAATACTTTCGATAATTTTGTAATCTTAATACGATGGGACCAAAGGATTTGGAAATTTCCGCTGCCGCCTGCGTGTTATTGTCTAACTCAAATGCCTTTCCTTGTGACTCGTATCCCTTTTTGGTATAATAAAAGGACATTAAAAATGAAGATCCTAAAGGAATATAAGCAGCAGCAAACACACGTTTATTGCCTTTTAAACCATAATCTTCTACTGCAAACTCGAATCCAAGGTGATAAAAGTTAACATAAATTGTATGATAATAACCAGTGACTTTGGCATTGGACTGGTTTTCTAAATAATCATATTTTGGACGTAGGGGCGCAGAAATTGGAAATTTTTGAAACCGTTCCACTTCGTAAAAACTATCAAAATACATAGGGGCGTAATTTGCCGTCATCTGACGAAACTCAGGTTTTAGAATGATATTTAAATCTTTTGTTCCTAAACGAAAGATACTTCCGTAATGAGTTCCTTGAGCCCCATCTAATCCTTTGATTTTATTCACATCCAGATAAGGTGTGAATTCCACGAAAGGAAGGTTTAAAAGTCGGTATTCAATATCCATTCCTTCAACAGAAGCTCTAGTGACCTGCGTTGTTTTGGGATTGTCCAAATTCTTTTCTGTGACAGGAGATCCGTTGGTATTATAAGACATTTGAACAGGAGCAGCTCGGTCCCATGCCCTGGTATAACCAATCGTCAAACGATTGTACCATGGATCATTATCCACAAGTTCCATCCGAGAATCTTTACTATAAGGGCGAATTTCCTTTTTTCTAGTTTCTTCTGTTTTTTTGGCTTTGGATTCTTCGGAACCAGCTTCTTCCTCTACACTCAAACGTCCCGATTCATCTAGTACATTTCCTCGTAAGTTCATGAGGTATACCAAATCAGAAGATTTATCAAATAAGGAAAGTATAGATTTTCCAATAGCAAGCGGTTTGATATAAACTCTTGCTGCATTCACTTCAAAATTAACAACTGAATTGGCAAAATACTGAACACCAACATAATCAGTATTTAGATCTGCCATCACTCCGGGATTATAAGAATCGAACCTAGAAGAACTTTGGTATTTATTGACAATGGTTCCATGACCAATATATCCATCTACCATCTTACCTGTGTAAGCTGAATAAGTCACCTTACCTGGTATTTGTTGGTTGTAGGTTCCGTATGAAATATAATTTAAAACACGGGAATAATCATTTTTGCTATTGTAATCCATCTCTCGAATTTTTCCCGCTTTACTATCGATCTGGAGAGGTTCTTTATCAACCGCCAGTGCATTGATAGGAAGAGAAAAGGAATACCCAAAATTGTTTCCATGGTTGTAGGTAAAATTGGGAGAAAAATACCCATAGTAATCTTTTTGAAAACTAGATCCGCCGGCATCGAATTGTAAGGCGGAAGCTCTCCTCGATTCTGTGCCCGTAGGAACCCAAACCTGCGCTTCCAAAACAAGAAAACTAGGAAGGAAAAGCAGAAATAATACTTGGGTCAGAAGAAACTTCATCACAATACGATGATTATCGTAAGATTTTGGCCTGAAAATAAGAAATAATCTCTTTAGAACCGATCCAATAAAACGAACCAAGACTCTGCTTTATTGGATTTTTTCTTGACAATTAGGAGTGAAAAGGCAAGGATGGTAGGACCATCGGGGGAATCTATGCCACGTAATTTTAAACCAGAAACCATCGCACTCCACGGAGGACAAGAACCGGATCCGACTACAACATCGAGAGCCGTGCCTTTGTACCAAACCACTTCCTATGTATTTAAAGATACGGATCATGCTGCAAGGCTTTTCGGCCTACAAGAGTTTGGAAATATCTATACAAGGCTAATGAATCCAACCACAGATGTTTTAGAAAAACGAGTGGCTGCTTTGGAAGGTGGTGTCGCCGCTCTTGCAACTGCCTCTGGACAAAGTGCTGAAATGTTAGCACTCCTCAACATCGTGGAAGCGGGACAAGAAATTGTTGCGTCTTCCTCTTTATATGGTGGAACATACAACCTTCTCCATTATACATTTCCAAAACTCGGAATCAAAGTTCACTTTGTTGACCAATCAGATCCTGAAAACTTTCGTAAAGCATCGAATGATAAAACAAGAGCGTTTTATGCAGAAACTTTAGGTAATCCAAAATTAGATACATTAGACATTGCAGCGGTGAGCAAAGTAGCAAAAGAAGTAGGTGTTCCACTTGTGATTGATAACACGATGCCTTCTCCTTTTTTGGTGAACCCACTGAAACACGGTGCTGACATTGTAGTGCACTCTCTCACTAAATTTTTAGGCGGACATGGAACTTCGATTGGAGGAATCATCATCGATGGTGGAAGTTTCAATTGGGGGAACGGTAAATTTAAAAATTTTACAGAACCAGATCCTTCTTACCATGGATTAAAATTTTGGGAAGTCTTTGGTAAGTTTGAACCGTTTGGTGGCGTAAACATCGCTTTTATTTTAAAAGCTCGAGTGCAAGGCCTTCGCGATCTTGGCCCAGCCATTTCTCCTTTCAACGCTTGGCAAATTTTACAAGGTGTGGAAACACTTCCGCTTCGTATGGAACGCCACTCAAGCAATGCGCTCAAAGTTGCAGAATTTTTATCGAAACACCCTAAGATTGAATGGGTCAACTACCCAGGCCTTCCTACGGACAAAAACTATACGACTGCGAAGAAATACCATGAACGTGGACTTTTTGGTGCGATTGTAGGATTTGAAATCAAAGGTGGAGTGGAAAAAGCCAAAAAATTCATTGATGGATTGGAACTTTTTAGCCTTCTTGCTAACATTGGTGATGCGAAGTCTCTGGCAATTCACCCTGCATCCACAACTCACCAACAGTTGACTGGTCCTGAACAAATTTCTGCAGGTGTCACTCCAGGTTTTGTTCGTTTGAGTGTCGGTCTTGAAAACATTGATGACATTCTGGTAGACTTGGAAGAGGCATTAAAAAATATCTGATTAAGACTATGCCTACCTCCGAACAGAACGAGTTTTCCCACGGATCCGTAGGTGTCGTATACACTCAGAGTATTCGATTTGACTCTTTGACTCTAGAGGGGGGTGAAACCATCACTCCTCTCGAAATTGCCTACGAAACGTATGGCACACTCAATGAAAAAAAAGACAATGCCATTCTAGTTTGCCATGCACTTTCCGGAGATGCTCATGCAGCTGGTTTCCACGAAGGAGACAAACGTCCTGGTTGGTGGGATTATTATATTGGTCCAGGCAAATCCTTTGATACCAATCGTTACTTTATCATTTCTTCCAATGTGATTGGAGGTTGTAAGGGATCGAGTGGTCCCCTCACCGTTAATGGTAAAAATGGGAAACCATTCCAATCCACTTTTCCCTTTGTCTCCATTGGAGATATGGTAAATGCTCAAGAAAAATTAATTAGCCATTTTGGAATTCATAAACTATTTGCCGTTGCCGGTGGTTCAATGGGTGGAATGCAAGCCTTACAGTGGTCAGTTGCTTATCCAGATCGACTTAAAAATTGTATTGTGATGGCCTCCTCTTCCGAACATTCTGCACAACAAATTGCCTTTAATGAAGTGGGAAGACAAGCCATCCTTTCTGATCCCAATTGGAACCAAGGTTTGTATACCCAAGAAAATAGGCCTTCCAAGGGACTAGCTCTTGCCCGAATGATGGGCCATATCACTTACTTAAGTGATGAAATGATGAGAGAAAAATTTGGCCGTAAACCACCCAAAGGAAATATCCAGTCCACAGACTTTGCTGTCGGAAGTTATCTGATTTACCAAGGAGAATCCTTCGTGGATCGGTTTGACGCAAACTCATACATTTATGTTACCAAAGCTCTCGATCATTTTAGTTTAGGAACAGGAAAAGAGCTGACCAAGGTTCTTGCGAAAGTGAGATGCAGATTTTTGGTAGTAGCATATACTTCCGATTGGTTGTATCCACCGTATCAATCAGAAGAGATAGTAAAGTCTTTGGAAGTAAATGCAGTGCCTGTTAGTTTTGTAGAACTCAACAATCCTGCGGGCCATGATAGTTTTTTACTACCGAGTGAACAACAAGACTCGATCCTAAGAGATTTTTTAAGTTCTACGGATGAAGGAGTTTTCCTTTGAACATCCATACAAATGAAGCTCTAGGTTTGGATTTAAAAAACAGACCTGATATCTCCTACATTGCGAACCTAATCAAACCTGGGGAAAGGGTTTTGGATCTTGGTTGTGGGTATGGCGAACTTATGTTAATCCTCAAAAACAAGGGAGTTCGTGTCCAAGGGATTGAAAAAGATGATAAATGTATCATCCAATGCGTAAAAAAAAGTTTATATGTCCATCATGGAGATATTGACGATGGACTCAAACACCATTTGGACCATAGTTTTGATTTTGTCATTCTCAACCAAACCATACAACAGACGTTAAACCCTGGTGAGATAATTAAAGAATGTTTACGAATCGGTAAACAAGTAATCATTGTATTTCCCAACTTTTCTCATTGGCAAATTCGCTCATCGATCCTTCTTAGCGGAAAAACACCCGTAACAGATCTTATGCCGTTTCACTGGTATGACACACCTAACTTACATTATCTATCGGGAAAAGATTTTGAAGATTTTTGTGACTTTGAAAGAATCAAAGTATTACACAGAGCTTTTTTTAATAGGACCAGACAAATCAAACTGTTTCCTAATTTATTTGCGACATTAGCCTTATTTGTGATCAGAGCATAAATTGTTATCACTTTTTACTAAGTGAAATTTGACTGAGATGAAGCTGTATCAGATTTAAAAATTTTTCCTAATTATAACTCGGAAACACACCGAACAAAACCAGTTGCATCTTTAAATTCATAAGATTGATTTCCAATATTGAAGTCGACCATATACGTTTGTTGGTCACCTAAGGCCTGAAAGGTTTGAGGACTCCAGTATCTTGCTGCTTGGGCATTGGGAAATAGAATGGGATCGGCCGTAGCACCTGAGTATTTAGTGGCATCCCCTACTGTTGAGCAACCATCTTCTCCTGTAATTTCTCCTGTGTTGGTTGCACTGCAACGAATTACAGAAAACATTTCTTGGTAAAATGGAAGTCTCCAATTTTTTCGTGCGTATGCACTTTGCAAATTACGTGAGACACAAGATTGATAGACTGCTCCCATATTCACAAGTTGCGTATTGTTCCCACCATTACATGCATTTGGATTTGTCGATGCATCATATCCATCAGTCGCAGTACAAAAACTTAGTGGTTGCGGAGATCCAAGGGAACAATCACCTTTGCCAACTCCAATGTTTGTTCCTTCTGGATTCCAAGTAGACCCAAAAGTACATCTATCCCACAGTAGTGTTCTTCCGTTCACTACTGTCCGAACAAAAGGACAGGTAATCTTAGTATTAATAAAACCTTCTCCTGTCCAAGTTCCCATATCCCAAACCATACAATGAACATCATTTGGTTGTATTGGAAAATCAAGTTGGATGTATTTTGGTGAAGCAAAAACAAACATTTCGAAATTTCCATTTGCTGAAACAGTAATATAACTTCCATCAGATGGTGATCGAATGATTACCGAAGAAGTATTTAAGCCAGAAACAGTTCCTTTGAGAGTAAACGGTCGGGGGTGAGCCACTATCCATTCATTGACTAAACGCGTTTGCCAAAACGAATCGGTCCTTGGGTCACTCGGGTTATTCCATTCAAGTTTACAACCAAGACATAAAAAGAAAAAGAATAGATAGATAAAAGATAGTATGCGAAGTGTTGACTGTCGAAGGTTCAAAAACTTATCCAATACATCCTAATTTGTATAGGAGTAAGATGAATTCAATAAAAGTTTTTTGGAAATAAATTGCATTTTTTAAGGGAAATCATTAGGTTTTGGTGGACTCGGAAGGTATACTTTCCCCGCCCTAATCGAACTGGGTGGGGTAATCCACCCGCCACCCAATAACGCCTGTTTACCATATTCTTTCCAAAAAGGAAATTCAAAACAGAAAACCTGAAATTTTTATCAATAAAAGTTCATATTAATGCGAAAGCCCGGCAATCACTCCGGGCTTTTAGCTGTACGACGATCATTCAATCATTATAGATATCGAATCATAAAAAAAATCCTTTAGGGATTTCCTGAAAAAATAATAAAAACAAAAAAGGAAATTCCAGCAGATGGTTTTAGAAAATGATGATAAAGTGAGTTAAATAAATCCACCTAACGAAATCAATCGACCTTTTTACTAAATTAAGTATTCAAATAAATTCTCGTCTTGGTTGACCAACGTGAAATTCAAATGAAACGCATCCATTCGATCTAACAATGATTGAAAATCATCCCTAGACTTTAACTCAATTCCAATCAAGGCAGGACCAGATTCTTTATTATTCTTTTGAATGAATTCAAATCGGACAATGTCATCGTTTGGACCAAGTATCTCATTTACAAATTGTTTTAAGGCGCCAGGTCTTTGTGCAAAACGAACAATAAAATAATGTTTTAAACCTTCGTAAAGCAGTGACCTTTCTTTGATTTCCTGCATTCGATCAATGTCGTTATTTCCACCGCTTAAGATACAAACTACTTTTTTTCCACGAATTTGATCGGCATACTGGTCCAATGCAGAAATACTCAAAGCTCCTGCCGGTTCTGCCACGATAGCATCTTCATTGTATAATTTCAAAAGAGTGGAACAAACTTTTCCTTCCTTGACGAGTAATAAATCAGAAAGAATATCTTTGCAAATGGGAAACGTGAGATCCCCTACTTTTTTTACTGCCGCACCATCTACAAATTTGTCAATTTTATCAAGTAAAACTGGTTTCCCTTGTTTGAGAGCTTCCTTCATCGAAGGTGCACCAAATGGTTCCACTCCGATGATTTTGGTGTGCGGAGATTTTTCTTTAAAATAACTACCCACTCCAGCGCATAATCCGCCTCCGCCAATAGGAACAAAAACATAATCGATTTCAGACTCTTCTTCTAAAATTTCTTTCGCAACAGTACCTTGTCCTTCCATAATTTTTATATGGTCAAAAGGAGGAACAAAGACCATTTGATGAGTTTTAGCATATTCTAAAGCAAAGGTTTGGCATTCATCGAATGTATCACCCACCAAAACAATTTCGATCTCATTGCCACCAAACATTTTAACTTGATTGATTTTCTGTTTGGGTGTGATGGCAGGCATATAAATCACACCACGCAGATTTAAAATTTTGCAGGAATAGGCGACACCTTGTGCATGGTTACCAGCACTTGCACAAACAACACCACGCTCTCTTTCCTCTAAGGTTAAACTTTGGATTAGGTTGTATGCTCCTCTAATTTTATAGGATCGAACCAATTGCAGGTCCTCTCGTTTGATAAAAATTTTAGCACCAAAACTCTCAGATAATTTGGCATGGAATTGCAATGGAGTTTTAAATACTATCGAATGGATTACATTGTATGCTGTTTCAATATCTAATTTCATCAAAGAGGACTCACCCATATATTCTAAAATACCTATTCTGTTTTTTTAGAGAATGAATTTAAATAAAAAATATAAAAAACTCAATGAAATTGGTTCAAACTGGAAAACTAGGATCATGGAAAGATTAATAAATCAACTTAGAATTGAATTTTATCTGAGAATCGAACAATCGCTGAGAGGAAGAAACTTTTTGTGAAATGTACAATTCGAGGGAGTAAAAAAGATAAAATGTTTATATTAAGTGAAGGTTTTTGAAAGGGAGAGATCGTAAAATTAAAAAAAGAATCTTAAGAAAATCGAGAAACCAAAGACGGGGCCCCAACCACCCTGCCCGGCCTTTAGTTTCTCTTATCCTATTACTGGAGCAATCTCATCACTGACTGAGACTTCATGTTTGCTTGCGCAAGCATTGATGTAGCAGCCTGAGTTAAGATTTGGTATCTCGTGAAGCTGGTCATTTGTTCAGCCATGTCAGTATCACGGATACGAGACTCAGAAGCTTGTGTGTTTTCATAAGCATTCATAAGTCCTTTCGCAGCATGCTCCATACGGTTGTAATAAGCACCAAGGTCAGCTCTTTGTTTAGAGATCACTCTTAGGGCATCATCACAAAGTCCGATTACGGAGTTTGCTTTACCTGCAGTCGAAAGAGAGATGAAAGTAAGAACCGTAGGGTTTCTTAATCCCAATGCCGCAGTGTTCATTGTTTCAATGTACACGCGCTCTCTTTGGTGCATGTTAGCTCCAATATGGAACCACATACTAGCAGTTGGGTTGAGACGAGCAAATGCTCCTGTAAGCAGTTTCATTTTGTTGAATTCTGCTTGAGAAGCAATACGATCGATCTCGTCCACTAGCTGTGAAACCTCGACTTGGATCTGTTGTCTATCTTCTTCCGAGTAGATACCGTTCGCAGCTTGCACCGCGAGTACACGAACACGTTGAACGATTTCGTGTGTTTCTTGAAGATATCCTTCCGCCGTTTGAATGAGGGACATACCATCTTCAGTATTCTGTTCTGCACGTCGAAGACCAGCAATCTGAGTTCTCATTTTCTCAGACACTGCAAGTCCAGATGCGTCATCTCCGGCTTTGTTAATACGCATACCAGAAGACAACTTTTCGATATCTTTGCTCAGGTTCGCGTCGTTAGACTTCAAAGTTCTGTGTGCAAAGATCGCACTTACGTTGTGGTTGATAATCATCCGGGTTCCTCCTTGAATCCGTTCCCTCGCCACTTAAGGTTTTCACCGAAAGCCCGAGAAATTGATGAATTTTCGAAGAGGCCATCCTTGGCCTTTTCAAGATAAGGATCGGTCATTCTGGGAGGGAGGATAATAGGGAAAATGAAATAAAAATTGAATAAAAATAGAACTTCCCCTTTTCTAAAATATGTCCTGGAAATTCTATGGAGTTGGATTGAAAGAAAAGGCAGGCCTAATTCAGTGTTAGAGACAATATATTTAGCGAACCCTCGGGGATTTTGTGCGGGAGTGAAGTATGCCATTTCCTATGTGGAAACCGCATTCCAGGAAAACCCAGAAACCCCTCTTTATGTTCGCAAGGAAATCGTCCACAACCAACGAGTTGTTGAGGAAATGAAGAAAAAAGGCATTCAATTCATCAATGAACTGAAAGAAGTTCCCGATGGTGCCACGGTTGTATTTTCTGCCCACGGAGTTTCCCCGGAAGTTGTAAAAGAAGCCACTGAACGAAAGATGAAAATTGGAGATGCCACCTGTCCCCTTGTCACTCGGGTCCATAAAAAAGCACGAAATATCAAAGATTCTCACCAAATCATCTATATTGGTCATAGGGGCCATGATGAGGCAATAGGAACCATGGGAGAGGCACAGATGTTTCTTGTGGAATCTCCAGAAGATGTGGAAAATTTACGGAACAAAATCACAAAAGACAAACCACTTACCTATCTCATGCAAACCACCCTTTCCGTGGCTGATACAAAAAACATTGTCAAAAAAATTGAAGAAGTATTTCCTTACGTAGAACATCCGCAAAAAGATGATATCTGTTATGCGACAACAGAACGCCAGGAAGCAGTTAGGTCAATGTTAGAATCAGTAGATGCAATGCTTGTGATCGGTGCAGAAAATTCTTCTAACTCTGTTAGATTATGCCAATTGGCCAAAAAAACAAGACCTGCCAGTTTCCAAATCTCACGGAAAGAAGATGTAAACCCCGATCATATTAAAAATTCGGGGATAAAAACCCTTGGTATCACCGCTGGTGCCTCAAGCCCACAAATCCTTGTGGACGAAATTGTAGGAGAGATTTTAAAATATTTTCCCGATGCCAAGGTATCTCTTTTTCCGGAAAGCAGAGAAGATACCATGAGTTTTAGATTACCGAAAGAACTGCTCAAACAGTATTAGTATGGATCTGGATCCCTGGTCATTGCTAAAGGCCTCTTTAGAGGGTGATGACTCGGGAACCGCCATTCTTTCCATTGATAGGTCGTCTAAAAAATCTGAGATCCTAATTAAAAATCAAATATTTGCATCATTAGAACCAGCCTTCGATTTAAACACCTTTCTTTGCAAAAAAATTGAGAACTCTGACTTTTCCACAGAACTCATTTATATCACAAACGGAACCATTCTGGAAACTTCCTTTGGAAAGTTTCAATTTCCAGAAGGAAAAAAAAACAAAGAATACACAAAATTCTTTATAAAAGATATTACCACCAAACAAAGACAAGAAGAAGAAATAGCCTGGAGACTTCGGTTTGAATTAGGGGTAGCCTCCTCAATTCAAATACTCATCCAACAACCTTCCATTCGAGAAGGCCTACCACATGCAATCTATCAGTTGTTATACTTTACAGAAATGGATTCTGTTTTTTTTCTCAAATATGAAACGGTAGGAAAAAAAGATTTTTTTAAAATTTGGGCCAACGAACGAAAGACTACCAAATACCCTCTATTGCCAGAACAGTGCCAAACTGAAGATTGGTATGATTTGGGTCTTGGTCGTTGGGTTCATAAACTAAAAAAAGGAAAAACCATTTATTTAGTCCCAAACAAAGCCTTACCAAGAGAAAAATGGTTCTTCGAACAAACCAAAGCTGAAACGATACTACTCATTCCTGTTCGTTTTGAAAATCGCTTTTTGGGAGTTATGGGTTTTTTCAAATACAAACAGAATTCTCCGATTGAACATGAAAATCTTTTGATTTACCAAACGGTGAGTCGATGGATGGGACTTTTTGTCCAAAGGGATTTGGACCTTACAGAACTGAATCGCTACAAATCGACATTAGAATCTTTAGTTTTAGAAAGAACTGTAGCCCTCACCAAAACGAAAGAAGAATTGGAACGTGCCTACCGAGCTAAAACCGAATTTTTAGCCCATATGAGTCACGAACTGAGAACACCCTTAAATTCCATCATTGGATTTTCGAAACTGATTCAGTTACCAGATTCAGATGAAACCGGAAAGGAATACTTAAACTATATTTATACTGGTGGAACAAGGCTCCTAAATATGATCAACGAAATCCTAAATTTGATGAAAATCGAATCGGGACAAATTCAAATCCAGTTAACATCGTTTAAACCAGAAGACATATGTCGCCAAACATTGGATTTAATCCAACCTCAAGCCAATGCAAAGGGAATGGAAATTCGATTTCGACCACCTTTACAATCAAAGGTGGTCCACTCGGACGGTGGAAAAATCCAACAAATTCTACTCAACCTACTTTCAAACGCTATCAAATACGCAAATCATCCCTATATCGAATTGGATTGTGAATGGGCTGAGGGAAATTTAGAGATTTCTGTCCGTGATTTTGGACCAGGGATCT
Organism: Leptospira bourretii; assembly: GCF_004770145.1. Lineage (NCBI taxonomy): Bacteria > Pseudomonadati > Spirochaetota > Leptospiria > Leptospirales > Leptospiraceae > Leptospira > Leptospira bourretii. The sequence goes on along the minus strand of NZ_RQFW01000015.1, from coordinate 52,681 downwards.
CAGAAGAGGATCAAAACCGTATATTTCATACCTTCACCCGGTTAAACGACGATGGAAAAATCGAAGGAACGGGACTCGGTCTTTCGATTTCTCAAGGTTTGGCGAACAGACTCGGAGGTTCACTAGAACTTAAATCTCAATTAGGGCAAGGTTCCATTTTTAAACTCAAGTTACCCGAAATAATAAAATAAAGGAATTGAACCCTATAGAATTCTCCCGTAGGATTTCCGATAATCTATATGGTGGAATCGAACGTAAATCAAAGTCAGTCCTCCCAGGCTCGGGCAAAGGAACACCTAAGGCGTCCCAAAGAACCAATCCTGATCATTGAGGATAAAAAAGAAAACCAAGTCCTACTAGAAGCCATCTGCAAGCGGATTGGTATGGACGCAGATGTAGCCGAAGATGGGAAGATAGCCCTTGAGATGGCTGCAAAACGCCCATATAGTCTATATTTGGTGGATTTAATGATGCCCGTTTTGGACGGAAAATCATTCATCCGTGAACAAAAAAAATTAGAACCAAATGCCGTTTTTATGATTCAAACCGCCATCGACCAAATCGATGAAATCATAGAAATCATGAAAATGGGCGTGTATGATTATCTTTTAAAGCCTCTCCATGTCGAAATTGTTGCTGATCGTTTAGAAAAAGCATTAGAATACGTCTACTTAAAGCGAATGGAATCACTTCTCGTTGATGAAGAATCAAAAGAATTAAAGAGCCAATTGGAATGGCTAAATTACAAAGAATCACATAGAAAAACCAATGAGGTAAATTCGGAACTACACTCGATTTTAAATTTAAAAACTACTTTGATGCAAGGTTCAGGCCTTGGTGCCATCTCAACAATCATTGATTCCATCCAACAAATGAAAGTGGATCTTGGCAAAGATTATTCAATCAACAAAGAGTTTTGGGATCTTTTGTATGAAAATCACGAACACAATATTGCTATGATGAGTGGATTAGATTTGGCTGTAGACCTAATCCAAAACAATACAAATTTAGTGAGAACAAAAAGTGAAGATCTACTTGGTTTACTACCCTCTCTTGTCGAAACATTTCGAGATGAAATTATCGAACGTGAATTAAAGGTAAACTTACCAGTTGTAAAACAATCTGTTTTCCTTGACCTTGATTTAGAATCAATGAAAGTGGCCATTCATGAAATATTTACCAATGGGCTTAAATATTCCAAAAGAAAATCTCATTTTGATGTTTTTGTTACCTTTGTGGATGGTTACTTTTGTCTCTCAGCTAAAAACAACATCATCGATGATGAATATGCCAAACAACTGGCTCAGTCTGAAAAAAAACTGATCGAACCTTTTTTCAGAATCCACCCACCCGTTGAAAGTTTTTATTCAAAAGAAAAATTCAGTTTGGGATTGGGGTTAACTATGGTTGATTTTATCCTACATAGACACAATGGAATGTTTTTCATTCGAAATGCCATCGACCATACTACGGAAGTCAAAGCAGACTGCATCATTGCAGAAGTATTTTTACCAATCCAAAACGACAAATAAGGAAACAAACCATGAATAGAAAGATTTTGATCATCGATGACTCAGCAGTATTCAGAAAGATTATCTCTGTACATCTAAAGAATGCAAACTTCGATCTTATTGAAGCAGGTGATGGATTAGAAGGTTTAAAACAATTAGAAGCGAACGAAGTGGATTTGATCGTTTCAGATATGAATATGCCAAACATGGATGGGATAAGTTTTATCAAAAAAGTGAAAGAGAATCCGAAATACAAATTCACTCCCATCATCATGTTAACAACAGAATCCCAACCAGAAAAAAAACAACAAGGGATGGATGCTGGTGCCAAAGCATGGTTAACTAAACCATTTTCCCCAGAAGAATTGTTGGATACAATCTCCAAACTAGTAACGTAAAATGGAACCCGTCCAAAACCTGAAAAAAACAAACATAGGCTTTGATATCACTTGGGAAGGGTATTTAACTGTACCCTTTGTTAAGGATTGGAAAATACTATCAGAAGTTTGGACAAGCGCAAAAGGACAAGTATATTTATTGGACTTAAGTGGAATTCAACGAGTGGATTCAGCAGGGATTCAATTCTTAATGTATCTTAAAACTTTAAGTCTAAAAAATCACTTTTCCCTAAAATTAGAAAACCACTCACTACCTGTTTTGAAAGTTTTAGACCTATTGGGACTCGTTAGTTTTTTTGGTGATCGAGTGAAGGTAAAAAAAGAACACTCGAACGAAGTAGAATTTAGATATGGTACGAGGAAAACCAACTAATGGATTTAACAGAGGTTATAGATGCCTATTTAGTTGAATCCGATGAATTCCTTCGGGATATGGAGGCAATTCTCTTACGTACGGAAACATCTACCCCTAGTGATGAAGATTTGAATGCCATCTTTCGAGCGGTTCATACAATCAAAGGGACAGCAGGAATGTTTGGATTTGAATCCACAGTGAAGTTTACCCATGTTGTGGAAAACCTACTAGATCGATTGCGTTCTCATGAAATCAAATTCCAAGCTGAATTAACGGAAATTCTACTCAAAGCAAAAGACCACCTTTCCTATTTAGTCGCAGAAGAAACCAAAGGCAAAATCCCAGAGTCAAAAATCATGCAGGGAAATTCAATTTTGGATTTAATGAAACCCTTCCAAGGTTCTGAAATTGTTACCGCAGAAGAAAAACAAAACCAGAATGAAAACGAAATTGTTTTAGATAAAAAATCGAAACATTTGGTTTCTGCAGAAAATCAAACTCAAACCATCCAAAATCATAAGGATTCAATCCCTGGATATCTGATTTCATTTCGACCCAACCGTAACGTTTTTTCCCAAGGATTAGATCCTATCTCGTTTATTGGATATTTAAAAAAAATCGGGAAAATTCAATCGGTGAAAATCATTTCAGAAACCATTCCAAACACTATGGATTTTGATCCAGAATCTTGTTACTTGGGCTTTGAAATCCACTTGGATTCTGACGCCGGTTTGGATGCGGTTAGAAAAGTTTTTAACTTTATTGAAGCCGATTCTTTTTTACACATTCTTCCTCCTGATGCGAATATTGAAGATTTAGCAGACCTATCCTTCCAACTCCCAGAAGAAGAAATTTTACTTGGAAACATTTGGAGAGAAATCCAAATATTAACAGATGCTAGTCTTATTGATTATTTTGAAGAACTAAAAAAAAGAAAAACAGGGATCAGCACGAACTCAGAAGAAAATCCATCTTCCCCTCTTTCCAACTTATCTTCAGATGAGTTACGCGAAGATAAAACGCCCACCAATCAAAAACAAGACCAAAATAAATCAGCAACCATCAAGGTAGATTCAAAACGAATTGATAAATTGATCAATCGTGTGGGAGAACTTGTAGTTTCCTGTGCAAATATGAATCAACTCATTGGTTCCATAGAAGATTCCAACTTACAAGAGTCGTCTATGCTTGCGATGCGTCTTCTAAACGAAGTAAGAGAAATTTCGTTAAAACTAAGGATGGTTCCAATCGGAGATACCTTCCAGAAATATACAAGGACTGTTCGCGATTTAGGGAAAGAACTTGGAAAGGATATCAAACTTATCACCGAAGGAAACGAAACGGAACTCGACCGCAATATTGTTGATAAGTTAGGTGACCCACTCACACACTTAGTTAGAAACGCTTGTGACCACGGATTAGAAACTTCCGCAGAAAGGGAAAAAAAAGGAAAACCAAAGCAAGGTATCATCAAACTAAATGCCTTCCATGAAGCAGGAAGTGTTGTGATAGAAATCACTGATGACGGAAACGGAATTCAAAAAGAAAAGGTTTGGCAAAAGGGAATTGATAAAGGCCTTGTGTCTGGGCCACTACCCGATTCGGAAGATGAAATTTTTAAACTTCTTTTTCATCCTGGCCTATCAACAGCCTCACAAATCACCAATGTTTCCGGAAGAGGTGTGGGACTTGATGTAGTTTTACAAAATATTGAATCCCTCAGAGGTTCCATAACCGTAAAATCCACACCAAACCAAGGAAGTCGATTTATCATTCGGCTCCCACTCACACTTGCCATCATCGATGGATTTTTGGTAGAGGTTGGGAAAAACCAATTCATCATACCGATGGATATGGTATTAGAATGTTTACATTTTACAGATGATAACAAAGTAGATTCCAATCAATTCTTTGCCCTTCGAGGAAATTTAATTCCATTTCTTCGTCTGAAAGATTATTACCCGTGTGAATCGAGTGGAGAAAACTCCAGAGAAAATATCGTCATTGTTAGAAATGGAGAAAAAAAAGCAGGAATCGTAGTAGAACGACTTCTGGGCGAATACCAAACAGTCATCAAACCAATGGGATCCGTATTTCGCCATGTAAAAGGTGTTAGTGGGTCAAGCATTCTCGGAGATGGGAACGTGGCCTTGATCATTGACATCCCGTCCCTATTTGAAAGAACCATTGCAGTAGAAAACGAAAGATTATATAAATGAAGAGGATGATATGAAAAATATAAAGATAAGCACTAAGCTAATAGGCTTTTTTCTTACAGGTCTAATTTTTGTAATTTGGACTTCTGCTTATTCTTGGGGAATACTTACAGATGTAAGTCATTCGGAAGAAACAACACGGATTCATCTGCAAAAAACGGAAAACCTAACATCCATTTGGAACCTAAGTCAATCAATCCAATCCGATCTCTTCACTGTTCTCCAGTCGCAAGAAGTTGACAAAACCTATGTTGCCAAAATTAAATATGACTTAGAAAAACTGAATTCAGCTTGGGAACAAATTGTATCTCTTCCAAAATCTTCAGAAGAATCGACAATCATAAAAACAACTATCTCCCAAAAGGATGATTATTTAAACATAATAAAATCCTATGTTAACGAACCAGAGGATCTCACAAAAAAAGAAAATTTAAAGTCAAATCTTTCGGAATATTGGAAACCCTACTCTAGTTCTATCTCCAAATGGAATTCCCAACTCACAAAAGAAAGTATTTCAGAAATTTCAAAAGGTATGGTGACTCCAAAGGAAAAACTATTCCCGGTTTATATCTCAGGAATTATTTTTCTTCTCATCACTGCTAGCCTGCTATTTTTACTACTCAAACAAGTTGGGAAACCACTAAGAGATGCAATTCAGATCAAAACAGCCTTAGATTGCGTCTCTACAAACGTTATGATTGCCGACTTAGATTTGAAAGTTGTCTACATGAACAAATCAATTCACAATATGTTTGACAAATCGGAAGCAGACATCAAAACCCAAATTCGAAATTTTTCACTCAAAGATCTAATGGGAAGTAATATTGATAGTTACCATAAAGACCCAAGTCACCAACGTAGGCTTCTTGGAACCTTCACATCCGAACACAAAACTAGTATTAAAATAGGAAACAGAGAGTTTAATTTAATTGCTAACCCTATCATTACAAATTCTGGCGAACGTTTGGGCAGTGTAGTGGAATGGGCGGATGTTACGGAAGCCAATGCGAATTCGAAAGCCATTGAAAGATCACAAGCAACCATTGAATTCAGTATGGATGGAACGATCACAACAGCAAATGAAAAGTTCCTCAATTTAATGGATTACAGTCTAACTGAAATCAAAGGCCAACACCATAGAATTTTCCTCGAGTCACAAGAAGCGAATTCTGAAGCCTATCGCCAATTTTGGGCCGCTCTCAATCGAGGGGAATACCAATCATCCGAATTCAAACGGCTTGGGAAAAATGGAAAAGAAATTTGGTTACAAGCCACTTACACACCAATTCTTGATGCGAATGGTCGACCATACAAAGTCATTAAATTTGCTACCGATATCACAGAAAACAAAAAACTAGTAAGAGAATTTATTGGCCAAATCGAAGCAATTAACAAAGCACAAGCGACAATTGAATTCAACATGGACGGAACAATCATCACTGCAAATGATATCTTTTTAAAAACAATGGGTTATGGATTACAAGAAATTGTGGGCAAACACCATAGAATGTTTGTGGAACCAGCTATGGTCAACTCAGAAGAATACAGACAGTTCTGGGCAGCGCTCAACCGAAGCGAATACCAAACAGCTGAATACCGAAGGATAGGAAAAGATGGAAAAGCAGTTTGGTTGCAAGCCACCTACAATCCAATTCTTGATTTGAACGGAAAACCATATAAGGTCATTAAATTTGCCACCGACATCACAGAACAAAAGAATCTTGCAATCGAAACGGCACGTATTGTAGATGATCTCGTTGTTGGACTCTCTGCATTAGAAAAAGGTGATCTCACACAATTGATCACTAGCGAATACGAGGGAGGATTTGCTAAACTTAGAGATTCTTTCAATAATACCTCTAAAAAATTAGTTGATATCATCAACGATGTAAGAACAAACACTGATGCGCTTGTCAACGCTGCAGACGAAGTGGCATCCACTGCCAGTACACTCTCCCAAGGTGCCAGTGAACAAGCAGCTTCTGTAGAAGAAACATCAGCTTCCTTGGAAGAGATGGGAGCCTCCATTGACCAAAATGCTGAAAATGCAAAACAGACAGATACCATTGCCACAAAATCTGCTAGAGATGCAAAACAAGGTGGAGAAGCAGTCAGAAATACAGTCTCCGCAATGAAAGAGATTGCAGATAAAATTTCCATTATTGAAGACATTGCTTACCAAACCAACTTACTTGCATTAAATGCTGCAATCGAAGCAGCAAGAGCAGGAGAACATGGAAAAGGCTTTGCAGTTGTAGCCTCAGAAGTGAGAAAATTGGCAGAACGGTCACAAAAATCGGCCAATGAAATTGGAAGTTTAGCTGGAAGTTCTGTTCAAATTGCAGAGTCTGCAGGAAAACTCATTGAAGAAATTGTTCCAGCCATCAATAAAACAGCAGACCTTGTGCAAGAAATTACGGCAGCAAGTCAGGAACAATCTTCCGGAGTGAATGAAGTGAATAAAGCCATGGGTCAACTAGACCAGGTTTCCCAACAATCAGCAAGTGCATCGGAAGAACTCGCAGCCATTGCGGAGGAGTTACAAGCACAAGCAGAGAAACTACTTTCTTCTATTAGTTTTTTCAAATTGGGAAAACAATCAACACTCCAATCTGCCTTAGATTCAAAACACTCAAAACCAATGTCCAAAACTGCCACTCGACTACAAACACCAAACCCAAGAAAGGTGGACTCGTCAGATGATAATAACAAGTTCCAAAAATATTAAAAGATTAAAGTAGGATATCGATATGCAGGAACTTCAATACCTAACTTTTTTAATTTCGGAAGAACTCTTTGGGCTAGGAATTTTATATATCAAAGAGATCATTGAATTCGAATCTGTGACCCATGTGCCGATGATGCCAGAGTATATACCTGGTGTCATTAACCTAAGGGGGAATGTGGTTCCCGTGATAGATCTCAATATGAGATTTTATAGAAAAAAAACCGAAACCAACCGTAAAACTTGTATCATCATTACTGAAATCAAACTGGAAAATGAAATCATTGATGTTGGTTTACTAGTGGATGCAGTCAACGAAGTGGTAGATATTACGCCAGAGTCCATTGAAGAACCACCTAGTTTTGGTTCAAAAATCCGTTTGGATTTTATCCAAGGCCTAGGAAAATTAGAGAATAAATTTGTCATTATCCTAAAAGTAAACCAAATTCTGGAGCTTTCGGAGTTACAATCCATCCAAGAATCATCGTCCAATGTTGTGTGATGGATTCACCAAATGTAGTAACTGACCGGTTTCTAAACCCTGGAGAAATTTTCTTCGGAGGACCCGAATTTAGAGTGAGAACCTTACTTGGTTCTTGTGTTTCCATTGTCTTGTGGCATCCGGACAAACACATCGGGGGAATGTGTCATTACCTACTTCCAAGCCAAACGGATCAACATCTCGAAAAAACTCATAAATATGGAACCGATGCTATTTTGTTTTTTTTGACAGAAATAAAAAAACACCACACAAAACCTAACGAATTTTATGCAAAAATCTTCGGAGGATCCAATATGTTTTTACATGAAGAAAGGGAAATACTAAAGGACAATTCCACTTCGAACGTGGGTTCACGAAATGCTGAATTTGCAAAAAAGATTTTAAAGGAAAATGAAATTAAAATCATTTCCGAAGATACAGGCGGAACTTTATCCAGAAAAATATATTTTACTGTCTGGGACGGCGAAGTTTGGGTAGAGAAAAAATAAATTTATGAAAAAAATCAAGGTGTTTGTAATCGATGATTCAGCTGTCGTAAGACAAGTGTTAACTGAAATATTCAAATCGGATCCAACCTTTGAATTTCTGGGCAGTGCCTCCGATCCGATTTTTGCTATGGACAAAATGAATAGTCATTGGCCCGACGTGATTGTATTAGATATCGAAATGCCAAGGATGGACGGACTGTCTTTCTTGAAAAAAATTATGACAGAACGACCCACTCCTGTTGTGATTTGTTCCACTTTAACGACAGAAGGTTCCGACACAGCATTGATTGCCATGAGCTTAGGTGCCTGCGAAATCATCACAAAACCAAAAATTGGATTAAAAGATTTTTTACATGAATCCACAATAGAATTGACCGATGCAGTGATTGCAGCTGCATCCGTTTCCTTAAAAGCTCTACCCAATCCAAAAGAAAGAAAAGAATTTTCAATCAAAACGGAAAAAAACCAAGATATTTCTCAGCTACAAGCCACAGAAAAAATTGTCGCCATTGGAACTTCCACAGGAGGAACCATTGCCCTCGAAGAAGTTCTCACAAAACTCGCAAGAGACAAAACTCCAGGGATTGTGATTGTACAACACATGCCTGAAAAGTTCACTGAAACTTTTGCCAAACGATTGGATTCTATCTGCGATATTAGCGTCAGGGAAGCAAAAGATGGAGACCGAGTTGTGAGAGGGCTTGCGCTCATCGCACCAGGGAACCGCCATATGACAGTTCGGCGATCTGGCGCCCAGTATTTTGTGGATGTTGCAGATGGTCCTTTAGTGAATCGACACAAACCTTCTGTGGATGTATTATTTCGTTCTGTCGCAAGACAAGCGGGACAAAATTCCAAAGGCATCATTATGACAGGGATGGGTGATGATGGGGCATCTGGACTTTTGGAAATGAAGGAAGCTGGGGCTGATACAATTGCCCAAAATGAAGAAACATCTGTTGTTTTTGGAATGCCGAAAGAGGCAATCAAAAGAGGAGGTGTGAATCACATCCTCCCCCTCACTGAAATTTACAAAACAATTGTGGGTTACGGTTAGTTAGCCGAGACCCAATTCCTTTGTTACTTTTACTTTTCTAGAACGAATATCTTCAGGAGATTCTTCCTTTAGAATTTCATCCGGTTTGATTTTAAAGATGGGTTGTGCTTTTGTCACGATCTTTCCGTCTGAATCCACCATTAAGTTTTTCACAATGGTTCCACTGACAGGTGCCAAAATTTTGTTAAACATCTTCATCACTTCAATGATAAAGAGAGGTTGGCCCGCTTGGAAATGGTCCCCTTCATTGATGAGCATAGGAAGATTTGGTGCTTCTTTTGAGTAGAACATTCCACCCATAGGAGCCACAATTTCATCCCCAGACATTTTTGGAGGAGGGTTCAGTGTTTTGATAAACGCATCCCGTGTGTCTTTGTTTTTGAATTCATCTGGCACTACCCCATCCAAATCCGCATTCACATCCAAACCAAAGAAGTTGGATTTGATACCAATTTTTGGTAGGAGTAAAAGCGTTTCAAGACCAGCTTGGAAACCGTTATGACTTGCCACCGAAGCATTCCAAAGATCATCAGAAAGTGACTTAGATGGATTTTTACCTTTTGCAAGTGCATCCGATAGATCCTTCCAAGAACTAAGCCCTGTTCGTTTGGATAGTTCGGAATAAAATGCTTTGGCTTCGTTTAATAACGTAGCGTCATGATCCCAAATCTTTTCAGAGCTTGGCTTTTCTTCCGTTGTATCCAAATTCAAATAGTAATACAAAGAATCCAAAAATTGGATCGGGTTTTCATTGAACGCAAGATTGTTCCCATTACGAGTCCAAAGTTTTCCATCGAAATACCCAAGGAATCCACCGAGTAAATGTGGATTTGCTAGGAGACGTTCCAAAGGACGAATCACAAGGGTCATCTTTTTGTTTAGGACTTTTTTCAAATCTGGATCTGCAGCCTTGGTTTTTTCTGACCAAAGATATTCCAAATCCAAATCGTTGATGATGGATTGTAAGGAACCGATTCCAGCCAAGTAGGAAATCATAAACGCAGTGGATGGTTTGAACATCGCATCCTTACCCAAAATCCACTGGATGAGTCCATAGTGAACGAGTAAGTTGGTTTCGAGGTTTTGCCCTCTAAGTTCTGTTTTGCGAAGGATATTACCTAAAATTTCTAAGTTTTCCGTTCTTGAATTTCCATAAGAAACAAGAAGAGCCACGTTTGAGTCATAAGCTCCAGCAAGGTTGTAATGAACAAAGGCACCTGTATCGGGGTTACGAGTACAAATCCCTTGGTCATCACGAATTTCTTCAGGAAGAGCATTCGACCAGTTTTGGATGATCCCACCTGCGTGAGGTTGGAGTGCACGGTTTGTCGCATTGATCCGAACTTCTGCACCAGATACGTTTCTGACAATTCGTTCCGGCTTTGGAACTCTTGGACCGTGGATGGAAAGAACCGCCATCGCTTCCACAAGAGAGTCAATGTAGAAAAAATCATTCGGATCATTCGGGTTGGTGAACTTCATTTTGTACACCATCTCAGTCACACGGTGTTCCACCTGAATCCTTGTGTTTACTTCCATGAAGAAGAAACTATTACCTTCAACAATACATTCAAACGTAGAAACAGAATTCAAACGAATTGCCTTTCCAAACACTTCTGCTTGGTGTTCCATATCTTTTAAAGTTTGAACATCTTTGTCGAGGATGGTAGCTTTTTTGGCGTTAGAAGATCGAACAAGATCAGCTTCTTTTTGGAGTAACTCAACCGTTTGCGAAATTTCCAAAAGTTTTTGTTCGTGCATTTGCAAAGAACAATCACGACCACCAAGAGACAAGGACCATTCTCCGTTACCGATGAGCTGGATTTCGTTATGGCGTGTGTTTTCGATGTTAAGTTCAATTAAGAAGTTTCTGTTGGAACCAACGGCCGTCACTTTAGATTCCGCAAGGATTTCCATAACAGCAGCATCAATTTCTGATTTTTCACTGATGACACGTTGTCCCTTTCCACCACCACCACCGATGTATTTGAATCGGATTCGTTTGCCTGGATACTTTTTCCAAATATCTTCACAAAGGATGGAAGACTCTTTTTGTAAATCAGGGATAGAAGTGATGTCTATGGTTTTTTCATAAGAAAGTTGGAGTAAGTCTTCCGCATTGTCTTCCAATGCTTTGGAATCATTAAAAGAAAAGTTTAAGTTATTTTCTTTTGCAACTTTGAGAAGTCCATCTTTGGAATTTCCCGTTTTACGAAGTAAAGCAAGGGCAGTGATATTATCAACACCAGGAGTTACCGATACATTTAGACTTCTTGCGAGTTTTTTTGCTTCGTCTTTGGCGCCAGCACCTTTTGCCACATGGGAACTTGGTCCCATAAACGTGATCCCTGCTTTTTCAATGGCTTCAATGAATTCTGCATCTTCTGCCATAAATCCGTAACCAGCAAAGATATGAGTGTATCCATTGTCTTTGGTGATTCCAATGATTTGGTGGATGCGTTGTTCTTTCTCTTCTTTCCCAGCTCCCATATAATCGGGAACTCGGTGGATATTTTCTGGGAATCGGAAGTTACGAAGTTCCGGTGCAAGGGCCTTTGGGTAAACGATGGAGTCTTTTTCGGAAAGTAAAATTCCGTATTCCTTCACACCAATCGCATCGAAAACATCCATCGTTTCTTTACGAACAGGGCCACGGCAAACAATCAGACATTTGATCGATTCCACAGTAAAGGAACGAATCCATGCCGATTCGGATTCTTGGAACTGAATGCGTTTTAAATTCTTATCTAACATGAAAATTATTCAAACTCCCTTTGAGGACCGGACATTTCCGCCGGTTTGTATTTGGACATGAGGAAATTCAAGTTTTTCGATAATACGTTTCTTGTATAACCCGGTAAAATGATGGAGGAAACAGAACCAAGAGAAAGTGCTTCTTTTGGATTCATCAGTTCTTTTTCGTATCTTTGCCCGATTTCGAAAAGTTTTGCATCACGAGTGGCGGCTGCTTCTTTTTCACTCATTCCTTTTTTCACATTGACCAAAAATTCTTTTTGGATGGTTGTGATTTCATCTTTGTAGACGTATTCTTTTCCTGCAGGACCCATCACCGCAATCCTTGCCGTCGGAAGTGCAAACACCATCGATGCTCCCGTAAAATAGGAGTTAAATGTTGCATACGCTCCACCAAACGCGTTACGAATGATAAGAGTGAGTCTTGGAGTTCTAAGATCAATAATGGAATCCAGGAGTTTTCTACCTTCGAGAACAATCCCATTGTGTTCTTGGTCGCGTCCTGGTAAAAATCCAGTTGTATCTTCTACAAATACCATAGGGATATTGTATAAGTTACAGAATCTTACAAAACGAGTTCCTTTGCGAGAAGCTCCAATATCTATCTGACCAGAAGAGACTGCCGAGTTATTGGCAAGAAACCCCACCACGTGACCACCGATACGACCAAAAGCTGTTACAATGTTTCTTGCTCTTTGTGGTTGTAATTCAAAGAACTCACCGTGATCACAGATTTGTTGTAAGTAAAGTGTGATATCAAAAGGTGTGTTCATTCCTGTTGGGGAATTAAACGTCTTTCTAAAAAGAATGTCTTCTTCGTAAATGAACCTGTCTACTGGATCCGAAGTCGGATAGAACGGCGCAAAACTATGGTTATTGTCTGGTAAATAAGAAAGAAGACGGATGGCTGTTCGAAGCGATCCTAATTCATCGCCTGTGACTAAATCGACCACACCTGACTGGCCATGTACTTTTGGCCCACCTAAGTCTTCGGCAGAAATGTCTTCCCCAAGAACGGATTTTACCACCCCAGGTCCAGTGAGACCAAAGAAGGTTCCATCACATTGGATCATAAACGATCCTTGGCGTGGGAGGTAAGCTCCACCACCCGCATTGAAACCAAACATTAACATAACGGAAGGAACCACACCGCTGATTTTGCGAAGTGCCGTAAATGCTTCCGAATAACCGTCGAGTCCACCCACTCCCGCAGGAACATAGGCACCTGCCGAGTCGTTCATCCCGATGAGCGGGATTCCGTGGGTCCCTGCCATTTGGATGAGACGAGCGAGTTTACTTCCATTCGTGGCATCCATTGAACCCGCACGAAGGGTGAAGTCGTGTCCGTAGACTGCCACATCACGGCCTTTGATATTTAAAATTCCAGTCACAATAGAGGCACCGTCTAAGTTCGGTCCCCAGTTTTGGTAGGTGATATTTGGTTCTTCGTCAGTAAGGACTTTGATTCTCTCCCAAACCGTCATACGGTTTTTGGAGTGTTGGACGCGGATTCTATCTTCTCCGCCCCCTAGGATCGGTTTCTCAATGAGTTCCTTTCCAAGTTTGAGAGCATCATCATAAATTCCGGTTTGGGTTTCCGGAGCCTTGGATTCTTTGAACGGGTTGTTTAGGGAATACTGCTTGGTTTCCATAAGTTTTTTTCCAATGTTTTGTTTAGGATCACTTAGAAAAGTGATTTTTACTGTAGAGCAGAGTCTAAATCAGGATAAATTGTAAATAGCTGCTGCATTCCAATGATATCGAAAACTTTCTCCACTGCGGGTTGCAATCCACAGATAGAAATGCTGATTTTTTGTTCCTGGCAAAGGCGAAGTGTTGTGACGAGCAAACGTAGTCCGGCAGAAGAGATAAAGGGAACATCACTCAAATTGAAAACAACAGGTTTTCTTGCGGCATTTACGAGAGCCATCAAATCCTTTTCAATTTTATGTGTGTTGTGTACGTCCAAATTGCCTTGGACATGAACAACTACCTTGTCCCCAACCGCTTCCGAATGGATTCCAATTTTATCTTCGTTCATACAATAGTTTTCTCCAAATAGGTTATATTTTGTTTCCCGTTGAAGTCGTAGGACACTTTGTCCATCAGAGTCTCCATCAGATAAACGCCGAATCCTCCCTTCCTTTCGCCTTTTAAATTGGCCTCTACGGAAGGTTTAGGAACTTTTTTTCTATCGAAGGGTTTTCCTTCATCAATGAGTACAACTTTTAGATTGTCGCCAATCAATTCCAACTTACATTCGAAACTAGGGTGAGTTAGTTCCGTATTCTTGTAACTATGCATGACTATATTGGTCGCTGCTTCATCCAAAGATATCAGAATATCGTCGAAGGCAAAAGGTTTTGTGATTTTGCCCTCTAAATGTTCAGAAATAAAATCTCTTAAGTGAGGGATTTCATCTGGATGTGCGGGAAAAACTTTCGAAATTTCAAAGCTAGTCACTTCTGCAAATTTTAAGATCATCACAGTAAAGTCGTCATACTGTTCATCGGAACGAGAAAACTTTCGGATGTCATCGTACACAGCCTCTACGATACTTTGAGAAGACTCTAAGCGTCTTTCGATGATAAATGCAACAAATCTGTCGAGACCATACTCTTCTTCGTCTGGATTTTTTTCCTCAATGGCCCCATCCGTATAAAAAACCAAAATGTCACCAGGTTCGATTTGGATTTCGCCGCCCTGGTAATTGGTTTGGGGAACAACTCCAAGAGGAGCTCCTTTTCCTTTCAGAAGTTCAAAACTTCCATCACTACGAATCCAAATTTGGTCATTGTGTCCTGCGGACGCAAATTTTAAGGTTCTGGTTCGCCGTTGGTAGTTGACGAGAAATAATGTCACAAACATTCCCGACTGAGAATCTTCATAAATCAATTGGTTGGCGCGAAACAACAGCTCAGAAGGAGAAAGGTCAGTGGTTCTGGAAAGTGTACGAATAATGGAACTAGACATAGCCATAAATATGGCGGCTGGCAAACTTTTCCCCGATACATCTGCCACTAAAAACGAGAACTGATCTTCTCCGAAAGAATGGAAATCATAAAAATCACCTGACACTTCTTTGGCGGCAACAGACATCACCCCCAAATCAAAAAGTGGGGATTGTAACAACGAATTTGGTAAAATATTATTTTGGATTTTTCTTGTGATTTCGATTTCTTTTTCAATCGACTTCTTGGTAATGATTTCTTGGCTGAGGCGTAGGTTTTCATAGGCCTTTGCGAGTGGCGAAGAAAGAGTTTTTAACATCCGGAGGTCTGTTTCGTTAAACGAATGAGCCGATTGTTTTCCGCTGACATAAAGTGCCGCACGTAAGTTCCCTCCTCTTGGCGCAATAGGTAGGATTAGAAAGTTTTTCTTTAAAGTATAAAATTCTAATTCTAAAAAGGATTCCTCTAGTTGTGAGGAAACAACAGCCATCCTAGGATTTCCTGATTCCATGAGGCTTAAAAAAAGCCGGCTTTCTTGCATCGGAAAAAAAGATTCCCTGACAATCCCGAGTTGCCTTGCATAGACCTGAATTCGATTTTTATTTTTTTCCTCGATAATGACCATTCCCGCATCTTCGCATGACAATTCTTTGGTGAGAATGCTCAATGTTTTGGACATTAACCCCAGTTCATCATGGGATTCAAGGACTGCTTGACCCAAATCGAAAATGGATTCAAGTGTGCTTAATTTTTGTTTGAGTTCAAGGTTTGTGACATTGAGATTATCTAGTAGCCTAGTTTTTTGGATGGCAACAGCACAAGCACTAGAAAAAGACAAAAATGTATCAATATCATCCTGGCTAAAATTATTTCTGTCAATGGTGTTAATGGCCTCGATGACACCAATCACTTCATCTCCAACAATCAGTGGACTTGCCAAAATATTTCTAGTAATAAAATTAGAAGCTTTGTCTACATCCCGAAAGACACGGTTGTCATTTTGAGCATCATTGATGATCATGGGTTGTTTGGTAATCGCAACAGTTCCGGCAATCCCTTGGCCCACAGGTACTTTGATTTTTGATACCTCTTCTCTTTTTTCACCGGTGACCGTATGAAAAACAAGATATTCCTTTTTATCATCTAACAATAACAAGGAGCTGGCTTCCGTTCGAAATACTAATTTTGCGGATTCCATTACCATCACAAGAACATGTTCCAAATCGACACTGGTATTAATTAGAACAGCAACACGAATGATTTCTTCTAAAAAATACTGAAGGCGATTGTTATTGTTATGAATATTGGCGTTATCGATAAGAAGAAGAATGGACGTTGTGAGAGAATTAAAAAACTCGGGTTCTGATTCCGAAAGTACAGTGTCTTTTAATAGTGCATTTAAGTTTGCGCTAAAATAGTTGATTAAGTCCAAATCTTGTTCGGAAAAATTTTGGAAATGTTTAATTCCCTCAAGCACCAAAACTCCTAGTGCCATATCCCCTATTTCATCACCCACATAACAGGCAATATATGACTCGGATACGGGACCGTCCGAATCCTTTAAGTGAGAACCCTTTTTAATAAGAATACTTTTTCGGGTTTTAAAAACATGTTTAGCAATGGAACCTGCTGTGGATTTATCATTTATCAATCCAAACCGGCTGAGGTTTCCTCGTTGGTTTTTAAAATAAAATGCTGCTGATTTCGCCGAGACGAGTCGTTTCGCTTGACCCAGAATAAAATGATACAGGTCATCCAGTTCGGAGGAAGAAGAAAGATAGAACCCGCCTTCTTCGTTTTTTCGGATGATCGGCGGAAGAGAGCTTGGTTTCAATTGTTTAATCTTTGTTAAATTTTAATGATTCTTCTCTTAATTTTCGATTGGCATCTTCCAAAGACTTAATTTTGTCAAAGGCTGACATGAGTTCGTCCCGACTGAGATTGGAAACCATCGAACTGGCTTGCACCGTTTCCTTTGCTTCCCTGAGTTCCATCCGAGAGTAATCGATGATTTGTTCGTACATACGGATGATTTCGTCGGCGTTGGCTAATTCTTGTTCATTGAGTCTAAGAACTTTTTCATAGCCTTTGATGATATCCGATTGGATTTTCAGTTTTTTAGTCAGTTCTTCTACCGTATCTTGTCCCATAACATCTCTGGTTCCTTAGCCATTTTAGGATTCTGTTGACAGACAAACGCGGTCACCCACCTTGGATTAGCACAAGGGGACGTAGCTCAGTTGGGAGAGCGTTTGAATGGCATTCAAAAGGTCGGGGGTTCGATTCCCCTCGTCTCCAAAATCCCTCCCGGAATTTCACAGTTCAAAGCCTCCCCTGTCAAATTCTTTTTCATTTGGATAGGAGATCACTTGATCAATCAGTGACCTTTTTCAATCTATTCCATATTAGATTATGGCTGTTAGAAAAATCCTCAAGATTGGCAATCCCTTACTCCGTCAAACGAGCGAAGACGTAACTGAATCCGAAATCCAAACCAAGGATTTTAAAAAACTGATTCGAGATATGTTTGAAACCATGCGTCATGCAGAAGGTGTAGGCCTTGCTGCCCCCCAAATTGGTGTCATGAAAAAGTTGGTTGTGGTCGGCCAGGATGATGACAATGGAAGGTATCCTGGAACTCCTGAAGTTCCGAACCAAATCATTTTAAATCCAGAGATCACTCCACTCTCACCTCCGGGTGAAGGTTTTTGGGAAGGTTGTTTATCTGTTCCTGGAATGCGTGGATACGTAGAAAGACCGGATAAAATTCGAATGAAATGGCGAGATGAAAACTTTGAGGAACACGAAGAAATCATTAGTGGTTACCGTGCCATCGTATTACAACATGAATGTGACCATTTGTTCGGTGTTCTTTATGTGGATCGCCTCAAAAGTACAAAGTTATTCGGTTATAACGAAGACATCGATACTGCAGGTAAATTGTTAGATTAATTAGTTTTTTTCTCCTAAAGGAGTTTTATGGGTACATCCATCGTTCAGTATTTTCTTTCCAAGAGTTTATTCGTAAACCTTCTTACCTTTCTGATCATTCTTGTCGGTGGATTTACTGCTGCCACAATGAACCGAGAAGCATTCCCCAATATCAACTTTGATATTGTCAGTGTCACAACGGTTTATCCTGGTGCCGCACCTGCCGATGTAGAAAAATTGGTCACCAAACCTTTAGAAGATGCCATCAAAGAAGTGGATGGAATCAAAGAATTCAGATCAGCTTCTTTGGAAAACAGATCAGGTATCATCATCACCATTGATCCAAATACTAAAAACACACAAAAGGTTGTCGATGATTTAAAGTCTGCTATTGACCGCATCCAGGATCTACCAGAAGATGTGGATGATCCCATTGTTACTGAAATCACAACTGCAAGACAACCTGTGATCGAAATTCATTTATCTTCTACATCCAAAGATGGTAAACCTCTGTTAAATGCAAAAGAGCTCAGAGACCAGGCAAAAATTTTAGAAGAAAAACTAAAAGACCTACCTTCTGTTGCAAGAATTACCAAACGAGGTTGGCGAGAAAGGGAAATGAAAGTGGACCTTGATCCGGACAAACTGAGAGCCCTTTCTCTTTCCTCCACTCATGTACTCAATGCCCTTCGCTTACGAAACATCAATTTCCCTGGTGGGAATATCAACGAAAGAACAAGAGAAATCATTGTTCGCACTGTGGGAGAATTTGATACTGCCGAAGAAATTGAAAATGTTTTTGTTCGTTCGAACGATGCCGGACGTTCGGTCCGAGTTCGAGATGTAGCTCGTGTGACGGAAGGTTTCGAAGACTCGGAATATTTGGATAAATCCAATGGTGATATTGCGATTGCTCTTACAGTGATCAAAAGAGAAAAAGCAGATGCCATCACAGTTGTAGACGATTCCAAAAAAGTGGTAGAAGAATTTATAAAGTCTACAGGTGGAACCGTCAAACATGCGTTTGTCAATGACCTATCCAAATACATTCGCAGAAGATTAGGTGTTTTAACTTCTAACGCCGTATCAGGATTATTTCTTGTCACAGCGTCTTTATTTGTGTTTCTCGGCTGGCGGATGGCTCTTATGACAGCTCTTGGAATTCCGATCTCCATCGCCATGACTTTTGTTGCCATGAATTATATGGGATTAACATTAAATTTAATCTCTATGATGGGTCTTATCATTGTTGTCGGGATTTTGGTGGATGATGCCATCATCATCTGTGAAAACGTTTACCGTCATTTGGAAATGGGAGAAGAACCTTTTGAAGCAGCGATGCGTGGGACAAGCGAAGTTCTTGCACCAGTAACTGCCACAGTCACTACAACAATTGCTGCCTTCGGACCTATGTTATTTATGACAGGGATTTTTGGAAAGTTCATCCATTCCATTCCTCTCGTTGTAATTTTATCTTTATGTAGTTCCCTTTTTGAAGCCTTCTTTATGTTACCTTCTCACTTATACGATGTAAGTAAGGCAAGCGATATGAAGGGAGAAGTCAAAGAAGAATCTCACTGGTTTGTGAAATTCAAAGAAAGAACTTATTTACCTCTCCTCAGTTTTGCGCTAAAAAACCGCTGGAAAATGGTAGGACTCCTTATGGGTCTATTTGTGTTTTCGCTTGCCATTCAAATAAAATTTGGAAAATTCAAACTTTTTCCTGGGGCCATTGAAACCTTCCAAGTTCGTGTGACTGCGGAAACTGGACTAAAACTAGAAGAAACTGATCGTTTCATTCGTGTCATTGAAGATGCTGTAGGAAAACTTCCAGATGGAGAAGTAGAAAACTATATTTCACGAGTGGGGATCATTCAAAAAGACCCCAACGATCCTTTTACCAAACGGGGGAAAAATTATGCGCAAGTGATGGTGTATTTAACCCCTGATGACAATCGGGAGAGAACCACAGAAAAAATCATCGAAGTTGTCCGCCAAAACACCAAATTCATGTTAAATGAAAAAGCCCTCAAACTTTTAGAAGAAAAGTTAGCAAAAGAGAATCTTGGTAAAAAAGAAGAGGAACCTATCCCTACTTCTGAGATTCCAAAAGATTTTCTTCCCTTAAAAGGAAAACTGGTGAACCTAGAGTTTGAAAAACTAGCAGGTGGTCCACCTGTAGGAAAACCAGTCGCCATTGAAATCAAAGGAGATGATTTTAGCACCTTACTCAAAATTGGTGCCGAATACAAGGCAGCTCTTGCCAAAATCAATGGAGTCACTGACATTGGAGATGATTTTAACGAAGGAAAAGACGAGATTAGAGTTTCCGTAGATGAATCTCTTGCCTCTTTCGCTGGAGTCAGTGTTCAATCGGTATCTCTTGCCATCAATACTGCCTTACAAGGGACAGTCTCCACTAAAATCAAACGAGCTGATGAAGAAGTGGATGTCCGGGTTCGATTTCCAGAAGAATATCGTTCTTCTCTTACCCACCTAAACAAAGTGTATGTCAATAACCTAACAGGAAACTTAATCCCAGTTTCCAGGCTGACAAGTTACGATAGAAACCCAGGGCGTGCCTCGATCAATCACTTGGACGGCAAACGGTTGTTAACCGTAACTTCTAATATTGACGAAACAGTTTCTACTTCAAGGCAAGTCAACATAGAGGCCAAAAAACTTACCGAAGGAATTATATCCAAATACCCTGGGTATTCTGTACGTTTTTCAGGTGAAAACAAAGATACCGAAGAATCAATGGCATCTCTCGGAAGAGCTTTCCTTGTAGGTCTTATTATCATTTATATGATCCTTGCCTCGCTTTTCCGTTCGCTTGCCCAACCATTGATTGTGATGAGCGCCATTCCATTCGCCGTCATTGGGGTTATATTTGCTTTTTTAATCCACGGACAACCTTTTTCTTTCCTTGCTTTCCTGGGAATCATTGGACTTGCGGGGGTGGTCGTCAACGACTCCATCGTCCTTGTGGATTGTGCCAACCAATTACGACTGGAAGACCCAAGTAAATCCACATTTGAGTTATTAGTAGAAGCGGGAAGCATTCGCCTAAGAGCTGTAATGCTCACAACAGTGACAACTGTTCTTGGACTTCTCCCTACTGCTTATGGAATTGGAGGCAAGGACCCTTTCCTTGTTCCGATGGCTTTGGCATTTGGATGGGGACTTGCTTTTGCTACTTTTATCACACTCATTATGGTGCCGGTATTTTACCTCAACCTTTATATGTTTAAGGATTGGGCTGTAACAAAATTCCAATCAAGACAATCCAGAAAAAAAGGATACGTATAAGATAAAATCGATACCCCAGTTTACTGCAATATGGCTGAGCTCCATAGCGCAGTAGATCAGAAAATCTAGTTTATGAATGTCCCTTTTGGAAATGAAACAATTAAAGAACTAACAAACCTGCATTTAGAGAGAGAGACGACTTTCGTAGAATTTAAAATTCAATCCTTCTTATCGTTTAAAACTTCCGAAAGAGTCACAAACCTATATCCTTTTTCCTTCATTCGTTCAATGAATGTTGGCAGGATATAAATCAATTTATCAAATTTTCTTGGTCCACCCAAATGCATAAGGATGATAGCACCGTTCATTCCGTTCGCATCTGCTTTTTCCCAATTCTCTAAGAAAGTTAAAGTTTCCTCTCCCGTTTTATAATGAGGATTACGAACTACTTCCTTTTTGCCTTTGGACGTTTTTTTATATAGGAACTGTTTACTGATATAATCTGGTAAATCAAGCGATCCTTTTGAATTATTGGACCACATGATATGATCGGTATAACCAAGACTTGCATGTGCATCCAAAATCAATTGACTGAGTGCTCCATATGGGAGTCGGTAAAATTTTTTTAATTCTTGTTTGGTGAGAGAATGGAAGGTATCTTCTACACGTTTTAGCTCTTCTGCCATACGGGGCAGATCCAAAACCGATTTGGACAAATACTCAAGGACCAATCGTTTCTTTAACGAGGTTTCTGTGACAGACCTTTGGTAATTGAAATGGGACCAAGTGTGGTTTCCAAATTCCACCGATCCCGTTTTTGCCATTTTTTTAATAAAATCTAAATTTTGGCGAATAAAAAAGGATCCATTGATATCAGAAGGTCTCTCATTAGAAAGAAAGAGAGTCACTTTGATTTTATGATCTTTGATATAATTGTATAAAACAGGAAGTTCTTCTCCTGTTGCTAAATCAAAGGTAAGGGCAATTTCTTTTTGGGATTCATTTCCCCTTAGGATATTTCTGCCTTTGGAATTTTGACTGACTTCTTTTAAAAACTGAATGTTCTCTTCCACTTGTTTGGCAAGTTCTGTATCAGGTTCGGTGTCCCCTGCCAAAGCATATTCTTCACGAAGTTGCTCTTGGTACATAAGAGAAAAAAGAGATTGTTCCAGTTCCCGGAGATTCTTTTCTTTTTCTTTTACTTCTGTTTCGAGTTTGGTAACACTCAGACTCAAATAAAGCAAATACCCACAAAGAACAAGGACAGTGATTCCGACAAAAGCCAGAGCAGAAATCAGGGCAAACTTTCGGAGTTTTTTGGCAAACAGCCGGTCTTTCTCGATGTCCTGGGAAAGTTCATGAACGATATCTTGAATTTCCTTTTCTTCGTTTGTCGGATCGAGGGACATGCGGGTATTTGGTTTTCCTTATTTTCTAATATCGGATTTTGACCTGTCGTTCTAAAACAGGCGGCAAACCTCTTTAAGTCTTTATCTTTAAAAATTTTCCTTTCTTCCCCTGGCGGATGAGGTATTCCTTTCCCGGCTCCAAAGTGAGGCCTTGGTCAGTGATTTTTTCCTCATCCAAATACAAACCACCTGCTTGGACGAGCCGGCGCCCTTCTGAAACACTAGGAATGAATTTCAATTGGGAAAGAACATAAACCAGAAGTGGTGGTTTTTCCGAAAAATAAGAGGCATCCAAAGTTTCCGTAGGAATCTCATCTGGAAGGGCTCTGTTTTTTGTATTGTGGATGGCTGTCCACTCTTCCACTGCTTTCCTATTTTCTTCTTCTGGATGGAGTTGGTCCATTACAAGAAGAGCCAGTTCCGTTTTGACTTCTTTCGGATGGAGAGATTTGGAACGAATGCCTTCCTTTCTTTTTTCCATTTCTGAATGGGGAAGATCAGTCAAAAGTTCAAAATAATTCCACATCAGATCATCCGAGATCGACATGATCTTTCCATACATGTCGATGGGTTTTTCTGTGACTCCCACATAGTTTCCGAGAGACTTAGACATTTTTTTCACACCATCAAGTCCCACAAGTAGTGGTAAGGTAATGACAGATTGAGGTTTTTGCCCGTATTCTCTTTGTAAGTCGCGACCAACTAACATATTAAATTTTTGATCCGTTCCACCCAGTTCCACATCTGCTTTCATGGCAACCGAATCATACCCTTGTACAAGTGGGTATAAAAATTCAATCATAGAGATGGGAGTTCCGGCTTTATGACGTTTGGTAAAATCATCTCTTTCCAACATTCGAGAAACTGTATATTTGGATGTTAAAACCAATACATCTTCAAACTTCATTTCCGAACACCAATGCGAGTTATATAGGATTTTGGTTTTATTTGGATCTAAAATTTTAAAAACTTGGTTTTGGTAAGTTTTGGAATTTTCCAATACCTCTTCTTTCGAAAGACGTTTTCTTGTTTCTGATTTTCCAGTAGGGTCACCAATCATTGCGGTAAAATCACCGAGCATAAAACAAACTTCATGGCCTAGGTCTTGGAAATGTTTGAGTTTTCTTAGTAAAACAAAATGGCCTAAATGCAAATCGGGGGCTGTAGGATCAAAACCTGCTTTGATGGTAAGGGAAGGTTTGGATTTGATCTTTTCTAAAAGTTCAGCCTCACTGATGATCTCAACAGTTCCTCGGCGTATGGTATCTAATTCTTGGTTCAATTCTCTTTCAGTTTTCATAACAAATTTAAAAAATTTTCGATGGTCGAAATGGTGACTTTTGACAATACTAACCGTAGAATCTCTATAGGCAACCACCAAAGTACGTAAAAACCCTTATGAATCATTT
The DNA here is from genome assembly GCF_004770145.1 of Leptospira bourretii. NCBI lineage: Bacteria > Pseudomonadati > Spirochaetota > Leptospiria > Leptospirales > Leptospiraceae > Leptospira > Leptospira bourretii. The sequence goes on along the minus strand of NZ_RQFW01000015.1, from coordinate 28,723 downwards.
AGATGAAAGAAAACAAACACTAAAACAATTAGAAACAACGGACTACGATGTCTTAGTATTGGGTGGAGGAGCCACTGGATCTGGGACAGCACTCGATGCTACCTTACGTGGCTACAAGGTAGCCCTTTTAGAAAAACAAGATTTTTCAGCAGGGACTAGTTCTCGTTCCACAAAACTCATCCACGGGGGAGTACGATACCTTGCCCAATTCCATTTTAAACTCATCTACGAAGCTTTGTCGGAAAGAAAACGCCTTCTTTTCAATGCACCTCATCTGGTGAAACCACTTCAGTTTGTTTTGCCTACCTATGTTTGGTGGGAAAAACCTTTTTATTCCATCGGACTCACAATGTACGATATCCTTGCGGGTAGATCCATAGTCCCTGGACATGAAAGGATCTCAAAAGCAACTGCGATTGATTATTTTGCCTCGATCAAAAAAGAAAAACTGAAAGGCGGAATTTCTTATTATGATGCCCAGTTCAATGATTCAAGACTCAATGTCACAACGGTAAGAGCTGCCAAAGAAAATGGAGCCGATGTTCTTTCAAGAATCGAAGTGGTTTCCTTTTTAAAAGATGCCAATGGAAAAATCACAGGTGTGACTGCCAAAGACTTAATCACGAAAAAGAAAATCAATATCAAGGCAAAGGTCGTTGCCAATACCACTGGAGTTTGGATTGATTCGCTTCGCAAACTAGATGATCCAAAAGTGGAAAATGTTTTAGCTCCTAGCCAAGGAATCCATCTTGTCTTCGACAAAGCGAAGTTACCTTGTCGCACCGCCATGATCATTCCGAAAACAGCAGACGGACGGGTGGTCTTTGTCATTCCTTGGGAAGGAAAAGTACTTCTGGGAACCACAGACACACCGATTCAAAAAATTGAGGAAGAACCTCTGCCTCTACAATCTGAAGTGGAATTTTTATTAAAAACGGGAAATGACTACTTAGATACCAAACTCACCAAAGCAGACATTGAATCTGTATTTTCTGGCCTTCGTCCTCTCATTTCCACCGGAGATAAAAAAGACACTAAATCCATCTCACGCGAAGAAGCCATTCTTGTTTCTGATTCTGGCCTTGTCACGATGTCAGGTGGGAAATGGTCTACCTTTCGAAAAATGGCAGAAGACCTTACAGATAAACTTATATCGGTCGGGAACCTTCCAAAAAAGATGAATTGTGTGACTGCTAATTTCGCCTTTCCTGGTGCCGATGGGTATTCCAAACATTTGGTGGCAAAAATCCAAACCATGTATGATCTTTCTTATGAAACGGCAGTTCGTTTGGTCGATGCGTTTGGTGGAGAGGTTCCTATGATTTTAGGTAAAAATCCAAAAGAAATCAAAAAGGGAACCGGATACTTTGCCGAAGAGATCAAACACTTTGTGAAGAAAGAATTTGCACTTTCTGTAACAGATGTCCTTTCGAGAAGATGGAGAGTTGTTTTTCTGGATTTAAAATTGGCTGAGTCGTTAGCCGTTCCAGTTGCCAACACTCTTGCCAAAGAACTTGGATGGAAAGAGACAGAAAAAAAATCCTCTTTAAACGAACTCACTGGTCATATCAAAGATCTAAAGAAAACGATCGCTTAACAAAAAAAGACGACACGAGTAGATTGGATGGTGATTCATCCCATCTACTTTGGTCTTGGAAGTTCATAATGATAAAATGTCCTTCCCGATTCCTTTTCTTTTAAAACAAATAGAAAATGTGTTTTGGGATTAAAAACTTCAGAAAACCTTGTTCCCAGTTTGGTTTTAAAGTTTTCATAATCTTCATCCCCCACTTCCGCACGTTTGAAAATCCAAGATATATTTCGTTCGATCCCACCCGCATCATAATAACTTAAGTTTAACTCTAGTCCCTCTTCTGAAGATTGAAGGATGGTATATGTTCCCACAATGGAAGGTAAAAATCCCAAAGGGTCTCCTTCCCCATACATCTCAGAAAAACTAAAAGTTTGGTCGGCTTTAAAGAAAACAGGAAGGATGGTTCCTTGGTCATAAAATAAAATGGTACTCTTTTCGTTGGCTAAAACCAATTGTTTGAATCCGGAATAATGCCTTTCTGCTTTCCCAAATTGTTCAATAGTTCGTTTGATTTTGTCAAAGGAGACCCAAGGAAAGGATACAAAACTATCTTTCTGAATTTCTCCAAATTGAAGTTCTGAAATACAAACTCGTCCAGTTGATCCCAAACCATGGGTTTCCAAAATTTCCAAACGAATCACATTCCCTTGGAATTTGGAATCCAAATCCAAAACTTGAAATCCCGATTTCCCGAACTTGGGTTTGTTCAATTCCAAATCCAAAGTAGAACCAATTTTCATTTTTGATTTTTGGTCATTCGTTTCCATCGCAAAGGAAGTGAGGCGAAGTTTTTTTACGGCATCATTTGTTTTTAAATCAATAGCAGACTTGTGAAATCCATTTAACATCCGCAAGGCGGAAAATTGGGAATACGAATTGAGGTATAGTGTAAATCCAGAACCAAATTCTTTGGCATTCGCACAAAAAGCTGTGGAAGTTTTATCATCCAAAGCAAACTCCGGACTGAATCGCCAGGGTTCTTCAGGATTCATCTGTCCAACACTTTGAGTGCGTCCATAGTCCAGTTGTTTTTCGGAAGCCTGGCAATTGCATAAAAGGGAAAAGAACAAAATTGGAAAAACGAGATGAATCAAATTCATACCAAAATAAGGAAGATCATCTGATGGGCGAGTCTTACGAAAAAAAAAGAGATCCATGGAATTTCAAAACCATGAATCTCTTCTAAAGACCAATCAAGCGAAAAACAAAATTGTTTAATCGATATAGTCTTTGAGTTTTTTCGAACGACTTGGGTGGCGAAGACGACGAAGTGCTTTTGCTTCGATCTGACGAATCCTTTCCCGGGTCACTTTAAATTGGTATCCCACCTCTTCGAGAGTTTGCGCATACCCATCATCCAAACCAAATCGCATCCGAATGACCTTTTGTTCCCGAGCCGGTAAGGTTTGGAGAACCTGACGGATTTGTTCAGATAGAATGGAAGACGCAGCAGAGTTCAGTGGAGAGATCACTTCCTTGTCTTCGATAAAATCTCCGAGTTCTGAATCCTCTTCTGAACCAACAGGAATCTCAAGTGAGATTGGTTCCCGCGCTACGTTTTTCACAGCCTTTACTTTCTGAACCGGCCAGCCGAGTCTTTCAGCAATTTCATCATTGGACGGGTCACGGCCAAATTCTTGGACAAAAAGACGAGTTTCTCGAATCACTTTGTTCACTTGTTCGATCATATGAACCGGAACACGGATGGTACGAGCTTGGTCAGAGATCGCACGAGTGATGGCTTGTCTAATCCACCAAGTGGCGTAAGTAGAAAATTTATAACCTTTTTTGTATTCGAACTTATCAACAGCACGGATAAGACCGATGTTTCCTTCTTGGATCAAATCAAAGAAATGCATCCCGCGGTTGGCATAACGTTTTGCAATGGAGACCACCAAACGGAGGTTTGCTCGCACAAGTTCTCTTTTAGCTTGTGCAATTTCCCTTTCTCCTTTGATGATTTTTTCACCCCAGTCTTTGATTTCCCCAACAGGAGATCCAGCTTCCTGTTCCATACGACGGAGTTTTCGTTCGTTGTTACGAATGTCTTTGATGACTTCTCTAACTTCATCAATATCGCAACCCATCATCTTTTCGATTTCATCTAGGTTTTCATTTTTTTCGATGAAACGGTTGAGGGCTTTGATTTCACGAACATCATGCCCGTATTTGGCTTTGATTTTAAGGAAATGTTTTTCGATTTCCTTAACACGAAATACCATCGATTTGATCTTTTGAGAAATCTTTTGGATTTCTTTTTGAGAAACTCCAATTTTACGAATGGCTTCATCGATTTTGCCCGTAGACATATCGATTTTTTCTTTGAGTTCTTTGAATTTCTTTGAGTTCTCAGAATACTTACGAATTCGGTTTGTGGACTCGTTTAAAACTTTTTCATCCTGTTGGATGAGTTCCATATTCTCAAAAAATACTTTTTCTAATTTGTCCGCTTGCTCTTGGTTGAGTGCGTACATTTTGTCCACTTTCACCAAGTCATAAACTTTGATTTTTTTGGACTTAATTTTCGGAATGAGTTTTGCAAAGTTTTGACGTAGGATAGAAGAACTAAGGATTGTTTCTTCAATGATTTTTTCACCCTTCTCAATCCTTTTGGCAAGAAACACTTCTGTTTCTCCAGAGATCAGGGATACTTTACCAATTTCTTTTAAATAAAGACGAATCGGATCTTCGGAACTAGAAGAAACACTGGACTCTCTTTTTTTACGTGCAGGTTTCTCTTTTGTTTCTTTAGTAGTTTCTTCCTTTGTTGTTGTGAGGGAACTAGATTCTTCCAAAGACTTTTTGGAATACTCTTCTACAATTTCAATCCCCATCTCGTGTAACAAAGTAAAGACATCATCAATTTTTTCGGAATTTAAAATTTTATCCGGAAGTATTTCATTGATTTCATCATAAGATACCTCTCGATTTGCTTTTCCGATCGAGATGATCTTTTGTACTTCTGGTAGGCTTGCTAGATTTTCCATTCTACCTCTATCCTCTTTATACTTCTAACGTTTGGATCGTTCGGAGATACACGGATCTCTTATTTTTTTCACTTTTTAAAAGTGAAAGCTCTGATAAAAGATTGTTCTTTTCTTCAATCGTTAAATCAGGTTTGGCCATCTCTTTGACAAGTTCTTCCATCCTTGCGTCATCCAACAAATCCGCATGGTAAAGAAACATCCCCTTAAATAAACCTGGTGTTGTCGATTCATCGGCCGTAAAATGTTCGGCAATCATTCCCAGGTATTCCGAAGGAATCTCTTCCCTCGAAAGAATTTCTGCAGCTGTTAGGTTCTCATTCTGCAAATATTTCGTATATAAATAGTCCCAAAGAAAAGCAGATACTTCATCTCGAAACTCCAGTGATAACAAATCATCAGCGAAACTAAATAGTTCCAAATTCTGAATGAGCATTGCGATCATCTTACGTTCACAGACCAAAATGGGGGAAGGTTTTCCCGGTTTGGCCACAGAACGTTCTTTTTTAGTATCGACCGCAGAGGGGGCCGAAGTTACACCCGGCTTGCCCCGAAAATCCTGAAAAAGCGAAGAAAATGAAAGTCCGAGCTGGCGTGCCCCCTCTTCTAAATAGACTTGTTTGTCTGTTTCCTTTTCCATTGGTTTTAGGAATTCAAAAAGTTTTTTGACACCTGCCTGTTTTTCCTCTGCCAAAGAAGAAGGCCCTGCTCCCGCAAGGATCTCACGGATCATAAATTGGGAAGCTGGTGCTGCCGATTCCAATAAATCTCTGATTTCTTGTTTGTTATGATGGAGGGAATAATCAAAAGGATCTTTTCCTTCCGGGATATGACAGACTTTTACTGAAACTCCTTCTTTCGAAAGAAGATTCACAGCACGAAAGGCACCTTTAGTTCCCGCCTTATCCGAATCCATCATTAAGTACACTTTGTCCGCCATATTCTTTAGAATTCGAACATGGCCTTCTGTAAATCCGGTTCCGAGTGGTGCGACGACAAACTCAATTCCTTTGCGGAATAGTCCGATGGCGTCAAACACACCTTCCACGATGACCGCTTCTCTTGTTTTTCGAATGCTATCTTGGGCTAAATTCAAATTATAAAACGTACGACTTTTATCATAAATGAGAGAGTTCGGACTATTGATGTATTTTGCTTCTTCTGATTCACCGAGGATCCTACCGGAAAAGGCAATCACTCTCCCTCTTGTATCAATCACAGGAAACATGATGCGGTTACGAAAAAAATCATAAGGATCTTTGTTTTGGTCCTGTCTTTTGAGTAGTCCTAACTGTTCTCCCAGTTTCACTTCCGTCTCGGTTTTAAAGAGTTCCGCACGCAAATTTCCAAAACCGGGAAGGCCAAATCCAATTTTAAAAACTTTTAAATCTTCTGAATACATCCCACGTGATTCCAAATACTTAAGGGCAATTTCGCCGCTTTGCGTATTTAAATTCTTTTGAAAGTATTCCAATGCTTTTTGGGAAACTTGGTAAAGGGCTTCTTTTTTTCGCTCTGATTCCTCTTCTTCTTTTGTTCTTTCGACAAGAGGAATTCCTGAATAATCAGAAAGGATTTCTAAAGATTTGAGAAAGTCTACCTTTTGGTAGTCCATCACAAATCGAAACAAATCACCGGATGCTTTGCATCCAAAACAGTGGTAGAACCCACCTTCTGCGTTTACATTAAAAGATGGAGTTTTTTCGTTATGGAATGGGCAGATTCCAACAAGATTTCTTCCCATACGGCGCAAAGGAACAAACCGGTTGATATAAGAATCAATGGAGACTTCTCTGCGAACTCTTTCTTTAAAACTTTGGTAAGGATTCACAGTATAACAGTATTAACTGGCGCTAAGTGCTTGTTTTGCGAGAGAGGATACCTTGGAGCCGTCTATATTTTGCCCTTTAAATTTTGCCATTACTTTACCCATCACCTTTCCCATATCCTGGGCTCCGTTCGCATTCAATTCCGCAATGGCTTCGTTCACTGCTCGAGAGATTTCTTCTTCGGAGACTTCTTTTGGAATATAACGTGAGATGACTTCTGCTTCCTGAATTTCTTTGCTCGATAAATCGGGACGGTTGGCTTTGTCATATTCGACAGCCGTGTCCTTTCTACGTTTGAAATTGGATTTTAAAATCTGCATCACTGCAGTATCCGTTAATTCGGAAGCACCGGTTTTGGTTAACTCATATTGAATTTCTGCTTTGATGAGACGCAAAGTGCCGAGGACTGTTTCATCCTTGGCCTTTAATGCCGTTTTTAGATCGGTACTAATCGTCTCTTGCAGGGTCATTGGATCACCGGCTTAAAGATTACAGTTTATCTTTTTTAGCAAATAGTCTTTTCTTTTTGTCTCGTTTGCGTTTCGCTGCTTCGACTGCCTTTTTTTTGACAACACTCGGCTTTTCGAAGTATTCACGGCGTTTGATTTCGCTCATAATACCAGCATTCGCACAATCTCTTTTGAATCTACGAAGCGCCGCCTCGATAGATTCCCCTTCTTTTAAATAAATCCCTACTTGTGGGGTCATAGACAAACAACTGTCCTTTTGTAAAAATGGTCTAGTTTTGACGGTATCGGAAACCGCCCTGATTTGTCAATTCAGCCGAAAAACTAATCAGAAATTTTCGATGAAAATAGAAGAAAACCTCGAATCATCCGCTAAAATCTCCCTGTCAATGGGGAAAATCTTGAGTTTGTAGTCCAAAATCAAATGTTTGGAGGGAAAATAAAGGGATCCAAACCTATGATTGGCACCATCCAGAGTTTCTCCCGGACAAAAAAGGAAATAGGACCTTGGGTTCAATTGGAAATTGAATTCGTTTTCTTTCGTTTCTTTGTGCAGGGTGGCGGTCACCTCCCGTAAGATCTCTTGGCTTTTGACCACACCCAAAGGTTTGAAAAAGGGAGAGAGGTCCTGGAGGTGAAAAAATGCAATCACTCCCGCGGGCTGATCCTTTGTGAGAGATCGATCGATTTTTTTTCGGATTGGCTCGATGATCGTTGGAAAATCGAGAAGGTTCTTTTCCCGAAGGGAAATCCCTGTAGCACAAAAAGTCAAAACTTGGTTTGATAGATCTTCCCAATTTCGTTTTGAAAGTTCTGGTTCAATTTCCTGGACGACAAGGGCAAAAACAGGAACTTCACCTTCAGGAAGGCGCATGATATTGATCTTCAAATCCCTTCCCCCTTCTGAAAAAGTCCCAAGGGATTTTGGTTCCATAAATTCCAGGTCCCGGACGAGGGTCGCCATTTGACCGGACACAAGACTTCTTAGCCATTCCTCTTTTTCCGTCCTACCAAATTCATAAACGATTTCACCGGCTAGGTAAACCCAACCCAAATGGGCGCCGACACTGGCAAAACTAATGCCAAGCCTACGGGAATGGTAGTCTGTCATTTGCATGGAGGGGGATGGACTTACATGAGTTGGATCTATCATTGGAATCTGGTTTTAGTATCGGCGCGGGCCTGACCAATCAAAAGGAGAAAGGATTGCCCCTGGCGTTACGCTCCCAAAATGGAGTAAAAACAACTCGGGGAACCTGTGAACGCAACACCGAAACAAAAAAAACTCATCTCTCTATCGCAATTCATTCTAGAAGAGCAACTCAAAATCCCTCATGCCTCCGGAGAATTTACAGCCCTACTCAGCCATCTCGTTTATGCGGCCAAAATTGTTGGTCGTGAAGTGAGAAAGGCAGGACTTTTGGATGATATCCTTGGTGCTACGGACGATACCAATGTCCAAGGCGAAACCCAAATGAAATTGGACCAATACGCGGACAATGCCTTCAACCAGTCCCTTAAAATTTGTGGGCACCTTTGTGTCCTTGCCAGTGAAGAACACGAACACATCATCCCGATTCCTGGCGGATACAATATCGGAAAGTACACCATGGCCATTGATCCCCTAGATGGATCTTCCAATATTGACACTAACGTCTCCATCGGAACGATTTTTTCCATCCACCAAAGACTGGAACCCAATTCCAAAGAACCTGGGAACGAAAAAGATTTATTACAACAAGGCCATTTACAACGCTGCGCAGGTTATATCATTTATGGTTCTTCCACGATGCTTGTCCTCTCCACAGGAAAGGGTGTTTCTGGGTTTACTTTAGATCCAAGTGTAGGTGAATTTTTACTCTCCCATCCGAATATGCAAATGCCTGAGTCTGGGGATATTTATTCTGCCAATGAAGGAAACGCATCCTATTGGTCTCCGGAAGTACAAGCTTATCTCCAAAAGATCAAATCCATAGAAGGTGGAAAAAAACCAAAAACAGCTCGTTATATTGGATCCCTTGTTGCGGATTTCCATAGAAACCTTTTGAAGGGAGGGATTTTCCTCTATCCAAATGATACAAAATCTTCCAAGTATCCGAATGGAAAACTTCGTTTGTTGTATGAAGCTGCCCCGATGGCGTATATCGCAGAACAAGCTGGTGGAATGGCGGTTACTGTTAAGGGTGAGAGAATCCTTGACCTAACCCCTAAAGACCTTCATGAAAGAACAACGCTCATTATTGGTAGCAAAAAGGAAGTAGAAGAATTCCTTACGTTTGTTCCTAAGTCATAATTTTCCAAACCATTGAAAGAAATTTCTTTCAATGGAAATGATATTCTAGTAGTTTTGGCAGAATTAAAAGATTTTAGGAGAGAACTTTCAATGAATAAAAAACTACTCGTTTTAATTCTTGGTGTGACTATGGCTTCTGGACTTGCATTCTGCAAAAAAGAAGAGCCGGTTGTTGAAGAAAAAATCGAATCTGTTGAAGATGCAGCGAAAAAAGTAACTACAGAAGTAGAGAAAAAAGTAGATGCAGCAGTGAAAACTGCAGAAGCAGAAGCTAAAAAAGCAGCAACAGGCGCGATCAAAGACGCTACAAAAGACATTAAAAAACCAGCAGGTTTCTAATCATCTTTTTCTGTAAAAGAAAACCAACCGAAGTTTCGGTTGGTTTTTTTATTTTCTAACTATCTGTATACTTGATCTTAGCATGCAGTTCTTCCTCTAAAGCACATTTCGGATAAGTTCCCACATCAAGAGAAGTCCCAATATGACCAAAAGGGTCCTGGGGAGAAATGATTCTTAAGTCCCAACCGTTCACAATCCAAGGGCATTGGTAGTTTTTGTCTCGGCAAAGAATTTGTGCTGCTTTTGGTTTAGGATAAGCCCAGGCTGAAGTTTGGAATTTACATTTGTTTTCGATTTCTGCAATGGTACGGATGCGTTTGATGGCTTGGTCAAATTCTTTAAACCTGCTTGTCATCGGATCAGCAAGGTCTTTTCGAAAGAGTCCTTTCTCTGCATTGTAAGTAAACATCACTAACAATTTTTCAGACACATGTTCCTTTTCAGTGGATACCTTTAAATTTTCCATGATGTAACGAGCAATTTTTAATGCATCTAATGTGACTTCGGCAGTGTCATCAGCATACTCACCTGCTTCTTCTTCATCATCGCTGGCATCATCTTCCATCCCGCTTCCAGCCAAAAGATCCTGATTCAATTGGTGTTTGCGAAGGTCTTCTACGTTTACTGTGGCAGGAACCACTCCAGGGATTTCAAATCCATTCGAACCATGGTTGTTAATCGCACTGATGACTTCTTCTGGTAGATTCAGTTTTCTTGCAATTTCCAAAGAAAGATTTACCGCAGAAGAAAGTGAAGACCCGAAAAAACTTTGTTTGTACAAACCTTCCTTCGACACTGCTATGTCAGCACAAAGACCAGCTAAAAAACTGAATCGGTTGACCATCTTAAATCCATATTGTTTTTGGATCACCGATCCTAAACTCAAAAGACCAAAGTCAGCAAGATGGTTAAAAAACTCTTTGTGATTGAGAAGAACACGAAAAAAAGATAAAGCAAGTGACTTGGAATAAAATGAATTTTGAATGATCCCCTTAAGACTTGCCATTCGTTCCGCATTTTGTTCATAAAGATGAAAAATAAACTCATTGGATCTGTCTTCAATTCGACTGAGGATTGCTTTCGAAAGTACCATCCGAAGCATCCGCATCAAATCTTTGGACATTGCTAACTTAAATGAAGGGATATAGTTTCCCTCCATACCTTCTAGTTTCTTTAAAATATTTTCCTTGATCGCCACTTTTTCTTTGATGAGGATACTACCGTTTTTATCAACGACTGGTTCACTGAGAGAAACAGAACCTAACAAATCATAATCAACAGCAAAATTTTTAAATTCATTGAATTCTAAGAATTCGATTCCAGCGTTCGTAATTTTCATAAAGGTCCTAAGGAAACTGTCTTTTACGATCCTTCTGAGAGCAAGATTTTTGCTTTCCTTCTGCGTCTAAATAGTGTAGTTTTTTAGTCGTTTTGGAGGTTCTCGTTGGTTTCTTCTATCCCAAAAGACTCACAATCTGTGAGCGAGTTGAAAGAGTTCTACAGACAAATGGTACTTATACGAAAGTTTGAGGAAGCCGCTGCCAAAGCCTATAGTGTAGGAAAAATTGGTGGGTTTTTACATTTGTACATCGGCCAAGAGGCAGTGGGTGTTGGATCGATCGCTGCCCTCACACCCAAAGACTACATTGTTTCCACCTATAGAGACCACGGCCATGCTTTGGCCAGGGGACTTAGTCCCAAACCTCTTATGGCAGAGTTATTTGGAAAAGGAACAGGGATTTCAAAAGGTAACGGCGGTTCGATGCATTTTTTTGATCGTAACGCACATTTTATGGGTGGGCACGGAATTGTGGGAGGTCATATCTCACTAGCGGCAGGAATTGCCTTTGCTTCTAAATTTAAAAAAGAAGATTCTGTTACCATTTGTTTTTTTGGAGAAGGTGCTGCCAATATTGGATCGTTCCATGAGGGTTTAAACCTTGCTGCCATTTGGAAACTTCCCGTCGTTTTCATTTGCGAGAACAACCATTATGCGATGGGAACTCCGGAATACCGAGCTCTTGCTGTCAAAGATGTTTCTGTCAGAGCTTATGCTTATGACATTGCTCGCGATCATATAGAAGGAGATGAAGTGAGAAAGGTCAGAGACCATGTCCAAGTGGCTGTGGAACGAGCGCGTCGCGGCGAAGGACCAACACTCATCGAAGTTTCCACTTACCGGTTTCGTGGCCACTCTATGTCCGATCCTGCCAAATACAGAACCAAAGAAGAATTGGAAGCCTATAAAAAGAAAGATCCACTCATGCGAGCAAGACACGAGCTAGAGTTAGGTGGGATTAAAACAGAAGAATTAGATAAAATGGATTTGGAAATCCAAACCCAAATTGATGAGGCCTACCAATATGCAGAGACCTCACCAGAACCTCCCCTTTCCCAACTACACAAATACGTGTATGCGGAGGATAAATAAATGGCCATCTTAACTTACAGAGAAGCATTAAACCGGGCCATGGTAGAAGAAATGGAAAAAGATCCACTCATTTACCTGATGGGAGAAGAAGTGGGACATTACCAAGGGGCTTATAAAGTTTCCCAAGGAATGCTCGATAAATTTGGCGAAGAACGAGTGATTGATACCCCCATTTCTGAAAATGGATTTGCAGGGATTGGAGTAGGTTCTGCGATGGTGGGTCTACGTCCCATCATTGAATTTATGACTTGGAACTTTTCTCTTGTTGCCATCGACCAAATCATCAACTCCGCTGCCAAAATGAATTATATGAGTGGGGGCCAGTTCCCTATGCCGATTGTCTTTCGTGGTGCGGGAGGTGTGGGAGGAAGGCTTGGTGCCCAACACTCCCAAGCCTTCGAATCTTGGTATGCCCATTGCCCAGGACTCAAAGTAGTTTGTCCTGCCACACCAAAAGATGCTTATGGCCTACTCAAATCTTCCATTAGAGATAATAACCCAACGATATTCATCGAATCAGAAGTGTTATACGGTTCCAAAGGAGATGTCCCCGAACAGGAATACACCATTCCTTTGGGCCTCGGCGAAATCAAACGCAAAGGTACAGACATCACACTTGTGACTTGGTCAAGGGCTCTCGGGTTTGCAGAAGAAGCAGCGGTCCTTCTCGAAAAAGAAGGGATTTCAGTCGAAATTGTGGATCTACGCAGTTTACGCCCGTTAGATGAAAACCTAATCTACGAATCGGTTAAAAAAACAAACAGGGCACTTGTTGTCGAAGAAGGATGGCCTGTGGCCGGATTTGGAGCACAAATTGCTTATCTCATCCAAAAAAATGCCTTCGCTTATTTGGATCATCCAGTGGAACGAGTCACACAAATGGATGTTCCTATGTCTTACGCTGCCAACTTAGAAAGAATGAGTTTGCCAAACGCAACAAGAGTTGCCGATACCATCCGCGAGATGTTACAGTAGGAGAACCTAAAATGGCAAAAATTCAAGAAATGACCCAACTTTCCCCTACAATGGAAGAAGGAACCATTGTGAAATGGTTAAAAAAGGAAGGAGATTCGATCTCTCCTGGTGACATCATAGCAGAAGTAGAAACAGACAAAGCCGTGATGGAAATGGAAGCTTATGATTCCGGTGTGATTTTAAAGATCATCGAAGGAGAAGGATCCAAGTTAAAAGTGGGACAGGCCATGGCTGTGATTGGAAAACCCGGGGAAGATGTGGCATCTCTTTTAGCAGGGATTCCCGCGACTTCACCTAACCAAAACAAAACGGAGACGACCCCTACTCCTACAAAGGAAGTAGAAATCCAAACAGCAAAACCTGTTGTTCCAGAACCTGTAGCAACTGCAATCTCACAGAAAGAATCAAACCCAAAACCTTCCCCGCAATCGAAAGATCAGACTTCGGGTTCGCCAGCCAATGCCAATCGAGGAGGACTTCGTGTCCTTGCTTCTCCTCTCGCCAAATCCATTGCCATCGAAAATGGTGTTGATTTACACACTGTGATCGGAACAGGACCTGAAGGAAGGATCACTAAAAAAGATGTTTTGGATACTTTAAACCAAGGTTCTGGTACAAGTCAATACGCAAGTAAAGCAGCAACGCGCGCAGATGAAGTTGTGACTTTGAATGGAATGCGAAAAACCATAGCCAAACGTCTGACCGAATCCAAACAAAATCTCCCCCACTTTTATTTGAATGTGGATGTAAATGCAAAAGCCATGGAGACATTTCGTCTGGAACTTTCCGAATTCCAAAAACATTTAGATCCGGAACTCCAAATGAAGGTCAGCTTAAACGATATCATCGTCAAAGCAACTGCTACCGCCCTGAGGCTTCATCCCAAAGTCAATGCGAGTTTCCAAGGAGATTCCATTTTACAATTTGGTCGAGTGGATGTAGGGATTGCTGTTTCTCTTGATGGAGGACTATTAACACCAGTTATCCGAAATGCGGATGGAAAATCTATACTTGAGATTTCGAAAGAAGTGAAAGAACTGGCAAAACGTGCCCGGGATCGCAAACTAAAACCTGAAGAATTTTCAGGTGGAACTTTTACCATTTCTAATCTAGGAATGTATGGAATCAGTCGGTTCACAGCCATCATCAACGAACCAGAAAGTGGGATCTTGGCTGTTGGTTCTGTGGAAGACAAACCTGTTGTGGAAAACGGGGCCGTGGTAGCTGGCCGGGTTTTGTCTCTCACGTTGTCTTGCGACCACCGAGTGATCGATGGTGCGGTTGGAGCCGAATTCTTAAGGACTCTCAAGAGTCTTTTAGAACAACCGAGCCTTATGGCCGGTGTGATCTGACTCTTGTAGTTGATTCGTGATGTTTAAGGTTTATGCGGCAAAAAAATCGGCACTTTGAATGTCAGCGACGGGAATGCGAACCACACCACTAGCTAAGTTCCCGATCACTACATCGTCCATCATTTGGCGATTTTTATCGAGTTCAATGCTTTGTCCGTCTTTGAGGTGGAGAACGATATCAATTCCTCGGTAGTGGATGTATCTTTCGAGTGTACTTTTGAATTTGTGTGCTTTGTCCATCTGGTTTTGTTTCCCTTATCTTTGTAACTTACAAAGGGTATCGTACGAATTTATGAGACCTTTAGAAAATTTTGTCTCATTACGTAAGTTTTTTTTGACAGTATCAGGAAACCGGGAGAATTATGTCACATGAAGCCTGAGAACAGTACATCCGCCACTCCTGGCGTACGAAAAGCCGCCCTCCTCCTTTTATCCCTTGGCAAAGAAAGAGCTGCCGATGTTCTGAAACACCTCGATGACACCATGCTCGAAGCAGTGATTTTGGAAATGTCCAAAATCAGATCTATCTCGAAAGAAGAAAGAGAAGTCATCTTAAAGGAATTTCATAATACCATTGAAGATTTGAATGAAACCACCTCCGGTGGCCTCTCCACTGCCAAATCTCTTTTGGAACATACAGTGGGCGCTGAAAAAGCCAATGTAATCTTAAAGAAAATCCATAAAGAAGAAACCAAAAACGATTTTGAATTTTTGAACCAAGTGGAACCGGGAGTTTTACAGGGGATGCTTGGCACCGAATCCCCACAAATCATCGCAGTCACCTTATCGCATCTGGATCCAAAAAAGGCAGCCGATGTTTTAAAACTTTTTCCGAAACCAGAACAGGCAAAAATTGCGGTAAGACTAGCAACCACATCCAAAACCCATCCAGATGTGATCCAAAACATTGCAAGGATTCTCAAAAAACGATACGAAGAAAGGGACAAACAGGAATACTCCGAAGCTGGTGGAGCTCATGTCCTTGCGAACATTTTGAACTTTATGGAAAAAGGGGCAGAGGAAACGATTCTATCCGAACTCGAAGAATCTTCTCCCGATGTGGCAGACCAAGTCCGTGAAAAACTTTATACTTTTGAAGACATCCTTTCTTTGGATAACAAAGAAATGCGAATCCTTATCAACCGTTTGGCTGATGACTCGTCCATCTCTCTTGCCATCCGTGGTGCCGGAGATGAAATCAGGAAAAAATTCCTAAACAATATGAGCCAAAACAGGTCAGAAGATATTTTAGATGCCCTGGACATGAAACCACGAGTCACCTTACGAGAGATAAACGAAGCAAGAAGTAAAATTGTACAAGTGGCAAGAGTTTTAGAAGAAGAAAATCAGATTCTTTTTAAGAAAGAAAAAGAAGAATATATTGAGTGAAAGGGAAAAATAAAGAATCCGATGGCGGAGTTGACGGGGCTCGAACCCGCGACATCCTGCGTGACAGGCAGGCACTCTAACCAACTGAGCTACAACTCCATCGGAATAAAAACCAAACTATAGAATCGACTCCGAGAGTCAACACAGTTTTCATTTGTTTTCTTGCCTTTCGTTAGAATTTTTAGAATCTGGTACTGGTTCTATGCAAATCGAAGAAAAAAAAGCCAAAGACCTTTTCCAGGATCGTATCTTTACCCTATCCAATTTTTTATCTGTGTTTCGGGTGTTGTTACTCCCCTTTTTTTTCCAAAGCACTTATGCTTATGCACATGATCCAGCGAACTTACGTGCTTTTTCTGCATCGATCTTTTATGCACTGGCTGCTGTTGTCAGTGATTACCTCGACGGACTCTTTGCTCGTCTCCTCCACCAAGAAACCACTCTCGGTAGATACTTAGATCCAGTCTGTGATAAACTCGTTACCCTCGGTGGACTCTTTGTTGTTACCATTCATTTTGATTTTCCAAGTTGGATTCTTATCGTATATTTTATTAGAGAGATCCTCGGCGTTTGGCTTGGTGGCTATTTGTATTTAAAACGAGGTTTACAAGGTCGACCTAACTGGTGGGGAAAATTTGGTGTGGGAATTGTGGCAGTATCTGTGATTTGGTATATGTCACTGCCTTACTTTTTAAAGTTTGGTGCTCCTTATTCTTTTTTACTCCATCCTGTGATCTCTGCTTATGTTTTACTTTTTGTACTGACTGCAGGTGTTGTTGCCTATGTGGTTAGGTATTGGAATATTGTTTTCCATCCAGAAGCCATTGAGTTAGATCCAGAAAACAAAAAACAGGCTAAGAAGTATCAAAAAATTTAAGATCAGAAGTCTCAATCTCTTTGTTTTAAAATCGAAACGAATGCTAGTAATGGCACTTGTTGTTGTTTGATGATTGGATTTTGGGATAATAGAATCAATCCGGCATTCAGAACAAAAATCCGAATGGATCTTTCTATTATCCCAAAGGGAATTAACGTCTTTTTTTCTTTCTTGCGACTTTTTTCTTCGCTGCTCTTTTCTTAGCAGTTTTCTTTTTCGCAGGTCTCTTTTTAGAGAGAACTTTCTTAGTTTTTTTCTTTGCTACTTTTTTCTTTTTAGCAGCCTTCTTCTTTTTAGGAGCCGCTTTTTTGGCTTTTTTCTTCGCTGCTTTCTTTTTTGCGGCTTTTTTCTTCTTAGGAGCTGCTTTTTTAACCACAACTGCTACTTCCGGAGCAGGTTCTTCTTGGATTTGCGGTATTTCTATTGTTTCGTTTTCTTCCATACATGTAACCTTATGAAGATAGTATCAAATCTTCCTTCTGGAAACGATAACAAAGCTTGGATTATTAAAAGTAAATTCATTTTTATGATGAAGCATCACACAAAACTAATTTATTTAAAAATGATTCTATTTTAGTGAGAATGTTTGTAAAATTTCTTTCACGTCACCCATAAAGTTAGGTAAACAAATTCACCTAACCCCTAAGATACGAGTTGGACCACCAACTTTGGCTCAATTACTTCTGTGATTTTGTAAACGTAGGATTTCTTTTTGGTATTCTTCTGCTTTGTCTGGTCGTTTTGACTTTCGATACAGTCGACTGAGAATCTTAATGACTGGGATTACCTCCGGTTTCCTACTGTAGATCCTTTCGGCCATGTCAATGGCATCATCAATCAAACTTGCTTTTGCATATTGGATGGCACCGTCAAAGATCATTTGAAGTCCGGAAGGGTGAAGATTAGAAAAATTCTCAGCAGCACGGCCAGCTTCAGCCGGTTTCTCCAGTTTACGATACACTCGGTGCAATAATTTCCATACGGTTGGGTCAAAGGGATGGAGATCAGCATACCGGATGAGCAAAGGGAGGGCTTCCTTGTCCTGATTTTTCTTGTGAAGCCTGATTGGCTCTTCTAAATTCTCATTTCTCTCTCTGAAATTCCATTGGGTTTGGGGGTGGAACCTTATACTCAGTAAAGAAAGATCATCTGTTAATTCTCCGATCTTTTGGAGAATTTCTCCCAAAGTTTCAATATTCCCAAGACTTGCTTCCGCATGTAACAAAATTGATGTATGGTCCATATTGATCACTCGGTTGGAATCGGTTGGATTCCCCATACTTAGATCATCTCGCCCATCCGATCCAATGATGATGGTATCCCCTGGACGAATCCAACAGGTTTCAATCCTTGCTTTGTCCTTTTGCATTCCCAATTTAAAATTGGTGGCTTCTTCCGATAAAAAACTAGCCTTTCCATCTCTCAATCGAATCGGGAAGGGATGTTCCGCATTCAGGTAATATAAAAATCCATTTTCTTCATCCACTAAACCAAGGAGAAGCGACATGGACATCGAACCATCAAATCCTTCAAACACATCATTTAAATCATTGAGTGCAGTGTGTAACCATCGTTCGGGATAATATCCAGAAAGGATTCCTTCTCTATGAGTTCGTTCTACCAAAGCACGAAAGGCAGTCCCAAACACAAGAACTCCCCCTGCCCCCTGCATGGATTTACCCATTGCATCCCCATTGGCAAAAACAAGATAACTGCGTCCACGAAGAACAATCTGGTCTGCCACACAGATATCTCCTCCCAGTTCATATTCTCTATTTTTAAATTGGAATGATTTCTTTTGTTTGATATAGGTTTGAAACTGAACCGTTTTCGAACGGATGCGAATCCCGGAAAGAGGACGAGTGAGAAGGGAAGTAAGATAATAATCTCCATCTTGTTGGTATTTCAAACGACTCACTTCTCCTATGGCATCTTCATAAGAACGATTGAGAGTTCGTAACATCAGTCCAAGTAAAAATAAAATGGAAACTCCTGTGATGAGAAAGTCTTCACTGCGAGCTTTCTCAGAAGAATAATCAAAAAACCATTCAGGATGAACTGTCTGGATGTAATTCACTCCAAAGAGAGCTCCGACAAAAAATACAATGGCCATCCAATCAAACTTCTTTCCAAGGATGAGCATATTCAATACAAGGATCGGAGCCAGTAACATCACATTGGCGCTGACAATCCCACCACTGTATTTGATTTGCAAAAAGGAAGTCAGTGAACTGATGATAAAGGTAGGAAGGATGAGGATTTGAAATTTGTTTTTAAACCGAGCTAAATAATAAAAAAGACAAGCAAATCCAAAAGCAACCCAAAGAGAAATAAGGCCACCTATTTCAAATCCTTCACGAAAGAATTCGGAGGTTAGTCCCACCCCCATCGCAATGATGCCAGCAAAGAGTGTTCCATTTAAGATTCGATGCCTCATCACAAACCGATCGGTTGGTCCAAGAACAAAAGAAACGAATTGGATTAGAATATGATTCCATTTTCGAACCAATGAATGGAATGGACCTATCATCATCTCGGACTCTCCTATGCGAAAAGGCATTTACGATCAAAAGAAATGAACCAATTAGTCCCCATCAAAATCTTTTTGAGACTAGTCCTTCCCCAAAGACGTAAGAGGTAATCTTACAAAAAACAAACAATTGTCGATTGTTTTTTCTGGATTTGGGAAAATCAAAGAGCGAAAGGAAAAAGAATTTATTTCCGGTCTTTTAGATATTCAGGTAAGTAGGATCGTAAATAGGCAACTGCTGCCCTTCCCGCTTCGCTCACCATTTCTTCTGTGATTTCCCCACCTTCACGATACGAAAACCGAAAGACGGAATCAATGATCGAGACGGCAATCCCCACCTTTCGTGCTGCCTCCGGCCAATCAGGAAGTACAAATCGTTCTGCCACTTGAGACAAAGCAAGTGCTGCGATTCTGTCATCCAAAGCCTTTCCAATGTACATGGTTTCTTCGTTTCGAACTCCATAAACAACTCGAACCAAAGCCGGGTCTTCTCGTACTACTGCGGCTGCTTCTTTTGCTAAAAAATGTACGTAGTCTTGCCAAGAACCAAAAACGGAAGTATCCACCTGGGCCAGCCGTTCGGAGACCAATTCCGAATGCACCAAACGCAGTCCCAAATAGAGCGCTCCCAGATTGGGGAAAAAATGATAAGCAGAAGCACGCGGAATCCGAGCCCTTTCGCAAACCTTGGCGTAGGTAATGGATTCCGGTGATTCGGTTCGCAAAAGCTCTCGCAAAGCTTGGACAAGGATCGCAGGCCGCCGCCCAAGGTCCTCTGCCTTCTCCGAAAGATTTTTGGTTTGTTTTCGCATTCTTACCGACAAGTGCCGAGTTTTTGTCCTTATTCAAGCAAAAAATGACGATAAATTGAAAAAATAGTCGACAAACGCCCGAATCATCATAAATTCTAACCGACAAGAGTCGGGTAATCATTCGGCCCGAGACAGGAGACGAAAGCAATGAAAGATTCCAAAATTGAAACCGTAAGAAAGGCGATGCTTTCCGCCTGTATCAAGTTAGCTGATCTTGGTTTTTTAGCAGGGGTCGGTGGAAATTTAGCAGTTCGGATTGATTCGGAACTGATGGCAGTCACTCCTTCTGCAACAGATTATTATACAATGAAACCAGAAGACCTTTGTATTTTACAAATCAAAGATCTAAAGATGGTAGATGGCACCAAACAACCAACAACGGAAAGCGGAATTCATGCTTCTTTTTTTAGTCTGAGACCAGAAATCCAAGTGAGTTTACACACACACCAACCACTTGCGAGCGCTGTATCTTTACTTGGTTTGGACATGGACATTGAATCCCAAGAAGGAAAAAAAAATATAGGAAATTTTGTACGAATTGTATCTTATGCTCCCTCTGGCACTTCCTTTCTTGTCAAAGCATTTCGTAAAAGAATTATCAAAGAGACCAATGCTTATCTTTTGCGTAATCATGGTTTGGTTTGCGGAGCCATGACTTTGGAACAAGCAATCGCAAGTGTAAAGTTATTAGAAAAAGAAGCGGCACGTTTTTTAAAAACAAGAATCGAAAAAAATCCAGATTTATCCCATATGCCAAAAGAAATGAAAACCCAGTTAGTCGAAGCTCTCTAAATGCAATTTGATGCAATTTGAGAATTCGATCAAAGGAAAAAAATGAAATCATCTACTACCAAAAAACAAAACCCAAAATCAGAAACACAAACTGATGCAGAAGAATTAAATCATTTGTGGCACCGCTTAGATACAAAAGGTTTATTACAATCTCATAAAGCTGACCTATCCTTTCGTCTTCCGGGCAAAGGAAGTTTTCTTCTCATCCATAGAGGTGAGGGCAAAAAATCAAAAGTGGAAATTGGCGAATTCCCAATCGAAAATCCAACCGCAGCGATCAAAATCCAGTCCAAGGACGAAGTGACTCTCAATCAAATTCGCTTCCATGCAAGTTTATATTCTTTAAGGTCTGATATTGGAGCCATTGCTTCGTTTCAGCCGGAATGGAGTTCTTTACTAAAGACACTAGACCATCCTCTCCCATTAGTATTCGATGAACAGTGCCGCCAATTAGGGGTACCAGTCTTTCCCATTCCCAAACGAATTGATGGAACTGTAGAGACAAGTTCCATTGTCCTCGGTGGAGCCAACGCCTTTTTGGATGAAGAGGCAGTGGTCATCACGAGTGTCACTCGAGAGAAAGCTATATACAACTGTGAATTGATTGAAAAATGTTCGAAAGCTTATCTTTTGGCTCACTCCACAGGAAGTCCGATCAGAAACATTCCTTGGTGGGTACGTTTCATTGCAAAAAGTAGACTACTCAAAGATGAAAAAAAAGCAAGTGCGGCTTACGCCCGTGGTGAAAGACCAACGGGATTTAAGGCCTACTAACACTAGTTCCACTAAAAAGACTGACTAACGAATTCCTAAGTAAATATCAAACTGGGAATGGTTGGGGTCTTTCGCATTGGTACCGTAAATTTCCAAATCTGTTTTGTAAGATCGATTTTTGCGGTATGATTCTTCTGACCAAATTTTTTTCCAGGTAGTAAGTCCAATTTCAGAAATTGGGCCCCACTCAGTGGGAACTTGGAGATAATCAGATTCTAAAACATTTACGGTTGTTAAGTGAGATGGAAGGGAATTCACTGAGCTGACCTTCGTGCCAATTAAAATGGTATATTCCCCGTTTTCATCTGTTTCAAATTCCGTATAAGCCACAACGATTTCGGAAGGAACCAAAGGATTTGGAATTTGGGAAAGAATCCCCTCTTCCCAAAACCTTTGCCAAAGGGCGGCAATTTTTCCTTTTCCAGACATTTCTTTCGCATTGCAGGTTCGTGTTGTAATCCCGACAAGGACCATCGGTCCTAAATGAATTTTCTGAGTTGAAGTTTGTTTCATAAATAGATCCTAACGCAAACTGGATTTGGGTTCTTGACTATTTGTGCTTTTCTGAAAAACTAATGGAAAAAATGAATTTATTTAATAGGGATATAAATTTCTGATTCTGGATTTGTATTTGATTGGAACCGGTCATCAAACAAATCAAAATCATCACTAAATTCTCTTTCATACCCAGTGTTTGGCATCCAAGTTCCATAGATATATTTCCAACCATTGAGGATGTCTTGGTTTTGGTTTCCGGGAACTGTAAAAACCATATACTTAGCTGGTTTTAAAGTATGTGCGACAAATCCAGCAGGAATTTTTGTCTCTTTTGTGACTTGTGCCCCAATCATCACATCAAAATTCTCAGCATAATCCCAGTTTGTGTAAATTCCAATTAGAGATTGGTTCATTCGGTTGGGAATTGGTTCCATAAAACCACCACCAAAAAAATCTCCCCAGAATTTAGGAATATCGATTTCATTTTGGCATTTCTGCATGGTGGTTCGGTATGTTTTTCCAATAAAAGTGATTTCGTTTTTTGTCACTATCTGTGTTTTGATTTTTGATCCATCAATCCGAATCCCATCTCGTAATAAATCCACCTCCAATTTAGAAAAATTTTTATGTTCTAACTGATTTCGATATTCTGATGGATTGAATCCATATTCGGATCGAAAAGCACGAAGAAAAGATTCTGGAGTTGTATAATGGTATTTTAATGCAATGTCAATGATCTTATCTTTTCCTAAAATTAAATCATTCCCTGCCTCGGTAAGACGTCTTTTTTTTATATAGGTATAAACAGAATAACCAGTCACATAACGAAACACCCGTTGGAAATGCCATCTGGACTGAAAGGCATTTTTGGATACATCTTCTGCACTAATATCTTCTCTTAGATTTTTTTCAATAAACTCAATGGCTTGTTTGATATGGTCATAATAATCCATTTCATTTTACATCATTTCAAATCTTGGTTTTTCTGGATTTCCATTTCTTCTGGCCATTGGTTTTTGATCTCAAGAATTTTTGGCAATACTGTAATGAATTTTTGGACTAAAACAGGATCAAAATGTTTCCCCGATTCTTGTTTGAGAAACTCAATGGCCGCATCCACTTCCCATGCTTTTTTATATGGCCTTACCGTTGTTAAAGCATCAAATACATCTGCGATTGCTATGATTCTCCCTTCCAAAGGAATATTTTCTCCTTTTAATTGGTATGGATATCCTGTTCCGTCGAACTTTTCATGATGGGTAATGGCAATGGATCTAGCTAATTTTAAAAGAGTCGAATGATGATCTCCAATGATTTCTGCTCCGATCTCTGGATGACGTTTCATAATTTCCCATTCTTCTGGACTTAGTTTCCCAGGCTTTTGAATGATAAAATCAGGAATTCCAATTTTACCAACATCGTGCATAGGTGCTGCATTCAGAATTTCTTCTGCTTGTTCCGAGCTGTAACCAAAAGCAAGAGCGAGGGTTTGTGAATAATGACTCATACGAATCACATGCATTCCCGTTTCATTGTCTTTATATTCAGATGCCATACCCAAACGTTGAACAATCTGTAATCGGGTCTTTTTTACTTCATTGACATTGACAAGCGAAAGATGATTTTTGATCCGAGCTTTTACTATGGGAGGGCTTACCGGTTTTGTGATATAATCAACGGCACCTAACTGAAATCCTTTTTCTTCATCTTCAATATCACTTAGCGCAGTGACAAAAATCACAGGGATATATTTTGTTTTTTCATTTGATTTTAGAATTTTGCATACATCATGACCAGTCATCTCTGGCATCATCACATCAAGCAAAATGAGTTCCGGTTCTTCAGAAATCGTAAGTTCGATACCTTTGTTTCCATCTTTGGCAAATAAAAGCTGGTAGTCTTTTTGTAAAATTTCATTGAGTATTTGTAAGTTTGTCGCTTCATCATCAATAATCAAAACTTTCGGTTTATGATTTATTTCCACTCTAACCTTCTCCCATAATGCGAAGTTTTAAATTTTTTAAATTTCGGATCGTGTTTTCAAAATCAAATTGTTGGATAAAAGAATCAATTTCTGAAACGATCTCAGAAAATTTTGTATCCGTTAACGAATTATATAAATACTTCCATTCAGTTTGGTCAACAGCGCCTTTAGAAAAAGATTCGATCAAATTCTCTATTGCAGAATCCAAACGGTCTTTCGATTCCAAAGGAATCTTTCTGAAAACTAGAGGTGGTTCTTTTTTGATTTTTAATTCTACTGCAAACTCTGTTACAAATTTTTTGTAAGACTCTTCAAAGATTAGTTTTAGATTTTTAAAATCTAGCTTTGTCAATGTTTCCTTTTGTAATTTTGTTTCTAAATTAAGCGTGTGTTCAGTTATGGAATTGATTCCTAAATTCGATGAAACACCTTTGATTCGGTGTAGAAATGCTCTTTTGTCACCAAGTTCACTAGGGAACTCATTTAGTTTATCAAACTCTCTTAGGAAATCAGAAAAAAATCCATCTAACATCGAAACATATTTTTCCAAAGAACCAAACAGGCGGATACCTCTCCTTGTTTGAAAAAAATCTAACTCTTTTGGATCTGAAATCGTATTACCGGTGAAATTTCTTGTGTTCCCAAAAACTTTCTCAATTTCAGAAAACAAATCTTGGAGATCAATCGGTTTGGAAACAAACCCATCCATACCCGCATTTTTTGCCGAAATCTTATCTTCATCAAATACACTTGCGGATAGTGCGATGATCGGAATGTGTGAAGAATCTTTTTTCTCATACGCCCTAATTTGCCTTGTGGCTTCCAATCCATCCATTTCTGGCATTTGGATGTCCATTAAGATCAAATCAAATGGTTTGGTTAAAAATAAATCCAATGCTTCCTTTCCGTTTCTTGCAATCTCCACCTCATGCCCGTTCGATGTCATGAGAAGTTGGATGAGTTCTACGTTTTGTTTTACATCATCAACAATGAGGATTTTGGAACTTGGTAAATCCAATTGAATTTTTTCATTTAACTCGAAAACCGGAACTCCCTTCTCCAAAGGAAGCGAAAAATAAAAATCTGTCCCAACACCAAGTTTACTTTCGACCCAAATTTTTCCTTTCATCAGTTCAACTAATTGTTTCGAAATTGTGGTTCCAAGTCCAGTCCCACCAAATTTTCGACTCATGGAAACATCGGCTTGGGTAAAAGGTTCAAAAATTTTTTCCATCCGATCCTCTGCAATCCCAATGCCTGAATCTTGGATGTGGAATAACACCTCGGAATCTTTTTTGGTAATTTCCAGTTGGATTTGTCCTTCTTTTGTAAACTTAATCGCATTGCCAAGTAAGTTCGTTAAAATTTGACGGATACGCAAACTATCACCTTTATAATAATCTTCTAGATTGGGATCGAGATGAGATTGAAACTCCAAACCTTTTTTTCTAGCTTCCATTCCCATTGCGGAACAGACTTGATCAACAAGCGAATAAAGAGAAAAATCGATTGTTTCTAGTTCGACTGCGCCACGATCTAATTTAGCTGAATTTAAAACATCGTTTAACAGACGCAATAATGACTTAGCAGAATTTTTTACAGTTTCTAAATGGTTTTTCTGATTTCCTAACAAATCACCGGCAAGTAAGACTTCAGTAAAACCAATGATGGCATTCATCGGAGTTCGAATTTCATGACTCATATTTGCCAAAAACGTAGTTTTGGTAATGGCAGCCATCTCTGCTTTCTCTTTGGATTCAATAAGAGCTTCTTCAATCATCCTTCGGTCTGTGTTATCTAAAATCACGCCATCCAAATATTTAACTTTTTTTTCTTCATCGAATACAAGACCGCCGTATTCCAAAACCCAACGAATGTCCCCAGACTTCTGAATGATACGATAGTTTAAAACAAATGTATCTGAGGTATCGATGGCGTTTTGAATGAGATTAAAAACATGGCTTCTATCTTCAGGATGAATGATTTCGGAAAAATTACGGATCCGTTTAGGTTCTAAAAAATCTTCTGCAGGATATCCAGATAAAGTAAAAATGGCATCACTCATAAAAATAGAAGTCCAATGTTCATCTGCAAAACACCGATACACAACACCTGGAATATTTTGAATAAAAGACTTTAGTTGTTCTTCATTTTCTTTTAAAGCATTTTCGATAATGATTCGTTCTGAAATATCACTGATCAAACCTACAAAAACATCATCTTGTGGAAGTTTGGTATGGCCAATCGCCAAACGAATCGGAAAGGTGGTTCCGTCTTTTCGAATGGCAATGGTTTCCCTACCAACACCGATGATTTTAGCTTCCCCTGTTTTCAAATAATTGGTAAGATAATTGTCATGTTCTCTTTGAAAAGGGTTCGGCATCAAAATCTTTACATTTTTACCTATAATCTCTTTTGCTTTCCAACCAAACATTTGTTCGGCTGTTATATTAAACTCTTGGATGATTCCTTTGGTATTGATCATCACAATGGCATCGGCAGCAGTTTCAATAATCGCTCGTAACCTGGATTCACTTTTTAAAAGGTTTTGAAAAAGATCTTTATAACTAATAAAGGCAATGGTAACAACAGCAGATCCAATGACAAAAATACTACCAAATCCAACAAGAGCTGCCAAAAAAAGCTGATCTGAATTTGTTTGATCTAATACCTGACCTGGTTCTAAGACAAATCGAGCAGCGGCCATTCCCGTATAGTGCATCCCCGAGATAGCACTACCCATCACAATCCCACTCATCAATGTTAAATATTTAGTTTTTATTTTTAACTTTGATTCTTTTAAACGAAACTGAATCAAAATGGAAAGAATCGCAAGAGAGATGGCAACTACCAGAGAAACAAAAAACAAATAAGGATCATACATGAGCTTTGGTCGCATTTCCATTGCGGCCATTCCCATATAGTGCATAAATCCAATCCCTGCTCCGACTAAAATCCCCACAGAAACTAATTCTTTGCGGGTGATTTTCTTTTTATTTAACGTTTGCAATGCGAAGTAGGAAGCAAAAAAGCTGGGAAGGATGGAAAGAATTGTTACTGATTTATGGTATGTGACTTTTGTACATAAGTCAAAAGACATCATCCCGATAAAGTGCATCGACCATACCGCTCCGCCCATCGATAAACTAGATGTAAATAGAATGGCTAACCGAGAGAATTTGTTCTCAACGTTTGAAAAACGGCTGAGCATATAAAGAGAAATCCAAGAGGCAAAAATAGAAATCAAAATGGAAAGAGAAACCAACCAATAATTATAAGTACCTTCGACAAAGAAAAATTGATCCGCATCTAAGATAAAAAAATGTTTTAGAAATTCGATCCCCATTTTTGTTTCCTCACGCCATCTAAATCCTATCATTTATTTAAGGATTCTTTGGATACTAGGTAAATTAGATAGATTCTAAAAAATAAGTTTTATTTTCAGTACTATCACTAACGAAGAAAGGAATAACCTGAAACCTGGGAGCAAGTTGTCGTATTTTTTACTATAAATCGAAAAGAAGCAAAAACCAAGTTTTCAGTCGAAAAGAAATTATAATAGTTTATTCAAATATAAATATTTTCTAATTTAATAAGTCCCTAATCGCACCAATTCTATTTTTTAGAAAAAAAAGATCAGCAAATCCTCAACTGTGATTTGACTTTTTCTTTTCAGCAAACATTGCAAATAGAAATAAAGCCTTATCTTCAATTCATTTATTTTATTTGTAAGAATTTTATATAAAAAAAATAAACCAATCAGTCTACTTTTTAACGATTTCATCTAACAATGATTTATATTTTTTATTGCTTCTACTGCTCTCCTAAATATGTTTTGGTTATGGAATTAATATTAAAAAATAAAAATGCAATTGTGACTGGTGGTGCACTCGGAATTGGGAGGGAAACCTGTTTGTTACTGGCAAAAAAAGGAGCTCACGTCGTTGTTTCCGATATCAATGTAGAAGAAGGCTCTCGCCTTGCCGGTGAAATTGAACATTTAGGTGGGTCAGCGGAATTTATCAAATGTGATGTCACAAACGAAGAAGAAATCATCTCCCTAGTGGAAACATTCAAATCTCGCAACCAGAGATTGGATATTATGGTAAACAATGCGGGGATTGCCAATAAACCTACCTTTATGTATAAAGTGACCACTGAAGTATGGAACCGTTTGATTTTAATGGATTTAACAAGTGTATTCTGGTGTCAAAAGTATGCCACAAAACTGATGCTTGGTGACCGTATCGGAGGATCCATTGTGAATGTTGCTTCGATCGCAGGGCTTGGTGCCTCGCCTTCTCTCGGGCCGTACTGTGTGGCCAAAGCCGGAGTGGTTGAACTAACCACAACAGGAGCATTGGAGGTGGCAAGGTTTGGTGTTCGGATCAATGCGGTCTGTCCCGGTTGGACAGAAACTGCCATCTTAGATGTAGCTGGCGAAAGAGGAAAGGATGCAATGGAAAAAAATATTCCCATGGGAAGGCTTGGCAAACCATCGGAAGTGGCAAACCTCATAGCCTTTTTAGCATCCGAAGAATCGAGTTTCATTACAGGATCGGTGTATCGTGTGGATGGGGGAACAAGAAGTTAGGAGTTTGTGCATCCATTCCTCTGTGAAAGGGATACGAAGGGCTTGGTCTGACGGATGTCAGACGGGAGCGTTAGCGCACCCCGGAGTAGCCCGGTCCCCGAAACTCTTTCGGGGATTCACCCCCAAAAAAACTAATCTCTCCATACCAATCCGCACAAATCCCGTAATTCCCCCTCAGAACCTAACACCTGTGACCCAAAATTAAGCTC
>NZ_RQFW01000014.1 GCF_004770145.1 Leptospira bourretii | reverse complement strand
ATCTTCTTCTGCTTTGTATCCAATACTAGCAACTGCAAGTTTCACACTCTCTTCTTTTAAAGAAAGAGCCAGTTCCGAGAAACCGGTTTTGTAAGAATAGGAATTTAAAAACACACCTTGTTGGATGGTAAAAAATGGATCAATTCCATTTGCATGTGTTGGGTCATAAAGCCCGGCTTGGCTAAGTAAGATGGATTGTTTTTCTTCTTCAGTAACAGGACTTCCGAGTTTGTTACTTGCAGAAGTTATGTATTCTTCAATGTTTTCACCGGAATAAGATCTAAGGAGATAATCCATCCTAGCTGCTTTGGTGAGAGCACCCATAAGATTTGATTCATAACCATTGGTATTCAACCAATTGGCAAGACTTGTTGTATCTTCTGGGGACAAATCATCTGTCCAGTTTTGG
>NZ_RQFW01000013.1 GCF_004770145.1 Leptospira bourretii | reverse complement strand
ATCATAGAAGAGTATAACAGTTATTCTTATGATACAACCAAAGAAGACCAAAACCCATCTCTCAAAGTATTATTAAAAGAAATCAAAAATTCCGGTTACAGTGTTCGTGATGCTGTTTATTCCAAAAACGCGAATCTGGAATATGAGTTCCTTGGTGGATTTGATAACGCAAGGAAAGTTGTAGATAATTATGTAAAAAACAACCTTCCAGGTCGATCCGCCAATGAAGATCCTTATGCATTGGTAAACCAATCCAAAGGAAGTGTAAGTTCCAATGCATCAAGCATTGTCACAGCAGGGGAAGAAATTGGTGTTATCTTCAACATCAAACAACAAGCAAACGGCAACTACCTAGCTGAATTAGAAAAATACAAAGAAATTTACGAACAAAGACTCGGTGACTTTGATGCAGCGGAATTGGGATTCAAAAACCAACAAACTGTAGTGACGGCAAAACAAAACCAATACAACAACAAACAAGAAGAAGTCAAAACCGCCTATGACTTGTTAGAACAATCCTCTAAAGAGATGAGTTTACTCTCTTCTGTTTATGATTATGTAACCATCAAAGATTATTCTACACATGATGGTATTTCTGGAGAAAGCCAAACAGAACTCACATCTCCTGTTGATTTGGTACGCAAACGTTACCAAGATGCTGAAAAAGCTGTCACAGACAAACTTGCAGAGATCACTCTATTACAAAAACGTGCTGACGACCGAATGAAGTTGAGTGAGTTGCAAGCTGACACTGCCGTTGCTGCAAACAAAGCAGAAGCAGAAGAATGGGCAGA